>JAICIH010000374.1 GCA_025924475.1 Bryobacteraceae bacterium
CAGGCTAGCCGCAACCAAACGCGCCGTGCGGCTTCAGGAGCGAACGTTACCGCTCCCTGGTGGTCGCGGCTCAGTTTCAGATCAATGACTTGCGAAATTGAAATCGTCGCAAGCAGCAAAGAATTTGAGATGTAGTAGTACAATGCGGCGAGAAATTCGGATCTAGTTGGGGAGGCTGTGAGTAATCCTATTTCCAATTCGGTGCGCGCCGTCATTATCGGCGTTTGGATCGGTGGGCTGGTCTGGTTCGAACGGCGCCATGTCCTGCGATCGGTTCGGCGGAATAAGTTGCGGCGTGATGCGCGCAATCTTGCGATCGCGGGTCCGGCAGGGGCTATCATGCAGACGTTGGAGATGCCGGTGGCGCTGGGGTTGGCGGAACTTACACAAGAGAAGGCGTGGGGTCTGCTTCCGCTGCTGCATTTACCGCGGGTGGCCGCCATGATCGCGGGTATTCTACTGCTGGATTACACCCTTTACTGGTGGCATTACCTGACACACCGGGTTCCGCTGCTTTGGCGGTTTCATCAGGTACACCATATCGATCAAGAGATGGACGCCACTACGGCTCTGCGCTTTCATTTCGGTGAGATCGCGATCTCTGTCGGCTACCGTGCAGCGCAGATTGTTGCGATTGGCGCGTCGCCGATGACGGTCGCGGTATGGCAAGTTTTCCTATTTCTCAATATTCTTTTTCACCATTCAAATGTGCGCCTGCCGGTTGCGTGGGAGCGGATACTGGCTCGCTTCATCATGACGCCGCGGCTTCACGGCATCCATCACTCCATCGCGCCCGAGGAGGTGAATTCCAACTGGTCGAGTGGGCTGACCGTCTGGGATTGGCTGCACTCGACGCTGCGGACTGAAACGCCACAGTCCACCCTTACTCTCGGTGTTCCGGGATTCCTCGGCACTTCGGAAACTACGGCGCTCGAGGCGCTGGCGCTTCCGTTTCATGTTCCAGGGAAACCGCCCGCTTACGCTGGAGCGCCGGTCCGGCAGTCGCTGGACGAGCTGCAATAAGGGCTAAGTTCGTGACCTTTGCATATTGAAACCGCTCCCTGGCGGTCGCGGCTCAGTTACGCGCCGGACCGGCGCGTGTGACGGTACCACCGGGCGAGCAGGTTCGGAGAAACGCCTGCCCAATACAAAAGCTGCAGGGTGGTCCAACGTATCCACATCACGGCAAAATTTCTGTTTTCAAAGCGCCGCGACGAAGTCACAATGCGGGTGTCGAGATGCACGAAGCATCCCGCCTTGCGAAGCCGCCGCAACAAATCCAGATCTTCAAAGAGCGCGAATGCACGAAAGCCGCCGACGGCATCGTAGGTCGTCCGGCGAACGAAAATGCCCGAGTCTCCATAGCACAGATTCAACCGGCGGAGCGCGGGATAAATGCCGGTAAGCTGCCGGGCGGCGCGAGAGCCGCCATCGAAGAGGAGTCCAAAGTTGCCGCCAACGGTCGAACTATCGTGCAACGCGTTCACAATATCGGAAATGGCGTTTGGCGGAGGGATCGTGTCGGCGTGTACAAACCAGAGAATGTTGCCGCGGGACTGGAGGGCTCCCGCATGCTGCTGTGCGCCCCGGCCACGAGCGCTTTGCAATACTCTCACTCCGGCTGCGTTGGCCACCTCCACGGTGCAATCCTCGCTGCCACCATCCACGACGAGTATTTCCTTCTCGCCTTCCAGGGCCTGCAACGCGCGCAGCGTGCTAGCGATATGCGACGCTTCGTTCAGCGCGGGGACTATGATGCTGACCATGTAGTTTCGTCGAGCCACTGACGGGTTTGCGGCGCGACCTCGGACGGTAATTTCCGCAGCTCGCTGCACAGCCGCTGCAGATCCGCGACGTTATCGACATCGAATACGGTGGAAATCCGGGCGGCATTCATTCCGTGCGCACGAAGGCGAAGTTCGGTTTCGCGGAGAGTGTGCTCCGTGCTCCAATTTATACCGGCAAGCAGGCTTGGCGGGCAGCAGCGCATTCCCAAGAGATAGAAACCGCCGTCATCGCATGGCCCGATAACCGCATCTCCCGATTTCAAACAATCGATTGCCTGGATCAGGTGAGCCGATGTCACGAGAGGCGTGTCTGCACCTAAGGCAATAGCGGCCCGGGCGGTTTCGAGACCACGCCGCAGAATGCACTCGATTCGCAATCCAAGATCGCCGGATTGCTGGAGCCAGATTCTTTCCGCCGGAACATCGATGCCGAAGCTGCCGGCTTCGGCGGCAGCGAGCACCGGCACCGCTTCCGCTAGGGTTCGCACAACAGACCACACGTCGCGCAACATGGCCGTAGCGAGTTTGGCAGCCTGGGCTGGGCCGATCGATTGCGCCAAACGGGTCTTCACCCGGCCCGGGATGGGAGGCTTGGCGAAAATGCAAATAGGGATCCCGGTTACCAACGGCACATGCTCCACTCCTCCATTTTGCTTACCGGCGCAACAGGCTTGCTCGGAGGCGCTTGCCTTACTCACCTGATACAGCGGCATGGAGCGAACCAAATTGTGGCGCTGGTTCGCCGCGGGCGCGATGTTAGCGAACTCGAAGCGCTAGGAATCGGCACGGTGGAAGTAGACCTTTGCGCTGCGGATTTGGGATTAGCTCGCGATACTTACTGTGCGGTGGCAGAGCGGGCGCATGCCGTTATTCACTGCGCGGCGGATATTCGTTTCAACGTCTCGCTGGAAGAATCGCGGCAGGTAAACGTTGTTGGAACGGAGAACCTGCTTCGTTTTGCCGCGCGGTGTCCGAAGTTAGCGAAATTCGCGCACATGAGCACGGTCTACGTGGCTGGAGGAAAGCCGGGATATATCAGCGAGCAAGCCACACAGCCCGGTTGCTTCTTTAATCCGTATCAACAAACGAAGTTCGAAGCGGAACGGGCGGTATTGCGCGCTATGCCCACGATCCCAGCGACGATTTACCGCTTCAGCACGATGGTGTATGACTGCGGCGCCGCCCGCGTTTCTCAGTTCAACTACTTTCATCAACTGTTACGGCTAGCCGCGGTCAATCCACTGCAGGCGATTCCCGCTCTTCCCAATGCAAAGATCGATCTGATCGCGTCGGATTGGGCGGCGCGTGTTTTCGATTTCCTGTTCGCAGAGCGATGGGAGCCGGGGCGAATTGTTCACATCTGCGCCGGGCCGCAGAATTCGCTCACGGTCGGCAAACTATTCGAGATGACCTTTGACGTGCTCGGATTCGCTCAGAGACCTGAAATTCTTAGCGAGGAGGAGTTCGAGAGCAGAGCCGCCAATATTCTTTCCACTGCATCCAGAAAACAAATGTGGCAGAGCTTGAGCCAGTTCTTTCCGCATATGAATATCGATCAGACGTTCGAATGCACATACCTCAGCGAAGCGATTCGGAATCGAGACGATTTACAGGTTCCGGACGTTCGGATGATGTTCCGAGATGCGCTTTTGTACTGCGTTGCGACTCATTGGGGTCAATGCAATCCCGCTCCACTCAGTTGGCCGCCACAGCTCGATCCTGTACCGGCGGTACAACCGAAGCAGTGATCGCCGACTTGAATCCCGTCGCGGGCCAGAGAATCGAAGGAATCGATATCCCAGATGGAGAGGCGCCGGGCATTTGGGATTTCCAGCATTTGATTGAAATCGCAGTCATACAGGCGGCCATCCCAGGAGACGCTAATCAGCTCGCGGCACATCACGCGCTCAACCGTATTCGGATTGAAACTGCCGGACAATAACGTGTTGTATTGCTCCAGCTTCCCGATTTGCACGAGGTATTCGGAAAAGCGGTGGATGGGCATATTGGTAATGGTGAGCAGACGGCCGAATTCGATGCCGAAGTCTTGCCATAAGCGCTCCTTGTACTGGCGCTCGAGGACATCCTGCGGAGGAGGCAGGGACGCTCCTCCGGGATTAAACACCAGATCTAGATTCAGGCTCGATCCGGGCCGGCCGTAACCTGCCTGGTTCAGCAATTTCAGTGCGTGGATGCTGCGCTCGAATACACCGCGACCGCGCTGCTTGTCTACGTTTTCGGCGGTGTAACAGGGCAGGCTTGCGATCACATGTACCTGTTGGCTGCTGAGAAATGCGAGCAGATCCTCTTGCCGCGGTTCCAGCAGGATTGTGAGATTGCAACGGTCGATGACGCGCTTCCGCAGAAGCCGGCTTTCTTTCACCAGCATCCGGAAATTGGCGTTTAACTCCGGCGCACCACCCGTGATGTCCACGGTTTCCACACCGGATGTATTGCGTAGCAGCTCGAGAACTCGTTGGGCGGTCGCGCGAGCCATGCTCTCCGTTCGTTTTGGTCCTGCGTCCACGTGGCAATGGTGACAAGCCTGATTGCAGACCTTGCCGACGTTCACCTGGAGTGTTTCGATCCGATCGCGCCGCAGCCCGTCGAATCCGTGGAGGCGTAACGTGGAGGCGAAGCTCATTTGATGAGAATGCGCCGGAACGCCTTTGCGGCCTCAGGCAAGGTAAGGGCGAAAACGGTGACACTGGCGATTGCTCCTCCAATGCAATAGGCACACCATTTTTTCTCTTTGGACGGCATTTGGTAGAAGTACCAAGCTGCCGCGGCGGCCTCGATTCCGGCCTTTACAGCGGCGGCGATTGGAACGTAAGGCGTACGCTCGGCTCGGGAAACACCGCCGAAGCCGGCGAGCGGCAGGTTCATGGCGAAGCCAGCGAAGCTGAGCGTTCCATCGGGAGTTCCGAGCGCGTATGCCGTTTTCGATGAGTTTACTTTGTCGGAATCGAACGCATCGAGCGGCGGGTCTGGCAGGTGCCTCACGATACCGGTCTGCAGCAGGCTGACGATGCCCATGTTGGCCATTCCGAATAAAGAGGTAATGACGATGGCGCGCCTGCGCCGCATGTCGGGATCGGTAGAGTCCTGCAGATGAGTGCGCAGTTCGGTGGGCGTTAGTCCGGTAGCTAGCGCCATGCCTGGCTTGTTCACAGGATTCGCTCCTCAACTTCACGATAGTCCGGCGAGATCGAGCTGTTCGGATTAAGCGCGGCGCGAGATGAAATATGGCAACAGGAAGCCAAGCGCAGCGGAGACGGCTACGACGCCGATTGATTCCCACAAAGAGGGTTTGGCGTTCATGAGGAGAACGATGCCGAGCATGACGGCGATGCGGACGAAGAGCGAAATTTTCAGAAACGGATCTTGCAGCCGATGGCGCAGTTTGGAATCAATCGCCGGCGCCAGAGCGGATGCCTGGCGGATGGCACGCATTCGCCTGCCGGTTATGGCGGCGATGGGCGTAATGAAGAGCAGCGCCGCAACCGTTACTTTTGGCCAAGCCGCATCGAAGGCCGAGATTCGGACCATCAAATAAATTCCAGAAAACAAGATGACGAGCAGCGAGCCCATAGCGGCGAGCGGCAGCTTGGGAACCGGATCGATCCAAAGACGGACTTCCGACGCTTCGGAGGCGCCCCTCAAGCGGAACAGAGACAACGCCTCGAAGGCCAGCGCGGCGAATAGGGCTAAAACCGCCGTGACATGAAGGAACAGAATGAGTGAATAGAAGGTCATATTTACCTCAGTTGCAAACGCCCACGATCTTGCGGCTCGAGACGTGATTCTCGGCTGCATTGAGCATGAAATCCGCGACATCCGCGCGCGAGATGCGGAAACCGAAGCGAGGCAGGCGGCCCTCGCGCACGCGATATTTTCCTGTGTACGGCCCACGGGTCAATTCCGGCGGACGTACCAGGGTCCAATCGAGTGCGCTTTCTTCAAAGATTTGTTCCATGGCGGATGCATCGGCCACGACGCCGGAAAAGAACAACCGGCCCAATAGATA
>JAICIH010000375.1 GCA_025924475.1 Bryobacteraceae bacterium
ATGCCCGCGCGGTGGGTTGTCCTCGCGTCATGTTGAATCAGGGAACCCTTGCGCCCGATGTGCTGGAAACGGCAATCGCGACGTTGAAGACGATTGGCGATTACGGCAAGTCCAGAAATGTGTTCGTGACCTTGGAAAATCGCGGTCATACACTTCCCGCGCAGACCGCCGGCTGGGAAGTGATTGTCAAAGTCATTCAAGCGGCGGGAATTCATGCGAATCCCGATACCGGCAATTTCCCCGACGAAGAAACAAGAGCAGCCGGCCTGCGAGCGATGTATCCTCTTTCATCGGGGAGCAGCCACGCTCATTACGCCCCCGAGCGATATAGCGAGGCCAACGCTATCAAGATCTCAAAGGAAGTGGGATACAAGGGGCTCTACTCGATCGAAGCTGTTAGGAGCAACGGTCCGGACCCCTATATCGCGGTGCAGACGATCATCGACGAATTGCTCAAGGACATTTGACGGTCAAGGCAGCGGGCGCAGTCCTTCGCAGTCCGCTGGATCGTATCTTTCCTGTATTTTGTAGTGAAATTTTGCGCGTAGTTCCGGCTGAAACATCGGCGCGTAGAACAAGGCAAATGGATTCGTGTTCACCATGCACACCGTCTCGCCTTCGCGCAGATTCGCCGCGGCTAATCGCTTCTCGGCATCCCGAGCGATTCTTTCCGCTGTCATACCCGTTCGATGGATGTAGACAAATCCAGTAGCGCATAGCACGAAGAGCAGGAAACACGCCATTCCTCCGACATACAAAATTCTTGCGTCTTTGCCGTGCTCTCCGGAAAAAGAGTTCACGACCAGCGCCAGATTCAGCAAAACCAGACACAGAATCCAATAAATCGTGTAGCGGCTTTGCGGAGAGCCCGGCAGGAATACGGTGATCAGCGTAAGGACGCCCATAAACCAGCACGGCGTCCATCCGAGGCGATCCTTTGCTTTGCTCTGCAGGAAGCCGAGCCAGAGGATATTAAACAACACGGCCGCTCCGAAATCGCCGCCCATGAAAATCGCGGGGGAGTTCGTCGGTAGGTCGCCCTGGCCGTTGGTCCAAAGCGGACGCCGGCCGTCGAAGCTGCGGTACTCAAGCGTCGAAAGAAGCCAGCGCAATATTTGTGAAGAGTGCGCCAGATAGTCCGGCTTGGCTGCCAACTCACCAGGCACGATTACTTTCGCGCCGACAATAGGCAAAGGATAGATTGGATTGTGATACTTGATGGAGTTCTTCACCGGATTGGCAATGGCAATTGCAAATAGCAGTACAAGCAGTATGGCCGCTCCCGCCTTGCGCCTGGTACTGGAATGATCGAGAAAGGAGCGCAACTGTGGATAACGGCTGCGGCCAATCCAAAGCAGCACTGCAACAATGCCCAGCGCAGCCAGAGCCTGTGGCTCTAGTTGCATTTTGGAATTGAGAACGACAGCGAAACAGGCGAATAGTCCCAGCAATCTCGCAATCGAAAACTTATTCGGAGCCGCAAGAGCGGACCATATCAACATCAGCATGGCGGCGAACCAGGAACTGGAAAACAGATCGAGATAAGAGCTGGTGCTCTGAATCAGCACGACTGGGATGCTCCACAGCGCGATCAACGAGTATGTTAGAGGAACACGAAATAGCTTCTTGACGATTACAACCAGCGGCAACAGCCCCAACAGTCCGATGAGATTGGGCGCTTGTATGCGCGAAGTAACTCGCCACAACATGCCTTGTATCAGGTCGGCCAGTATGGGAAATCCGTTATAGCGTTCGGTCATGAAGCGCGATAGACGATATTCCTGCGGCGAAATGATTCCGGCGCGTAAGCCTGCGAAGGGGAGATGATAACCGAGCGAGTCCCAGGCGACGTCTAAGTCCATCCAGGCTTTGCGTACGAGCGCAGCGAGCAAAAATAAAACGAACAGCGATAGAATTCCGTGGCACAGCCGTGGCAAATAGGCTCTCCAGTTCATGCAAGCCGCCGTGTCAAATATTCCAGCGCGGCATTAACGCCTCCTTTTCGATGCGGCACACCAGCGAGAGTGAGTCCCATTTCGACGCCCGCAAGCGTTCCTGCCAGCATGAGCTCGTTGAAATCTCCCAAATGGCCGATGCGGAACGCGCGCCCGGCGAGTTTGCCAAGTCCTGAGCCAAGCGACATATTTAACTTTTCCAATATTAAAGATCGCAATGCCTTTTCGTCGAAACCATCCGGCAGAAGCAGCGCCGTTACGACGTTGCTGTATTCGGACGGATTCTGCGCTACCATTTCGAGACCCCATTGCCGGGCGGCGACGCGCGCCGCTTCAGCCAGCCGCGCATGGCGTGCAAAGACGCATGGTAGGCCTTCCTCCTGGAGCATTCGGATCGCTTCACGCAGCCCGTATAACAGACCGGTTGCGGGCGTATACGGAAAGAATCCCTTCGAGTTACTTGCAAGCATCTCCGTCCAGCGCCAATAACTCTTTGGCAGCGTGCTGCGCTTACTGGCCTCCAAGGCGCGCGGACTGAGGGCATTGAACGATAGCCCCGGAGGCAGCATCATTCCTTTCTGCGATCCGCCGATCGCCACATCCACGCCCCATTCATCGTGACAGTAGTCGATCGATCCGAGCGACGAGACGGTATCGACCATCAACAGCGCGGGATGTTTCGCTTCATTGAGCGCGTGCCGCACGGCTGGCACATTCGATCTCACGCCGGTCGACGTTTCGTTGTGGACCGCCATCACCGCTTGAATCTCGTGATTCCGGTCGGCCGCGAGTTTCTCGGCAACTTGCTCGGCGTCTACTCCGCGCCGCCAGTCTCCCGGGATCAGATCTACACAAAGCCCGAGATTAGAAGCTACTTTCGCCCAAAGATTGGCGAAGTGCCCGGTTTCGAACGCCAGCACGCGATCACCGGCGCTGAGAGTATTTACAAGTGCCGCCTCCCATGCTCCCGTCGCCGAAGAAGGATAAATGATCACCGGACTCTCGGTTTGGAAGATGGCCTTGAGCCCGGTTAAACATTCCGCGCCGAGCTCACCAAACTCGCCGCTGCGGTGATCGATGGTCGCGCGATCGATAGCTCGTAAGATCCGGTCGGGAACGTTGGTCGGACCCGGTATCTGCAGAAAGTGCCGGCCGGCGCGGTGTGTCATTTTAGAAGGCTGCGAATGAGAACGGCGGGATGAACGCCTCTCGCGTTGCTGAAATCCCGGATCTGATGGCGGCAGGAGACGCCGGGAGCCACCAGGATATCGTTTTCGCTCATGGAGCGAACTGCCGGAAGCAATCGCCGGCTCGCGATCTTGTATGAAATTTCGAAATGCTGCTTATGATAGCCGAAGGATCCCGCCATGCCGCAGCAGCCGGCGTCGAGATCCACCACATTGGCCGACGGAATGCGCGAAAGCAGCGCGTGCATAGCCGGCAGCAGCCCCATCGATTTTTGATGACAATGCCCGTGCAACAAAATTCGTCCGTTGACAGGCTGTAGAAGCAAATCGAGTGAAGCCGCGAACTCCTCGAACAGATGGCAAGCCGCCGCCACAAGCCGGGCTTTTTGCTGTTGTTCTCCTCTCAACAGAGACGGCGCGTCTTCTTTGACTGCCGACAGGCAGCTCGGTTCGCAGAAGAGAATTTTTGTGCCGCGCTCGGCAATCGGATATAAATTTTCGATAACTTGCGACGCGTGTGCCCGCGCTACTCCGAGTAACCCTTGTGAAATCGCCGGACGCCCGCAACAGCCCGGCTGAACTACATCCACACTATGCCCCATTTTTTCGAGAATTTCCAGCGCGGCAATTCCGATTTCCGGCTCGTAGTAATTCGTAAATGTGTCATTGAACAGCGCTACCGGGTTCCCGCGAGCTGATGGGCGCCGCTTATTCTTTGCCAGCCAGCTCGCAAAAGTATCTCTTCTCCATTCAGGTAGAGAGCGCCGCCGATCGATGTCGAGGAATTTTTCATTCAGCCGCCGAGTGAGCGCATGCGAAGCAATCCAGTTGGAGACCGGCGCCAGACGGCTTCCCCATGCCGCCATGCCGGCGACATTCCCGAGTGCGCGGGCCCGCCACGGTGTTCCGTGTTCGCTCCAGTATTTCGCAAGAAACTCACTCTTGAGCGATGCCATATCCACACCGGCCGGGCATTCGGTCCGGCAGGCGCGGCACTCCAGACACAAGTCGAGCGCCTCATAAACTCGCTCGTCCTCCAATGCCGCTTCGCCCAATTGCCCGTTCATCGCAAGGCGCAGGGCATTCGCGCGGCCGCGCGTGGAATGCTCTTCTTCGAGCGTCACCATGTAGGACGGACACATGGTGCCGGCTAATTTCTTCCGGCAGGCGCCCACGCCACTGCACATTTCGACCGCGCCGCCCATGCCGCCGTATTCCGAATAATCGAACCACGTTTTGGGCGCCGGTGTCTGATACTTCGCGCCAAAGCGGAGGTTAGCTGTGATCGGCGGCGCATCCACAATTTTCCCCGGATTGAAAATCCCCAGAGGATCGAATGTTTGTTTGATCTGACGGAATGCCTCGTACAGCGTATCGCCAAACATTTGCCGTAAAAACGGGCTGCGCACCAGCCCGTCGCCGTGCTCGCCCGATATCGCTCCACCGAATTCGAGCACCAGGTCCGTTACTTCCTGAGCAATTTGCTCGAATTTGCGAACGCCCGCTTCCGTTTTCATGTTGACCACGGGCCTTACATGCAGGCACCCCACCGACGCATGCGCGTAAATGCCGGCCGTGGTTTCGCGTCTGTGGACGATTTGTAGAAACCGGTCGATGTAGTCGCGCAGCTTTTCTGGTGCGACAGCAGTGTCTTCGACGAACGCGATCGATTTGGCGTCTTCTTTCATCGCCGTCGAAAGGCCCAGCGCCGCTTCCCGAAGACTCCACATTTGCGCCTGATCGACCGTGGTTTCGGGCCGATACGCATAACCCAAGCCGCGAGCGCGCAGATCGTCCGCCAGGGCGGCGAGCCGCAGCGGCAACTGCTCTTTTTGATCAGCGTAGAATTCCACGCACAAAGTAGCTTTCGGATCGCCCTCGATGAACTTGTTGCGAATCCGCTCGAGCGCTGGATTTTCGCGGGCATGGTCCAGAATCGATTTGTCCATGATCTCGATCGCCGAAGGATGATGGCGGAGGATCGCCGGAGCCGCTTCGAGCGCTTCCAAAAGATCGCCAAACATGATCACCAGAATGGCTTTGGCTTTAGGCAAAGGCACCAATCGCAGTTTCGCCTCGAGAACCACGCCCAGCGTTCCTTCCGAGCCGACCATGATCTTCGCCAGATTCACCGGCTTCGTCATATCGGTGAATTCATCCAGGTTGTAGCCGCTCACCCGCCGCAAAATTTTCGGATAACGGCGATCGATTTCCGCCGCGTGCGTGGACGCCAACTCCAGCACACGCCGGTAGCAGGCGGCCTCGAGCGTATCGCCCGTGGGAATTTCGCTGCGCGGCATTTCCCGAAAATTTACAACACTGCCGTCAGAAAGCCCGACCGTTTGCTCCAGTACATGGTCGATCGTCTTCCCATAGACAACGCTGCGCGCGCCGCTCGAATTGTTCGCCATCATGCCGCCGATGGTGGCGCGGCTGGAGGTCGAAATGTCCGGCGCAAAACGAAATCCGTGCGGCGCCAGATGCGCGTTCAATTCATCCAGCACGATACCTGGCTCCACGCGCACCCACCTCTGTTCCGCATTCACTTCCAAAATGCGGTTGTAGTATTTCGACGTATCGATCTGGATGCCTTCGCCGATCGCTTGTCCCGCCTGCGAGGTGCCGCCGCCGCGCATCGTCACCGGGCAGCGGAAGCGCCGGCAAAGTTCG
>JAICIH010000376.1 GCA_025924475.1 Bryobacteraceae bacterium
ATAACGAGCTGAGGCGCGTAGCGGCGCATCATATGCGGGGCGAGCGCGGCAACCATACGTTGACTCCCACGGTGCTGGTGCATGAGGCGTGGCTGCGGCTCTCCTCTCAGGAGACGGTGCAAGACCGGCATCATTTTCTGGCCTTGGCCGCGCAGGCTATGCGCCGAGTGCTGGTAGATCATGCCCGCGCGCGGCAGGCTCTGCGACGCGGTGGCGACATGGTCTCCGTCACGCTTGACTCGAATATCCCGCAGCCGCTCCCGGTGGCGAGTATGATCGCGCTTGATGAAGCGCTCCTTCGGCTGGCTGAGCTGAATCCCCGGGCGGCGCAGGTGATTGAGCTTCGATTTTTTGGAGGTCTTACGGAAGAAGAGACGGCCAGCATGCTGGGCGTGACGCGGCGCACCGTGAATCGCGATTGGGAAATGGCGCGGGCCTGGCTATACGGTGAAATCCTGACACCGCAAAACAAAAGCCAATGATTTCGAGTGAGAGCTGGGATGAGATCGAGGCGGCGTTTTCGGCCGGCCTGGCGCTCGGTCCGGAAGAGCGCGAACAACTCTTGCGAGCGGCGGACCCAGCGCTGGCAGGCGAGGTAAGAAGGCTATGGGGGAACTGGGCGAACGCAAGCGGGTTTCTTGCGTCGCCGGCCGTTTCCTTCGAAGGCATACCGCTGCTGGTATCGGGCCAGGAAGTGTTGGGCCGTTTTGTGGTGATCGACCGCCTGGGAGTGGGCGGTATGAGCGAGGTGTATCGTGCGCGCGATACGGTGCTGGGCCGTTTAGTAGCGCTGAAGCTGATGCAGCGGGACCTCGGCGGCAATCGCGAGCGCCTGGAGCACGAAGCGCGCGCAATCTCTTCGTTGAGCCATCCTAATATCCGCTCTCTTTACGATCTGGGCTGGGAAGAAAACCTTCCCATACTCGTGATGGAGCACTTGGAAGGCGAGACGCTCGCGCAGCGGCTCGAGCGTGGGCCGATTTCGCTCGCGGACGTTTTAAGCTACGCGGTCGAGATCCTCAAGGCGCTGGAACATGCCCATGCGAAAGGCATTGTCCATCGCGATGTGAAGCCGGGCAACATCTTCCTGACCGATAGCGGCGCGAAGCTGCTCGATTTCGGCATCGCCACATCGCAGGAGAGTCCGGCAATGGCGGCGGAGATAGCGGGCTCGCCCGGCTACATGAGCCCGGAGCAATTGAATGGAGAATCGCTCGATGCGCGTTCGGATATTTACAGTTTTGGCCGGGTGCTGGAGCAAATGATCGAATCGCGCGAACGGTCGGTTCGTTCCCGGCTGGAATTCGTTGCACACCGATGCGTTGCCAAGGAACCGGTGGAGCGTTTTCAGAGTGCGGCGGCGCTGCGGCAGGCGCTGGAGGAGATCGCGACGAAAACCAGCCAGAGCCGCTTCCTGGATCGCAGGTCAGTAGCGATCATCCTGGCAATGGCGATTGGGGTTGCCGGGTTGGGCTGGTGGAGCTGGAAACGGTCGCGGGAATCCTCCCAAGGGCCCCACTATGGCGTACCGATACGTTTGACGGTAGAAGGTGGACTCGCGCAGGATGCAGTGATTTCTCCGGACGGGAAAACGGTAGCGTTTGCCTCCGACCGTTCGGGAAATTTTGACATCTACGTGCAGGATATTGCGACCGGGCAGGCGACCCAGTTGACGAATAGCCCGTTCGATGAGAAGCGGCCTTCGTTTTCGCCAGACGGCAATAACATTGTTTTTCAATCTTCAGAACTGGGCGCCGGGATTTCAGTCGTGCCGGCGCGAGGTGGATCCATCCGGCATGTGGTTGCCAACGGCTACGATCCACGCGTATCGCCCGATGGCCGCAGGATCGCTTATTGGACATCACCGTCAGACGATTCTACGATCGGCACTTCGGCCAAGATGTACATCGTCGATTTCCGGGGTGGACCACCTACGCATCTCGCGGTGAATTTCATTACTGGAGGGAACCCTATTTGGTCCGAAGATGGACAGTATTTAATTTTCTCCGGCATTGCTTTGAACAAATTGCGAGACTGGCACTACATTCGCTTGAAGGACATGAAGACGGGTTCTGTCCATGCACTGTCAATGCTCGACAATATCGGGAAGACCGGAGCACTTATTCGAGCTTCGTTTTGCTATGGAGGGGCCATATATGGATCGGCATACATCGGCACGACCTGGTACCTGGTGTCGGTGCCCTTACGTCCGGGTCGGCCCCCTGATGCTGCCGGAGCGAAAATCGTCAATCAGAGCGTTACAAAAATTGAAGCCTTTTCGGACGCACGCGACGGATCGATTGCTTTTACGAGTTCGGTACTTAACGAAGATCTTTATCGATTCCGTTTGAATCCTGCAACGGGAACCGGCATTGGCAAGCTGGAGCGCTTAACCAATGAGGTGTCCAACGAGCGGTCGGGAAGCATATCAGATGACGGGCGCATACTGGCGTATGCCTCGGATCGGGATGGAACGAGTGGATTTTGGGTACGCGATTTGAAAACGGGAACGAATCGGAAGCTGCATACAGTTGACGGAGGTTTCGTGGCCGCTCCCGCAGTCTCTCCGGACGGCGCGCTTGTCGCGTACACCGACGCGGACATCTCAGCAGTGGTAGTTACATCACGCGGAGCCTTTGTGGCGAGGGTACCGGATATGGGAGCCATCGCATGGAAAAACAATCGAGAACTCATAGTCGGAATGGCAAACGCACCAGGAGCATTGGAGACGTCCGTGAGGATCTTTGATGTTCTAACCAAATCGATTTCACGCGCCAGTATAAACAGCGACCCGAGCTGCTCATGGATGGCAGGATATGCCATCAACTATTGCGAAGAGCCGCAAGAGAACGGCTCGCTGAAGCTATCTTTGGCAAAACCCGATAGCCGGCCGCCTTTTCATTTTCTGGGCTATTTTCGAAATGAGCCCTTTATCTTCTCAACGACCAAAGGAGATTTCTGCTACTGGTTCGGCCAGCATGAAGGGCGTGACAGCGTCTATGGCGTTCGATTGAATCCGAGCACCGCAGCGCCCGTTGGAAAACCCTTCGTCGCCTATGAATTCCCGGCAAACGTGCGCGTGGCGGGCGGCCCAAGGAATAATCCAGAAATCCGCAATCACTCGGTAGTTGTGACACTCACCGAAAGAAATAGCAATATCTGGATCGAGCATCCTTTGAATTGATCCGAGATTCCTGTCTTCTCATTCCGGCTCACTCAGCCCAGGATGATATGCCGGCAATACATCTCCTTCCCGTGCAATCCAGGTATAAATCGTCGGAAGCACATACACGCTCAGCAGCAGTGTCGCGCTCAGCCCGCCGACAATGACGATTGCGAACGGCTTCTGCGAATCCGAACCGATTCCGTTGGAAATCGCCGCGGGCAACAGGCCGAGGGTGGCGACGAGCATCGTCATCATAATCGGCCGCAATCGTAATACTGCTCCTTCCAACGCAGCTTCCTCGATGCCGTAGCCGCGGGCGCGCAGTTGATTGATGTATTCGATCATGATCACGCCTGTCTCTACCGCGACGCCGAATAGCGCCAGCGTTCCGATTCCCGAAGAAACACTGAAATGCGTCCCGGTGAAGTACAGCGCGAATAACGCGCCGATGGGCGACAAAGCCAGGCTGACCATGGCAAGCGCGGCCCACTTGAAGGACTTAAACATGGAATACAGCAGAAAGAAGATTCCCGTCACTGTCACCGGCACGATTAAGGCAAGCCGCGCATTGGCGCGCTTGGCGCTCGCATATTCGCCCGCCCACTCCAGGTGATAACCGGGCGGTAATTTCACTTTTTCACCTACCGTCCGAATCGCCTCTTCGACGGTGCTTCCTAAATCGCGTCCGCGCACGCTGTACTTAATGGCGACATAACGGCTGTTGTTCTCGCGGTAAATCTGGGATGCGCCATCGCGAAAGTCGATATTCGCCACCTGCGCGAGAGAAACGCGTTCGCCCGAAGCAGTCAGCAGCCGGATGTCGCCGATGGATTCGCGGGAACGGCGGAATTGCTCCTGATAACGAACCACCAGGTCATAACGCTGCTCGCCTTCGAGGACCTGCGTAACCGCTTTGCCGCCGACCGCCGTTTCGATCGCATCTTGCACATCGCTGACGTTCAATCCGAAGCGGCTGGCGCGCGCCCGGTCAACCGTGATGTTCAAATTGGGCTGGCCGATTACACGGAATAGACCGAGGTCCTGCACGCCTCGAATGGTTTGCATCACGCGCACGATTTCATCGCCTTTGCCCTCGAGCTCCTTCAAATCCGTCCCGAAGATTTTGATGGCGAGCTCGCCCTTAACGCCGCTGACCGCCTCTTCCATGTTGTCGGCGATCGGCTGTGAGAAATTCCAAAGAACGCCCGGTATCTTCTCCACTTCGCGATCCATGGCGCGAATCAGCTCCTCTTTGTTCTCGCGAAAGACAGGCCGCCATTGCTCCTTCGGTTTGAGATCCACAAAATATTCGGTATTGGAAAATAGCGACGGATCGGTGCCGTCGTCGGGCCGCCCGACCTGGCTCACCACTTGCGTCACCTCCGGGAAGCTCGCAAAAATGAGCCGCGCCTGTTTCATCACGCGTTCTCCTTCTACAGGCCCGGTGCTTGGCGCCAGAGTGCCTCGCGCCCAAATGGCGCCTTCATCTAAATGTGGTAAGAACTCCGAGCCGATCGCTCCCGAGATCATCAGCGACACCGCCAAAGCGAGCAAACCACAAGCCACACCGATGGCAATCAAGCGATGCCCCAAAGAGCGCATGAACCATTCGAGAGAACGCCGATAGCCTTTGATCAGCGCCTCGAGAATCGGATTGCGCCACTCCTTCGTTTCCGGACCAAACAGCAGCAAGGCCAGCACCGGCAGAATCGAAAGCGAAAAGAGCAGCGCTCCTACTAAGGCAAACGCCACCGTCAAAGCCATGGGACGGAACAAGCGCCCTTCCACGTGCTGCAGCGTGAAGATCGGTAAATAGGCGGTGATAATAATCGCCCGCGCAAAAAACACCGGCCGCTGCACTTCCTGCACGGCCTCGCGAATGATTTCGGTGACGGTGCGCTCGCCATGGCGAACGCTGCTGATGTGCCGCAGGACATTTTCGACGACCACTACCGAACCATCGACCACCATCCCAAAATCCAGCGCGCCAAGCGACAACAGATTAGCCGGAACGTTATTCAAATCGAGGCAGATGGAAGCAAACAGCAGCGAGAAGGGAATGGTCAGCACCACGATAAACGCCGAACGCAGGTTTCCGAGAAACAGAAAGAGAATGATCGAGACCAGCAGAATCCCCTCGGTCAGGTTATGCATGACCGTATGGGTCGTGAAGTGTACCAGGTTGCTGCGATCGAGAAACGGAACGATCTTCACGCCTGGCGGAAGAAAGTGCGCGTTGAGATACGCGACCTTCTCGTGAAGAGCGGCGAGCATCGCGTCGCCGTTGGCGCCTTTCCGAAGAAGTACGATCCCTTCCACGGCATCGGGATCGTCCAGCACTGCGCCGTCCTTGCGGTGTACGGCTTTCGCGATCTGCCCCAGCCGAATTCTAGGACCCTGCGTGACGAACCCGATATCGCGCACGAAGATTGGGGTCCCGTTCTGATTCTTGAGAACCGTTTCGCCGATATCGCGTACGTTCTTAAACAATCCGATTTCCCGGACATTCACCTGCTGGTCGCCAGTCTGAATAAAACTGCCTCCCGCGTTCACGTTGTTGTTGCCGAGCGCCTGTTCGAGCTGGCCGATCCCAAGGCCGTATGAGACCAGTTTGTCGGGCGATATCTGCACTTGATACTCGCG
>JAICIH010000377.1 GCA_025924475.1 Bryobacteraceae bacterium
ACGGCATTTGCCGTAAGCGCCAGCGGGGGACTCGGAACGCGGGAGACCGGCGAGGCACTTAATGTTTGCCAGACCGAGGCGGCATAAGTTGGGCAGCTCGAGCTTGCGTTTTCTGGCAACGTTGCCGAGGGTATCACTGCCCTGATCGCCGTAAGCGCCGGCATCGGGCATAGCGCCAATACCAACACTATCGAGGACCATCCAAACAATACGTTTAAAGGCCATTCTCATTTCTTGGGGGACGCGGCGACATCGGCTGGAGGGGGAGCGAGAAATTCTTCTTTGAGACGGGCGGCGCGATCGCGTACCAGGTGCATGAACGATTCGCGGTTGATGATGCGGTTCAGCAAGGGAACAAACTGAGCGGGCGCAGCCAATTGTTTGCGAACCCAAAGCGCTTCGATTTCAGCGAGAGCATCGTTGACGCCAAGTTTGTCGAAATGGACAGTGCGATCGAGGTCTATAAACGCGCGTTCGCTGGCCGCGATCTGCTCAAAGCGATCCAGTAATTGTTGCGCGTTCAGGTCGGTGGAATAGTTGAAGACAACTTCGGTGGCGGCACCGGATTCATCCTCGTAGCGGAAAGTTTTCTTTCCCGTGTTGGCGACTTTGAGGCCGGATTCAATCGGCGTTTTGAAGAACTGCAATTTTTCCGCTAAGGCGAAGAGCGCCGCAGCATCGGATTGGGGAAGCTGGGCTTTTATGGGCTGCTCGTCGGTAGGCGATTCTTTGTAGTGAAGCGCGCCGGTCTTGTCGACTTCGACAGAGCAATATGCGGGAACACTGCCCGGAAAGCTTTTGATGAAGGAAAGTTTTGGCGTTGCGGCGGCAGCAAGCAAAGATGCCGATAGAAGAAACGGAACAGCGAGATGTCTCATCGGGCGACCCTGGCCAGCGTGGGAAGTGAAGAGCGTGTGCCGTGACAGATCGCGACGGCAAGCGCGTCCGATACGTCGAAAGAAGCGAACTCGCGATCGATGTGAAGAAGGGATTGAACCATCATTTGCACTTGCTGCTTTTCGGCGCGGCCATAGCCGACGACGCTCATCTTTACTTCGAGAGGCGAGTATTCGCCGACGGTAAGGCCGGCTTCAGCCGCCTGGAGGAGAGCGACGCCGCGCACGTGCGCCAGCTTCAAAGCGGATTTCGCGTTGACGGCGTGAAAGACTTCTTCGACCGCGACGAATTCAGGGGAGAACTCGCGAAAGACGGCGCGCAACTCGGAGGCGATTTGTTTTAGACGGGATTCAAGAGGGAGAGAGGGTTGGGTGCGGATGACGCCGGCGGTGATGAAGGTATGTGTGCGGCCATCGGAATCGATGACGCCGAAGCCGGTGCGTTCGGTACCACAGTCGATGCCTATAATTCGCATGGTGTAACCCCCCTACGGTCGGGGCTCAGTAGAGCGCGGGCGGTTAGGTTCGCTCATGCGAGGGCTTCGACTTCGGCTTCATCTACTTCGTAGTTGCCGTAGACATTTTGGACATCGTCGTGCTCTTCGAGGGCGTCGTAGAGGCGCAGCATAGCCTGCGCGTTTTTGCCTTCGAGCTTGATGGTGTTCTTAGGAACCATGGCAATTTCCGCCGATTCGGTTTGAATGCCGGCCTTTTCGAGCGCCTGCAGAACGGCTTCGTGGGCCTCCGGCGCGGACAGAATTTCCCAGGCGCCGCCGTGGTCGCGAAGATCGTCGGCTCCGGCATCGAGAACGATTCCCATTAGCTGGTCTTCCGTAGCAGATCCACTGTCGATGAAGATTTGACTCTTGCGCTCGAACATCCAGGAGACGCTGCCCACTTCGCCCATGTTGCCGCCATTTTTGGAGAACAGATGGCGGATTTCGCTGACGGTGCGGTTCTTATTATCGGTGGCCACGCCGACCAGGACGGCAGCGCCGCCTGGCCCGTAACCTTCATATTGGATTTCGTCGATCTGGCCGCCTTCGATCTCGCCGGTACCGCGCATGATAGCCCGTTTAATGTTGTCGGCGGGCATGCTGACGGCCTTAGCGGCTGTAATGGCGGTACGCAGGCGCGCATTCGATTCCGGATCGCCGCCGGTGCGCGCTGCAATCATGATTTCCTTGATGAGGCGAGTGAAAATTTTGCCACGTTTGGCGTCAAGCGCGGCCTTTTTGTGCTTGATCGTGGCCCATTTACTGTGTCCAGACATCGAAAAACCTCAGGATTCCGTAACTTTTGAGGATAACAGAAGCGCAGGAGGCGGGAGACAGGAGCCCTTGGCTCTTGGCTCTTGGCTTCTAGCTCTCTCCTCGGATGATTTTGGCTTCGGCTAGCTGTTCCAGGCGCTCGGTTAGGGTTTGTTGGTGGTAAACCTTCGCTTCAGCGAGCGTGACGGCCCATTGGTGGATGTCTTTTTTCATTTTGTGCTGCTCTTGTTTGCGGTCGTGCTCCTCCTGTTTGCGTTTTTGCGATTCGAACCCAATTTCTGCTTTTCTCTTTTCGGCTCTTATTCTTAGCAGCTCGTTTAAGCATTTGTGGAAGGCGCGCTCGTGGGTGGTTTCGTAGCGCAGGTAGAGCGCGAGGCGTTTGTCGTCGATCGTGCCGTCGTCCAGGAAACAGTTCCCTTGCAGAAGCGTGGCGCGGTTGCGCAGCCAGTGGTGCTGGGCCATGCGCTCGACCAGGATCAATTCGGTGCGGTTCTTCGGGCCGTACTCATTTTTGAGGTCTATAGTGAGCTGGTCGAATTCGACAGCGCTTTCCCAGGGGAGGAGGATGAACATGCCGCCTCGATAGGAGAGGCCGTGGATGACGTGGTTCTTAGAAGATGCGGCGCGGCCCTCGATCGTCTTCGGACCGCAGGAGAGTTTTGCATTGGCCTGGTTGGCTGCGATTTGCGCTTCTGTCGCCATAGATGGAAATGTCCTTTCGCGTGCGAGTTTCGCGCGAGGGGCGTGCGGCCGGCGGGATTGGAGGCTGGTAAGTGAATGAAGGCAGGGGAAATTGAGTTTTTCGGAAATCTGTGACTATGCTGGTTTGCGGCCGGCATACATAAAACGAGAAAGCAGGCGCTTCTCTGTTAATGTGTGGACGCAAGACAGAAACTTCTGCAGACCCTGGAAGGTCGGCAGGCCCTCAATGCGCACGAGATCGCCATATCGGCGGGCGCGCGCATCGTGCCAACGCCGAGAAATCGCGGCGGCATTGGGCGTCAAATCGACGGTCGAGATCAGATTAAATCCAGCCTCGCGAATCAGACGCTCATTCTCTCCAGGCGGAAGGAAAAGGTACAACCCGATAGAACTGCGCGTCATCAACTGTTCATTGGTAGCGGGACCGGTGAGAATCATCGCGTCCGTGAAGAGGATGCGGCCGTTGGGCTTTAGCACTCGAAACCACTCTTTCAAAACCGAGCTTCGATCGGGAATGTGGCACATCGCGTCATTGGAGAAGACTGCATCGAACGATGCGTCTGCGAAGGGAAGCCGCAGATTCGCGTCAATCTGCTCGAAGCAGACGCGAGCTTCCGGGATAGATTTTGCCGAGGTCTGAGCTTCCTCGATGGCACTCGGATTGGCATCAATTCCGGTAACTTGGGCGTGAGTCAGCCGAGTGAGATAGAGCGCGCATCCGCCGGCGCCGCAGCCTACCTCCAGAACGTGGGTCTCCGGCGTTAAGTCCAGAAATGGCAGAAATCCTCGCAATTCCTGGGCGTTCATCCACCCGGTCTGTCCGAGATCGAGATCATAGGTATCGGTTCGAATCTGGCGGTAGACGTTCTGCGCGCTTCCGAGATAGGCGTTGTCATACAGCGGAATGAAAGCCATGATTCAGGTTAGACGGAAAACGCGGCGGCCGGTCTCCTGACCCACAAGTGCTTACTGGTCAGACCGGGCTTCTCTCATCTAAGAACGCCATTTCTCAGTCCTGCCGGAGCGCACCCATTGGATCGCCTTTTGTCGCGCGACTTACCGGAAGCCAGCAAGCCAATGCAGTAGTAAATAGGACGACACAACCAGCGATCCACATGGCGATGGATTGAGAATGGCATTGGGTGCTGCTTGCTTATTGCAGCTCTGGCGTACGCTTATTCTCAAATTCACGGAAATGTTGTGCGCGTGAATGGACAGCTTGCTGACTTCATCGGCGCCCGCCAGATCAACAGGAAGGGACAGTGGAGAGTCGAAAAATTGGAAATAGGCAGCCACGATGTGACCGACGGCGTGCAATCGCATATGTACTTCGATCTATGGCGCAATTGCCTCCTCGTAAAGGAAGGCGCTAAAACGCTGTGTACGTTCCAGGTTAATCGAAATCGCCACGAGTTTCAGATCCTTTCGTTGATGACGGGAAGCGACAATTCGCCAATTACGGGAACGTATCAGGTGAGTGGAGATACGCTCAAGCTCACGGGCAAACAGCAGGAGCGTGATGTACGGTTAGTGTTGTTAAAAGATCATTGGGGACGGTAACGGGCGTTGCCATTCTCTTGCTGGCGCTCGGGATTGGGATTGGGAACTGCGGCGGCAAGCGATCCGCGATAGAATCTAACGGAGCGCGCAAGGGCGCCGCCGGTCCGCGGAAAGGGATTTTCCCGCCTCTGGTTTTTCGTAGTTTGATGAACCTTCTTTCAGGCCCGTTTTTGCGGACGATGGGCGCAACTTGAAAGGAGGTCGCATGCCGACCCATTCCGAGGCGCCACGCCTCAATCTCGAATATTTTCGCAAGGCTGCTAAAGCGCTGCTCAAGGCCGCACAGTCGGGCGATGCAAGCGCGCTGGAGCGTCTCACGCGGTACTCAGTCAAAACAGATCAAGAACCGGCGCTGCATCAGGCCCAACTGGCGATTGCGAGAGAGCAGGGGTTTGCGAGTTGGCCTCGGTTTCGCGCGTTTCTCCAGGAATCGTCATTGGATATCCGAGGACGAGCGAATGACTTTGTGAAACATGCGCTGGGCGATTTGCGACGAGCCGAGGAGATGCTGGCGCAGCATCCGGAAATTGCGGGCGTCGATCTATACAGCGCGCTCGTGGTGGGCGATGTGCGGCGGGTGGAGCGGGCGCTCGCCGAATCACCGGATTTGGCGAAGGCGAAGGGAGGTCCGCGTATATGGGAGCCGCTGCTGTACGTTTGTTTTTCGCGCTTCGCACATGGCAGGTCGAGCCGCGCCGGCGATCTGGTGGAAACGGCGCGTGCGCTTCTCGCCAGCGGGGCCGATCCAAACGCCAGCTACGTAGATGAGAGATGGGAGGACAACCCGCTCTCTTGTCTTTACGCCGCCACCGGGTTGAACAATAATCCAGCGCTGGGGCGTTTGCTGCTCGCAGCGGGAGCGCGGCCGGACGATGGGGAATCGGTCTATCATTCGACGGAACACTCCGATCTGATTTGCCTGCGTCTTCTGTTCGAATACGGCGCATCGCTGCGCGGGACGAATGCGCTAAAGCATATGCTCGACCGCGAAGACATGGAAGGTTTGCAGCTGTTGCTCGAAGCGGGCGCAGATCCGAACGAGCTGAATCATCGCGGCGAAACGGCGCTGCATTGGGCGGTCTGGCGCGGACGCAGTGCGGCTATTGTGACGGCGTTGCTCGATGCAGGCGCAGATATAGACGCACGGCGACCAGACGGGCGGACGGCTTATGCGCTCGCGCTGCGAAGCGGACAGACGGAAACGGCGGCGCTGCTCGCCAGGCGAGGCGCCAACACGGAGGTGTCAGCGCTCGATCGCTTTCTCGGCCGCTGCGCCACGGTTGACGCGACGGATCTGCCGAAAGTGCTCGAAGACGCGCCGGAAAATCCGGCCGAATATGAACATTTGCTGCCAGAATTTGCGGCAAGTCATCAGAC
>JAICIH010000378.1 GCA_025924475.1 Bryobacteraceae bacterium
CATTTGCGCATTGGCTCGCTCATTCTTTTGGCCGCCGTCCCGGTGAGCCTTTTTGCCCAAAGCGGATTCGTCAGATCCGGCGGGCAGGCGCTGCCAGGCGCAACGGTAAGCGCGGCACAAAACGGCCAATCGGTTTCCACCGTAACCGATGCAGACGGCCATTACACCTTCCCGCCGCTTGCTCCCGGCGCCTGGAGCGTGTCGGTTGAGATGTTCGGGTTTCAATCGCTAAAAAAAGACGTGGACTACAGCACAGCGAACGGTCCCGTCAACTTCGACTTGCAGTTGAAGGAATCGCCGATGCTGGAGCGCTTGCGGCAAGCGGCTTCGCGGGCGGGCGTCGCAGGGCAGCCAGGCAACGGCCGCGCCACCGGAACGGCGACGGGCACGGCAGCTAGCGATCAAGCCTTTGAGCAGGAATTGGAAACTACCTTAAATGCCCAGAACGCGCCGGCGCCACCGGCCGGCGGAGGAGCGGGCGAAAACTCTAATGAGTCGTTTCTCATCTCGGGCAGTTTGAGTCCCGGCATGGCGCAAGGCGCGCAGGCGGATTCGGGGCCGGATGTGCGAGCCTTCGGTCCGGGATTTGGCGGCTTCGGAAGAGGAGCGGAAGGGGGCGGCGCGCCCGGCTTCGGATCTCAGGCAGGCGCAGGCCCAGGTTTTGGAGGGGCCGGTTTCGGCGGAGGGGGATTTGGGGACGGAGGCGGTTTTCGAGGCCGCGGAGGTGGCGGGGGCGGCAGACCGGGCGGCGCCGGTGCACGCAACGGCAGAAACGGACAAGTGGCAGGCGCGGTTTTCGGGAATCGCCGGCGGAGGAATCAGCAGATTCGCGGCATGGCGTCGTTTTCGCTGCAGAACTCGGCGGTAAACGCCAAACCGTTTTCACTGAACGGGCTTGATGTGCCGCAGCCTGCTTATGCGCAAAGCCGCTTCAGCTTATTCCTGGGCGGCCCGCTGGTAATTCCGAAAATCGTAAACGATTCGAAGACGCAGTTCTTTCTCAGCTATTTCGGTACGCGCGGGCGCACTCCCAAACTCTTCACCGAAACCGTACCGAGTTTAGAGATGCGCCAGGGCGATTTGTCGGCGGCAACACAATCGCTCGGTACGTCCGCTACCAGCGTTCCGGTCGTGGTGTTCGATCCCACAACCCACCAGCCGTTTACCGGGAACGTGATTCCGCAAAGCAGACTCAACCCGATTGCACTCGCACTGCTGAATTATTATCCGCAGCCGAGCCTTCCGGGCAGCGCCAACAATTATCAAACGCAAACGGCGCAACCGTCCGATTCCGATAATTTCGGCATGCGCGTGCAGCGCAGCATTTCGAGGAAAGACCGCCTTTCGACGAATTTCCAGTATCAGCGGCGCGATAGCGCCACCCCTCAGCCATTCGGCTATGCAGATACAACGAGCGGCTATGGTGTGAGCGCGCAGTTGGGTTATCTCCACAGTTTCTCGGCCAAGCTCATCAACAATGCGCAGGTGCGTTTCAGCCGCAATGAGAACGAGACCACGCCGTATTTTTCGCTTCTGCCGGATGTCGCAAAGCAGCTTGGCATTGCCGGCACGTCCTCGAATCCGCTCGATAACGGCCCGCCCACGCTGAACTTCACCAATTTCGCTTCGCTGAGCGATGGCGTTCCCACACTCACCCGCAATCGATCGCAGAGCTTTTCCGATAGCGTCAGTTGGCTCAAGGATGTACACAGCTTCAGCTTTGGCGCGGGCTATTCGCGGCCCGACCGGAGCTTGCGCAGCGATCCCAACGGACGCGGAACGTTCAATTTCACCGGCATCGCCACCAGCGCCGCGAGCGATGGGCAGGTGGTTAAGGGTACCGGCTACGATCTGGCCGATTTCCTGCTCAGCCTGCCGCAATCGAGCTCGGTTCAATACGGACAGCCAAACAACTATTTTTTTCAGAATCAGTGGAATCTTTACGCGCAGGACGAATGGAAAATGCGTCCGAACCTGACGTGGACGTTAGGTGTGCGTTATGAATATTTCTCACCGGTAAACGAGAAGTATGGGCGGTTGGCCAATCTGGAAATCGCCCCGGGTTACACGAGCGTTTCGGTTATCACCGGAAACGTCATCCGGCCGGACCGCAACAATTTCTCCCCGCGCGTCGGCGTCGCTTATAAGCTTCCCTGGTTTAAACGCTCGAACATATTCCGTGCGGGCTATGGCATTTACTACAACGGCCAAGCCTATATCCAATTCGGAAATCTGCTCGCCAAGCAGCCGCCGTTAGCGGTTTCGAACAACGTGAATACCAGCGCAACCAATGTGCTCAGCCTTGCCGACGGTCTTCTGGCGACAAGCCCCACGCAGGTGACGAACACGTTTGCGGTCGATCGCTATTACCGGACTCCGTATGCGGGTACCTGGAATGCGTCTCTGCAGAGTGATTGGGGGAAGGGCTACTTCACCGATATAGGCTATACGGGCACGAAAGGCACACGGCTCGATGTACGCACGCTGCCCAACCAGGCGCCTCCGGGAAGCTCGCTTTCGCTGAGCCAACGCGCGCAGCTTGGCAATGCGACCGGATTCACGTTCGATCAATCCATCGGCAACTCCATTTTTCATGCGTTTCACGCGCGGCTGATGCGGCGGTTTAATCGTGGGATTTCGTTCAATGCGTTTTATCAGTTCGCCAAGTCGATCGACGATTCGTCTACCTTCGGGGGCGGTGGGAACACAGTCGCACAAAATTGGCTGGATATCGCGACCGAGCGCGGCCTTTCGAGCTTTGACGTGCGGCATCAATTTCAAGCAATGTTTGTGTGGACGTCGCCTGTCGCGGGGCCGGGATCGCACATGGCGCCCGATAGTAAGGTCAGCCGGCTGCTCAAAGATTGGCAGTTGAGCGGGCAAATTGTCGCGCAGACGGGAAATCCGTTGACCGCGCGCGTGCTTGGTAATACACAGCAGCTCGCGCAAACCGGCGGTACGGGCAGCGGGCGGGCCGAAGCTACCGGGTTACCGATCGATGCGAGCGGCGGATTCTTCAACCTGAATGCGTTCACCACTCCTCCGGTCGGCTCTTATGGCAATGCCGGACGGAATACGATTCCCGGTCCTGGCACGTTTAGCGTAAATCTTGCTTTCGCTCGTTCGTTTACTTTGGCGGAGCGGCGGCGGCTTGAATTCCGGCTCGAGACGACCAACCTGCTAAATCATGTGAACTACACGAACTATTACACGGTGGTGAATGCGGTGAACTACGGGCTGCCGAGCGCGGCGGCGGGTATGCGGACGATGCAGGCGGTTGTGAGGCTACGGTTTTGACTATGGGTAATTGGGGATTTCGTAACCTGTCCCCGAAATGGGGGTGGCTGCTGGTGGCTTCGTTGGCTTGGCCGCAGCCGCGCGCTACCTTTACGACCACAACGAACGTTGTCGTTGTCAATGTGACCGTTCTCGATCGCAACAATAAGCCGATCGATAACCTTACTAAAGACGACTTCGAGATCTATGAAGACGGCAAACTGCAGAAGCTGCAGGCGGTGGATTTCCAGCGTCTGACGAACACGGTTTTGCCGCCGCTCAATGAGACGGCTTCCCTGCCCCCGCCTGCACCCAAGGGTTATAACCCCGAAGCTGAGAAAGCGGCCCTCCGCTCGAGTATGGTTTCCAAGTACCAGGACCGGCGATTAATGATCCTGCTATTCGATTTTTCCTCGATGCAGCCGGCGGAGCAGATTCGGGCAAAGAACGCCGCGATCCAATTTCTGACCACGCAAATGACGGCCAGCGATTCAGTGTCGCTGATGGTCTTCGGCAGCACGCTACGGACAGTGCAGGATTTTACGTCCGACCGCGATCTGCTGATCGCCACGATCGACAAATTCCAGGTGGGCGATTCGAGCGAAAATGCGTCTGCCGCCGATACCGGAACCGATGCGGAAGATCAGAGCGGCCAGTTCACCGCCGATGAAACGGAGTTCAACATCTTCAACTCCGACCTGAAGCTGGCCGCACTCGAAGATGCCGCCCGGACACTCGGCCAGTATCCGGAAAAGAAAGCGCTGGTTTATATTTCGAGCGGGATTCAGAAGAACGGCGTCGATAACCAGTCCCAATTGCGCGCGACGGTGAATACGGCGATCCGGGCGAATGTGGCGTTCTATCCGATCGACGCCCGCGGCCTTTCGGCGATTGTGCCAGGGGGTGACGCCACTCAGGCGGGCGCGACCGGAACCAAACTCTACAACGGCTCCGGCCAGCGCTCAATGAAAGAGAATTTCAACGATCAGCAGGAAACTCTGGCAAGCCTGGCCATCGATACGGGGGGCAAAGCGCTGCTCGATTCCAACGACCTGACTGCGGGAATCCGCCAGGTGCAGGAGGATCTTTCGAGCTATTACGTTCTCTCGTATGTAAGCTCCAATTCCGCCCAGGACGGGCGCTACCGCCGCATTCAGGTGAAACTCGCACCGCGGCTGGCGTCGTTAAAGGCAAAACTCGATTACCGGCAGGGTTATTTCGCGCCTACCACCTTTGCGCATATGCGGGATTCAGAGAAGGATGCCCAGCTCCAGCAAGCCCTGCTGTCGGACAACCCGGTAACCGACCTGCCGCTGGCGATCGAAGTGAACTACTTCCGGATCGCAAAGGACAAATATCTGGCGCCGATTTCGGTAAAAGTTCCGGGTTCCGCCCTTGCCTTCCATAGCAAAGGCGCCAAGCAGGGCACTGAACTCGATTTCATTGCCGAAGTCTTCGATACCCGGAATCGCCCGGCCGCCACCGTACGCGACACGATTCCGCTTCGGCTTGCCGTGGATGTTGCCGGCCAGGTAGTGCGCAAGAGCATCCAATATGACACGGCCGTTACGCTGACGCCCGGGAATTACCGGCTCCGCTTCGTGGCCCGCGAAAACGGCGAAGGCAAGATCGGAACATTTGAGTCCTCGTTTGTTATTCCCGACCTGGATAATCAAAAAACATTACGGATCAGTTCTGTCGTTTGGAGTAATCAGCGGGAGCCGATTACCGCGCAAGTGGCCGGCGTGAAAACGGACAAAAAGCTGGCAACCGCGAACCCGCTTATCGAGGATGGGAAAAAGCTACTGCCGAATGTGACGAGGGTATTTCGGCCCGGACAGAGCTTACTAGTGTACGTAGAGGTCTACGATCCGGGGATTCCCGATTTCCTACCCGAGCGTTTTCGCCGCGCCAACGTGGCTGCCAGTCTTGCGCTTTATCAAAACCGCAAAAAAGTCTTCGAAACCGCTGCAGTACGGGCAAATCAGCTATTGCCGAGCCGCAGCGACACGCTTCCGGTCTGGCTTCAGGCGCCCGTCGCCAGCATTCAGCCAGGAAAATACGAAGCCCAGGTCAATCTTATCGACGAGTTCGGGCACAAGTTTGCGTTCCCGCGCACCTCATTGGCGGTTCTGGCCGTCCAAGCCGCCACTAAATCCCAGACCCCATAACCTGCTAGAATAGATCTATGCAATTTGGTTATGTGAGCACCCCCTCCAGGGCAGCTACATTGGCCAAGCAGCTTCTTGTTGTAGCCGGAGTTGCTTCCGCTGTGCCCATCGTTTGGACTGGCAGAGCCAAAGCAGTGCCGGAAACGCCGGCGCAGATCGCACCCGTAAACACGGCGCGGCCGATGGGACCGGATCCGCGGGCCGTGCGGCTACGGCGCTTCTTTTCGAAACTCCATTGCCCTGTGGCGCCGTTGTCGGAGGACTTCGTACGCGCGGCCGACGACAACCAACTCGACTGGCGTCTGCTTCCGAGCATCGCGATCATCGAATCCAGCGGCGGCAAGGCATATAAAAA
>JAICIH010000379.1 GCA_025924475.1 Bryobacteraceae bacterium
CATTTTCCTCTACAGCCCAGAATCACCCGGCGAGATCAGGAGTTCGGAGTCTCGACGCGGCACGCACGAGTGCGTGCGCCCAAAGGGCTGTCAGGGGTTCCACCCATAAGCCGCCATCATAATTCCGAATAAATCGGTATTCGACAATACGCCGTGTACCTGTTCGGAGCCAGGCCCCTCGGCAGCGACCAGGACTTCTTCTCCGGCGTGGCTCGTACCGATGGCCACATCGGGCCGATCTTGGGGGTTCTTGGATGCAGCGTCCATTCGATTCGGTCCCGCGGGCAGCTTGAGATCGGATCCCTTCTTGCCTCTCAGCACTCGAAAGTCGAACGAATGATCGGCCGTGAAGAGAACCAGTGTGTCGCGTGAGTGCGCCTTGGCGGTTTGTTCAATGAGATGGTCCAGTTTCACCGCCGTGTTCAAGCACTGTTCGGGCTTTGTGGGATGCAGATCCCATTCGACCATGAGAAAGAAGCCCTTTTTGTTTTTGGAAAGAATCTCGATGGCCTTTGCCGTTGCGGCGGCGACATCAAAAGCTGGATCGTCGCCGAGAACCACCAATCGCTGTGCGTCAGGCGGAATGGAAGCTATCGATGGATACACGGACCGGCCACTCGAACGCACTTGCTTTTCAAGGTCGATTCCCATCGCATTCAAATCGCCGGTGATGCGTTTTTTGCCATTTCCGATGACCAGATCGACTCCATGCCCAAAGCGAGGTGTCCACACCTGCTGGAAAATTTCGCCGAACTTTTTTCGACTGTCCACATGAGCGTAACAAGCGGCGGGTGTGGCATCGGCCATAGCCATGTTTGAGATGACGCCGGTGGAAAGTCCATGTTCACTCGCATATTCGAGAACTGTCTTCAGGGGGGCTCCCTCGTGGCCATCGGCAGGCGCTTCCTCGGAGATAACCCCGTTTGCAGTTTTCTCTCCGGTAACAATTGCAGTCATGCCGGCTGCCGAATCCGTCACCCATGAATTGGTTGAGGAAGTTTCCGACAAGCCGATATGCGGCATGCGCTGAATGTAGAGAGCGCGCGGCTTCTGATAGCCGTGAATGCTGGCCGCGCTAAGCGTAGGGATGCCGCCAGCATCGCCGAGGAAGAGGATAACATTCTTGGCATGCTGTTTGCCCAGCATGACGCCAGGACTGACGAGAAGGGCGATGAACAGGATTTTTCTAAACATACTTTGCCGCAGATTTCGGGACTACAAGCGATTTTCGAATAAGAAATAGAGCTTGCGCCAGCCGGGGTTTTATCGGCTACAAATGATTGTAGAACTGACTGTGATGTTCTTCGGCGAAGCCCTGGAAGAGCCCAAAGGAGATTCGTATGTCTAACGCACTTCCCCTACCGCCCCGTCCCGACCTGGAACAATACAAGAAATGGCCCGCGCCAACTCACCGGCTGCAGCATTCGAAGCGGCGGCTGACGCGATTATCAACGGCGACGCGGCAATGCTTAGGAAATTGCTCGCCGACCGCCCAGGGCTTGTGCAGGAGCGCTCTACGCGTGAGCACCATTCCACTCTGCTGCATTACGTATCCGCCAATGGTGTGGAGAACTTCCGCCAGAAGACACCGAAGAATATTGTCGAGATCACCAATCTACTCTTGGATGCGGGCGCCGAAGTAGACGCGGAGTCGGACGCATACGGCGGCGGATGCACCGCACTGGGTTTGGCGGCCACGAGCGTACATCCTGAGCGGGCCGGCGTGCAGATCGCTCTTCTCGAGACGCTGTTGGACCGCGGAGCAAGCCTTCACCTGCGCGCGGGCGGCAATAACCATTCCATCGTTCATGGCTGCATCGCCAACGGACAACCCGCGGCGGCCAAGTTTCTTGCGGATCGCGGTGCGCCCTTGGACATGGAAGGCGCGGCGGCACTGGATCGGCTCGATGTGCTTCAGAGTTATTTCGATGGAGGCGGTGTGGGCTCGACTGAAGCGAATCGGCAGCAGATCGAGTCGGCTTTCCGCTACGCCTGCGGATACGGCAGCTTGGACGCGGCCAAGTTCCTTCTGGAACGAGGCGTCGATCCGGCGGCTCGCGAAGAGAATGGTCAAACGGCGCTGCACTGGGCTTGTTGGGGTCCGGAACCGGAGATCATCGGCCTCTTACTCGAACATGGAGCCCCGGTGGATGCCAGAGACGCTCGTTTTCACGCGACGCCCTTGGATACGGCGCTTTGGACATGGAACAACTCCTCAAGAGAGGGAGTCCGCCAACGTTGCTATAAGGCGGTGGCGCTGCTTGTACGAGCGGGCGCAACGTTTGACTTGAATCACTGGCGTGATTCCCAGAAACAGTCTCCGATGCTGGAGAAGATCAATGCTGACCGGCGCATGCAGGCGGCGCTGCGGGGGGAAATTGAGCAGAGTTAAAAAACTTGGTATGGGTTTCTTTCTAGTGGCGTGTCGCGGTGAGTCCGTTACCATGAACAAACCGCTTACTGTGTGCGCGGCTCAGTTTTGAGGCGGCGTTCATAGTCATGTTTCGTTGCTTATGGAATTCTGCCTCGAAGGCGAGACGGGCTTTCAGACTGACGTTCGCGGCGGCCCTAACAATAGCGGCTTATCTTCCGGCTGCCTGCAAAGCTTCCGGTACGCAATGGACATTGGTCCAGAGCCCGCATTTCGAGGTGTATTCGCAGTCAGGCGAACGGGACGGGCGGGCTGCCTTGCTTTGGTTTGAACAGCTTCGAGAGTTCTTTTCTCGCCTACCCGTCTCGGAAGCCGACCGGGAGTTAGGGCGGCATGGTCCAGTACGAGTGATCGGCTTTCGGTCAGCAAAAGAATATGCAGCATTCCGCCTGCACCCGTCCACGGATGCGTACTTTATTGGAGGAGAATCGGCGGATTACATTGTGATGCCTCGACTGAGTTCGGAAAAGTTTGGAGTGGCGGCACATGAGTACGCGCATCTATTTCTGCATTCCAAAGGTTTGCGGCTGCCGCTTTGGTTAGCGGAAGGTATCGCGGAAATTTTTTCTACGATTCGCATCGGGGAGAACGGAGGCGCTATTGGGGGAGATTTACCGATGCGAAGGCAGACTTTGCAGAAGCGGCCGTGGATGCCGCTCGCACAGTTGTTGGCAACGACGGCGGACTCTCCGATTCGAGTAAATCGAGACACAGCGGATGTTTTCTACTCGGAGAGTTGGGCGTTCACGCAAATGCTACTCTTCTCACCAAGCTACAAGGACCGAGTCGGCCTGTTGTGGAACGTATTGCAATCCGGAGCTTGTGACCCTGAAACAATTGCTCACACTTACGGCAAGCCGTTAAGCGCCGTTGAAGCAGACCTGCACGATTGGGTTCAGCGATCGAGATCTGGTGTGCGGCTTCCTGGTGTTCCGAGTCTTAGGCAGCCCGTTCAAGTTTCCCAATTGACCAGTTTTGAATCGCGACGGTTGATTGCGGATTTGCTGTTTGCGTGCGCCGATCTGGGACGTGCAAAACGGGAATATCGAGAGCTAGCAACCGAGCGGCCGGGCGAAGCGAGAGTAGCCGCAGCATTAGGCGCCATCGCACTTCGAGAGGGTGATCGAAATATGGCTCGCGAGCAATGGGAACGAGCCATTCAACTCGGGATTCAAGATTCGATGTTGTGCTATAGATACGCGACGCTTGCGGAAGACGCGGATTTGCCAGCCGCCGATATTAGCCGGGCGCTTCGACGAGCCATTGAGCTGAAGACAGACTTCGATGACGCGCGATATAAGTTGGGGCTGCTGGAATGCAATTCCGGTCACTACAAGGCGGCACTCGAACAGTTTCGGGCCATGCGGCGCGTGCCGGCAGAACGAGCATATGGATATTGGATTGCGATGGCATCGGCATTGACCGAAACGGATCAGCGCAGGGAGGCCAAAGAAGCAGCGGCCAAAGCGATGCATCATGCAACGAACGCGCTGGAGCGCGCTTCTGCTGCGCGATTGGGGTATGCTGCCGAGACGGATTTAACAGTTCGATTCTCCCGCGATGCCAAGGGAAATTTGCAGATGGTCACAGCACGGAAGCCGCATGGGATGAACGACTGGAATCCGTTCATTGAACCTGCCGACCACATCATCTCGGTGGAAGGGCAAATTCAAAAGGTGGAATGCCGGGCCGGGAAGATCAGCGGCTTTAGAGTAGCAACCGGCTCTGCTGTACTGGAAATTGCGCTTGCCGATCCATCACACGTTCTCATTCGTGGTGGCACTGCCGAATTCGTCTGTGACGCAACGGACGAGAGAAAAGTTATGATCCAGTACGCTGCGTTCGAGAAACATTCGGCGGCAGATGGTTTGTTACGTGGAATAGAGTTCCGGTAAGTCAGACAGGCACGACGGCTGACGGGCGATGCTACTTAGGTGCTCGAGACCTCGGCGATGAAACCGGCGACAAAGCGCTCGATCTGGGCCGGTGGCAGGTTGTAGCGGGTAACGGCATCCGGCTGGCCGAGATTGCCGCTAATCACGAATGCGCGCAACCCCGCACGCGCAAGGCTTTTCGCCTGCGTGACGCTAAGACCGCCGACTACCTGCACCGGGGCGGCTTTGCCGACCCGCTCGAATATGGCGCGGGCGGTATCACCGAGAAGGCCGCTTTCAATGAGCTTGGGGTGGGCGCGGCGCGCGTCGGACTGCAGGTGAACGCCGACGGCGTCCACACCTGCCTCGAGCATGCGAAGCGCGGCCTCGACCGCCTGCGCGGCCGGGCCCTGGTGCGGCACCATAATATCGGCAAAGGCGAGCCGCGGGAGTTCGGAGCCGGTGCGCCTGAACTCGTCACGCACGGCGCAGATCGCCTTCGCGGTATCCACACCCGCCAGCGCGAGGAAATCAATGATGTTGCCGCCGCCCGCATAGACGCCGCGCGCCTCGGAGGCGCCGCCGTCCATGGTCTTCATATCGGCCAACAGGAGCGCCTTGGGAAACTGCTTGCGGAAGGCTGGCACGACGTTCGAGACACCTTCATTCTTGAGCAGTGGCGTTCCCATTTCAACGATGTTGACGCCGCCCCTCAGCGCCGCACTGGCAACCCCCAGGCCCTGCTGCAACGTGAGCACGTCTACCGAGATCTGGAACGTGAAGCGTGTTCTGAGCTGATCGAGGACGCGGGCGGAGGCCGGGTGGGTCTCCTTCCCCACCTGGGCCCATGCATAGTTGGGCCGCATCATCTCCAAAACGGCGCCGGCAGTCAGCCCGCTCACAACGAACCTGCGCGCGTCGTCGAGGAACGATCGCCGGTCGATGTGCGCGTGCTGATATTCGTTAAAGAGGTCGAGCGGTTTCTGCGGAAAGCCGGACGGCTTCTTAAACTTCATAAATCGCAGCTCCTGAGGGACGTAGCCTCATGGTAACCTCGAAAGTCCCTGGTCGTGTCCCAGGGCGTTCTTCGCCGGAATCCCCACGTGGTCCTACCGAAAAGTCGGCTTCTCAACTGCGATCCTCAACGAACCAATTTGCCGCATAACGCGCTTATCCGGCCAATCTCTGCCCATTATCCTGCGGGTTTGAGGTTACGGGTTTCGGAGAGGATCTTGCTCAGCCGATTGGAGAGCTGATCGAGGCGATGTCTGCGAGGACCGTCCGGCAGCGAGCGACGGAACATCTCAAAAACGTGTTGAGCGAAGAGGAGAGAATCGACCACACCTTCCAAACCGGCGCGAGGGGAAATGGTGGGTGCCTTTGGCTGGGGCGGTAGATGCCGGGGGTGACGGCGGGCCAGATGGAACTCACGCTGCAGGTCTTCTCCAGCGACCAGGACGTACTTCATCGTCATCTCCGCCTTGACATGGCCGAGTA
>JAICIH010000380.1 GCA_025924475.1 Bryobacteraceae bacterium
GCGACCTGGGCATTCCGGCACCCGGAAAAGGTCGTCGACTTCGGATATCGCGCTCTGCACCTGACTACCTCAAACGCCAAAGCTATTGTTAATGCCTTCTATGGCCAAGCGGCTCAACATTCTTATTTCGATAGCTGCTCCGATGGCGGCCGCGAAGCGCTCATGGAAGCTCAGCGCTTCCCGGAAGATTTTGACGGCATTCTCGCGGGCGCACCGGCCAACTACTGGACACATTTGCTGACTGCCGCGATCGGCGGTGCTCAGGCTCTGTATGCAGATCCTTCCGCGTACTTTTCATCGATGAAATTGCCGGCCATTCACGCCGCCGTGCTCGCCGCCTGCGACGCTTCCGATGGCGTAAAGGATGGCGTGATTAACGATCCGCCGCACTGCCACTTCGATCCCGCCGTTTTACTATGCAAAGGCCGTGAAACTCGAACATGTCTTACAGCGCCGCAAATTGCGGCCCTCAAGAAGCTCTATGCAGGCGTGAAGGACTCGCATGGCCGGCAGATTTTTCCTGGCACCGCTCCGGGCGCTGAACAAGGGCAAGGCGGATGGGGGCCGTGGATCATTGGACAGTCCCCTGGCCAAAGCCTGATGTCGGCTTTCGGCGAAAACTATTTTCGCTATATGGTGTTCGAGGATCCTGCCTGGTCGCCGTTGCGCGCCAACCTTGACGCCGCGGTCCAAACCGCCGATGAGAAGACCGCGCAGGCGCTCAACTCCGTGAATTCTGACCTTAGGCGTTTTGCAGCACGCGGCGGCAAGTTGATTCTCTACCATGGCTGGAACGATCCGGCCATCTCGCCTTACAACACGATCGACTATTACCGGAGCGTTTCGAAAAAAATGGGCGAGGAGAAAACCGCGAGTTTCGTGCGGCTCTACATGATTCCCGGCATGCAGCATTGCCTGGGCGGACCCGGCGCCAGTTCGTTCGGGCAATTGGGCACTACCACCGCCAAAGGCCCGAAGCATGGCCTCTACACGGCCCTCGAAGAATGGGTCGAAAAGAAAAACTCACCCTCGGGAATCGTTGCCACAAAATTCGTGGATGATAATCCCGGCAAGCCCGCGCAGATGACACGTCCGCTCTGCGCTTATCCTGAAATCGCGAAATACAAAGGAACCGGCGACACAAATGATGATTCGAACTTCACTTGTGAAGCTAATTAATTTATGAAAGCCACTATCTTTGCGTTTCTTGCAGTCGCTTTTATCTCGAGTATCGACGCGGCGGAAAATCTGCTGGTGCTTTCGAAAGGCGATCACACGCTTGCGATCGTCGATCCGTCCAATCTGAAAGTGATCGCCAAAGCACCCATAGGAGAAGACCCCCACGAGGTGATCGCCTCGTCCGATGGGAAATTCGCCTATGTCTCGAACTACGGAGGCGGAAGGTACAATACCCTTGCGGTAGTCGATCTGGTGGCGCAGAAAGCGCTGCCCTCAATCGATCTGGGGCCTCTACGCGGTCCGCATGGCTTGGCGTTTGCCGGTGGGAAAGTCTGGTTCGCCGCCGAGGGCGCCAAAGCGGTTGGCCGCTATGATCCCGCGGAGAAGAAGATCGATTGGATCATGGGCACCGGTCAGAGTAGAACGCACATGGTGATGGTTTCCCAGGGCCAGAATCGTGTTTATACGACCAACATCGGATCTGCCACCGTGACGTTTCTCGACAAAGGCGCCGAATACCGCGAGTGGAATGCGACTGTGATTCCGGTGGGTAAAGGCTCCGAGGGATTTGACATTTCGCCGGACGGCCGGGAACTCTGGACCGCGAATGCCGGCGACGGCACCGTTTCCATCATCGATATTGCCGCTAAAAAGGTCGTCGAAACTTTGCCGGTGAACATTCGCACTGCAAATCGCCTGAAGTTCACACCGGATGGGAAGCTCGTGTTCATTTCGATGCTGAACAATCCGGATGTCGCCGTTTTGGACGCGGCCACTCACAAAGAAGTAAAGCGAATCCGCACCGGGAAAGGCGCGGCCGGCATTCAGATCCAGCCCAACGGTTCGCGCGTCTTCGTATCTTGCACGCCGGACAACTACGTCGCGGTGATCGATCCGAAGACACTCGCTATCGTCGGCCGCATCGATGCCGGCCCGCATCCCGATGGCCTGGCTTGGGCCGTTAGGCAATAGGCCCAACTAGAAGACCAGCTTGAGCGCCAGTTGAATCTGTCGCGGCGGCAGAGTCTGCGTGAAGACGCCGAAGCCGCCCGAGTTCATACTCGTCCCGAAGCCGGAATTCACGTTAAAGAGCGTCTTGTTCAAGAGGTTGAAGGCCTCGGCGCGAAATTCGACGCGGCTTGATTCCGACCACAAACGGAAATCCTTGTGCAATCCTAGATCGAGTTGCTCGACAGAAGGACCGCGCACGATATTGCGTCCGGCATTACCAAATGGCTGCGTGAAATTAGGTACCGCAAAGGCGGCTGCACTCAGATATACCCGCGGATCGCTACTGGAGGCATAGATAGGCAGACCGGTTAGATTTGGCCGCGGGCTCAACAGCGGACTCACTTGCGCGGGCGTACTCGCGCTGTAGGTGACGTTCACCGTCAGCCCTGAGGAGGCAGTGTTGATGGCATTGATCGACCAACCTCCAATCAAGAAGTCGGCGAAACGGTTTTGCAGATTGAAGTGGCGTCCGCTGCCGACCGGAATGTCCCAAACCACGGAAGTTGTGTTGTTAAACGGCTGGTCGTAACTGGAGAGGCCGCGTTCGGTTTGCGGCGCTCGAATATTGATGCGTGAGTTATCGCCGTTATAGTTTTCGAGGTGACCCGGCGCATTGTCGATGGCTTTGGACCAGGTGAACGAGTTGATGAAATAGAGGCCGCCGGAGTAACGTTTTTCCACTTTGAATTGCAACGCGTTATAACTGCCGAATCCGCCTGCGAAAGCTTCTTCGATGGTGGTGAAGTTCGGGATGGGCCGGCGTTGATTCACCGAAAGATTGGGCGCGGCTGCGGTGCTCGGAGCAGCCTGGTTGGCATCGGCCAGGATCATGAGTCCAACGGAATGATTGCCAAGATACGCAAGATCCAACAGAAGGTTGTGCGCCAGTTCGCGTTCCACCGTGAAATGCCAGGTTTGTACATAGCCGGTGCGATTGTTGGCCGGAATGTAACGGACTTGGGTACTTGCCGTATTGAACGCTGCCGGCGTGGCGAAGTCGTTCGGGAATCCGAGCGCCGTCGGCCGGAAGCAGGTATTGGGGGCGTCACTAACCGACGTACAGACCTTGGTGTTCGCGCCGAATTGCTGATCGACGATCGCGTCAACCACATTGGGGCCGTTATAGGCAAGAAGATTTTCGCCGCCCAGACGATTGAACTGCACATAGCTGATGCCATAGGCGCTGCGAACGACCATCTTGGGTGCGACCCGATAGGCTAAGCCGACCCGGGGCGCCCAGTTATTCGTGACGGGATGCACCAAGGCACGGTCATAGAGGCTGCCGCTTTTCGCAAGAATCATGGTATTGGTCGAAGGGTCGAAATTCGATAACTTGTTGTCGCGCTCCCATTGCGGCGTGGCGAACTCGTAGCGGATACCAAGATTGAACGTTAACTTGTCATTGGCACGAAAATCGTCCTGCAGATAGCCGAAGTACATCCGCTGGCGCAAATGAGCGACCGCGTAATTGTTGAGTTCGTAATGGCTGCGAGCTCCCATCAAGAAATCCGCGATGCTATAGGCTTGCTGCTGCGCGCTGCTCAGCCCGCTCGGGCCCGTGGGGCTGCTGAAAAATCCGCTGTAATTGTCTACGCCATACTTCGGATGAAAGTCCTGGACCTCGGTATCGATCAACTGGTATTCGAAACCGAATTTGAGACTGTGGCGCCCAAGAATGCGCGTGTAGTTCACCTTCGGATCGACCACGAGCGGATATTGATACTGCGGATTGCTGCTCTGGCGGCCGAGTTGAGAAAGGCCGCCGCTGAAATTCAACGAATAGAGGCCGCCCGCGACGGTGGAATTCGTGGGCAGATTGGGAATATTGTATTGGCTGGTGGGAAGCCCCAACCCAATGGGATTCTTTCCACCTTCGGTATAGTCGAGACCGGCCCGGACTTCGAGAATCGACGTTGGGCTGATTGTCCAGGTGACGCCCGGTACTAGTTGCTTATTACGGATGTAAACATCGCCGTTAGCGTTTCCTCCGGAAAGACCCGGGATGGCTGGTGGACTGAAGATGCGCGTGTCGTTCTGGCTGTAGCGAACGAAGGCACTGAGCTTTTCGCCCATGTACTGGTCATAACGAATATCGCCCTTGTCGCCATAGATCGTGTCAGCCGGTGCGGATTGGAAATTGTTAGATGTACCCGAGAGATTAGGAAGCGGCAGTTGCGAGTAGACAGTTGCCGCAAAAGGAGTAATGGCCGAGGCGGGAATCGTACCGCTATAAGAGTCGCCGGTAAATGGATTTCTAATCGGGAAGCCCAAATTTCCAGCTCTCGCCGCTGCCGTGGGAAGCGTGGCGAACTGAACAGGATGAAAAACTCTCCGGAAGCCTTCGTAGTCGCCAAATACGAAGATCTTATTCTTCACGATAGGACCGCCCAAGGCGGCGCCGAATTGATTCTGATTAAAGGCCGGCTTGGTTCCGTTAACGGGCTTAAAGAACCCAACGGCATTCAGATCGGTGTTGCGCAGGAATTCCCACAATTCGCCATGTAGCTGATTCGTACCGCTCTTGATGGTAGCGTTGATAACCGCGCCTGTGGCGCGGCCGTATTCCGCGCTATAGTTCGTCGTTTCCACTTTGAACTCGGTGAGCGCGTCCGGATTCGGTTGAATTACCTGATTAGAAAACCCCTGGTTGCTGGTGCCGTAGGCATTGTTATCGACGCCGTCCAATAGAAAATTGTTCAGCTCGCTGCGCTGGCCATTGACGTTGAAGGAAGCGTCGCGGCTGTTGTCGGTTTGATTTTCAAGCGGCGATTTCGCGACTCCGGGAACGAGCAAAGTGAGATCGGCATACGATCGCCCATTCAAAGGCAGATCGACGATTTGCCGCGGATTGATCACCTGGCCGCGGCTGCTGCTGTCGGTCTGCAGCAGCGCCACCGTGTCGGTGACCGTGACCTGTTCCGAAGTCTGGCCAACCTGCAGAGTAATATCCACGCGCTGCCGCGCATTCACCGTGAGATCGAAAGTCTCTGTCGTAGTGGTTTGAAAACCCGCGGATTCGACCCGTACGTGGTAGGAACCCAGGCGAACGTTCACGAATTCGTAATAGCCGTTGCTATCGGTCTTGGACGTGAGAACCACGGCGGTTTTGGTGTTTTCCAGCGTTACGGTGGCGTTCGGCACGTTCGCGCCGCTTGGATCATGAACGGTTCCAAGAATAGCTCCGGACTCAAACTGGCCGTAGAGACAGGCAGCAGCCAGAAGTGCAAAGGCCGGAATAAAAAAGCGGGAAGTATACATGGAACTTGCCAGTATACGGGACGGCAATTTCAATAGCATGACAACACCTCACAAAAGCGACTGGAACCAGTATACGGATGCACACGTGTGCATGCAAGCGTTTCTAGACCCAAGGCTGTAGCCGGCTTGGGCCTAGTGTTCGCGGCACTCGGGGAAGCCGGCGTGCGGAGTATTGCCTTTGTACCCCAACTCGTCCATCAGGCCGGCTCGTGAAGTATAGTACCCGTCGGCCGTGAGGCTCTTGATAAAGGCAAAAAACTGCACATTGCGCGCGCGCAGATCGCCCGAATCGGCCTTTTCGCATAACGGCTCAAGCAGCGCGTATTGGGCGGCTTCGTCAAGCTGCATGAAA
>JAICIH010000381.1 GCA_025924475.1 Bryobacteraceae bacterium
AAGGCGTCCAAGGCCGATCCCACCGCCGACGCTCAAGGTTTGTTCCGCGAAGTTCACGTGTTGAATGAAATGGGCGGAATGAGATATCCGCACAACGTGATCTCGGAATACATCCGGCTCAAAATCTTCACCGAACGCGGCAAGGACAAATACGGCACCGTGCAAATTCCGTATGGCGGCAAGAGCACCATCTACGGCGTCGAGGGGCGAACGATTCGTCCCGACGGCAGCATTGTGGAACTGGGTAAAGATGCCATTTTCGATCGGGTGATCGTCAAGAAAAACGGCAGTAAATCCAAGGCGGTTTCCTTTGCGATGCCCGCGGTGGGACCGGGAGCAATTATCGAATACAGTTGGCAAAGAAACGTAGGCGAATTTATTTCACGATACTTGCCGCTGGATGTTCAGGAGAATTTCCAATCAATGAAGTAACGTTTCATATCAAGCCGATGACATCCGATTATGTCGCATGGCCGGCGATGCGCTACCTGCCATTTCGCTGTAATGTGGACACACCAACCAGAGATCGCGAAGGCTTTTACGTACTAACCATTCACAACGTTCCGCCGTTCCACGATGAACCGTTCATGCCGCCCGAGTATAACGCCAAGCAATGGGTGCTGGTGTACTACGAGGAGAATTCGAAGAGCAATGCGGATCAGTATTGGAAGGGAGTCGCGCGCGACATATACAACGACTACAACCTAAAGGTTAAAGTAAACAGCGATGTGAAGAGCATTGCGGCGGAAGTGACGGCCGGCGCGAAAACGGAGGAAGAAAAGATCGCACGGCTGGCGGAGTACTGCCGCACCAAGCTGAAAGACATCAATGGTCCGGATATTACGACAGAGGAGAAAGAAGCGGCCAAGGCAAATAAAAACACGGTAGACGTGTTAAACCATCATGTTGGCAACAGTCAGGACATCAACTACGCCTTTGCGGCGCTTGCGACGGCGGCGGGATACGAGGCGCGAGTCGCCAGGCTATCCAATCGCGGTATCTTTCTTTTCGATCCGTCCATGCAGTCGGCGTTTTTTCTGAACAGCTATGACATCGCCATTAAGCTGAACGACAAATGGAAATTCTTCGATATCTCGGATCGAAACCTGCCGGCAGGAGTTCTCTCATGGCGTGAGGAAGGAGTGCCGGCGCTGATTGCAGACCGGAAGGAGCCCGGTTTTGTGACTACGCCTTTGCTTACATCGCAGGAGTCAAACATTGCCAGGATTGCAGATCTGAAACTTTCGAGTGAAGGAGTTCTCGAAGGCGATGTGCGCGAAATTTTGTCGGGCAATCGAGCTGAGGAATGGCGGGAACAGTACGGGTTGATGAACGAGGCGGAGCGCGAGGACGATTTACGCCAACAGTTGAAAGCCCGATTCGCGCAATTCGAGATGACAGGAACGAAGTTTACCGGCACTGACGATGCCAGCAAAGCGATCGGGGTTCGATATCACATCAAAATAGACGGATATGCCCAACGGACGGGCAAACGGCTGTTTCTGAGCCCGGCATTTTTTCAGGCTGCAATGGCAGCGAGGTTCAGCGCCGCGACGCGCCAGCTCCCGATCTATTTTGCATATCCCTGGTCGGAAATGGATACCGTAAATATTCAACTTCCAGAGGGCTTCGCGCTCGACCACGCGGACGCGCCGGCTCCCGTGCCATTTCCGCCGATTGGAAACTACTCGGTCAAAATTCTGGTAAAGCAGCCGGGCAACGTTATCGAATATCATCGCCAACTGGTGTTTGGCTCGGATAAAGTTCTGTTGTTTGACACGCCCGCATATCCGGCGATTAAAGAGATTTTCGACAGTATTCATGAGGCCGACGGCCATATGTTGACGTTGAAAGCCGCGCAATGAAGAGTTGCCGCTTTTTTGTTTCTGCAATCTTTCTGTGCGTCTCCCTGGCCGATGCCGCGACACCGAAAGGTGCGCCGTCCTGGGTGGAGGAGGCGGCTTCGAAGGCGCTGCCGAACTATCCGGGTAAAGTGCCTGCCGCAATCTTACTCGAGGAACGGCGCGTCAACGTGGACAATTCGGGTCTTATGACCACGACGATCCGAAAAGCCATTAAGATTCTGACGCACGAAGGACAGCGAAGCGCGGAAGCCGTAATCCCGTATTTGCGAGGCGGCAGCCGCGTCAACTCACTGCACGCCTGGCTGGTTGCGCCCGGCGGTTTCATCAAAACGTATGAAAAAAGCAGTATCGCGGATCTGGGCGCCTTCGATGAAATGGAGCTGTATAACGATGTCCGGTTCCAGCGCGTGCGCGCGGAGAATCCGGAGGTCGGCGCGGTGTTTGCCTATGAAGCGGAGGTCGAGGAGCGCGTGCTGTTTGCGCAAGATGAGTTCGCTTTTCAAGACCGGCTTCCCGCGGTGGAATCGCGCTATACGGTAACGGTTCCGGCCGGCTGGACAGTAAAGGGAATTGTCTTCAATCATGCGCCAGTTGAGCCGGCGGTGGATGGCTCGACTTACACTTGGAAGCTTTCTGATCTTCCTTTCCGAGAGCGCGAGGCGCGGGCGCCCGAAATATCCAGCTTTGTTCCACGGCTCGCGATCAGTTTCACGCCGGGTAGCACAGCGCCTTCGCTCTCTGGTACAGCATTCCGGTCCTGGAGCGATGTTTCGCGCTGGCATACGAAGCTGAGCGCCGGACAAGACGAGGTCACGCCGGAGCTGGCAGCGAAAGCGCGCGAACTAACAGCGGACGCGAAAGCCGAATACGAAAAGATCCGCGCGATTGCTGAATATGTGCAGAAGATCAAATATGTTGCGATCGAGATGGACCTGGCGCGCGGCGGCGGGTACAAACCTCATGCGGCCGACCTGGTATTTCGCAAGCAGTACGGCGATTGTAAAGACAAAGCAAATTTGATGCGCGCGCTGTTGAAAGCCGCCGGCCTCGAATCGTACTTAGTAGCTATTTACTCAAGGGACAAGACCTATGTGCATCAGGAATGGCCGTCGCCGAGCCAATTCAACCACATGATCATTGCGATCCGTCTTACGAGCGAAAGCGGCGGGAAGGCGACGGTGGACTCCGCGCCGCTTGGACGCGTGCTGCTTTTCGATCCGACCAGTGAGACCACTCCGCTAGGAGACTTACCGTGGCGGGAGCAAGGAAGTTTTGCGCTCATGATGGCGGGAGATAAAGGAAACATCTTGAAGATGCCTTCGACGGCTCCCGAGGCGAACAGCACAGATGTAACAGTCAGCGCCGAGCTGACGGATGTAGGCGGGCTCTCCGCGTCTTGCTCTCTCGTGCTGCGCGGGCAAGCCGCCGCGCAAGCGCGGGCGCAAAAGTTTTACCAGGACGCGGACGCGTACCGGCGGGACGTGATCGCCTTCTTCTCAGGGCGGGCGAGCGGTCTGACTCTTCCTAAACTCGATTCGAGCGATCGATTTCATGACAATGATTTCCGATTGAATCTCGTTGCCGAGGCCCCTGCCTATGGGCAATTGATGCAGAAGCGGCTGCTGGTTTTCAATCCTTCGGTCCTGGATCCGGATCGATGGAGCTTTCCTGTAAATGATAAGCGCGCTGAGCCTATCGTTCTGCGCGCGCAGATATACAGAAAGCATGTGCGCATCAAGCTGCCCTCCGGCTTCACCGTCGATGAACTGCCACAAGTCATGAAGGAAGAGGCAGAGTGGGGTGTGTTCTCCGTTCGTTTTGAGCAGAGCGGTGGGGAGCTGGCGCTGGAAGAGGAATTAAAGACGGAAGGAATGACGCTTCCGGCCGAACGCTATGGCGACGTCAAGAAATTCTTCGATGAGTTCAACGCGGCCGATCAGCAGCAAGCCGTCTTAATCAAGAACTAAAAAAACCTTGACAGCGCTTACAGATTAAGGCACGATTGTTCCAATACTCTGTCATTTGTCTTATAACATGATGGATCGTGCTTTGTAAGGTCAGCGGTACGTAATTCTACGAGATAGACTTCTCAAGCCTATCAACTAACTTGCTCCCGGTTTAAAAGGAGGTAGCTCCATGCTCGGCATGTATCGAGCCAGCGCCGCCGCGTGCGCGCTAGCAATTTTCGGAATTGTTTCAATAGGCGTGTTCGCACCGTCCGCGGCTGCACAGTCTGTGGCCATCGCTCAGGTTTCAGGCCGCGTGCTCGATCCAACTGGTGCGCCTATTGCCGGGGCGCAGGTGAGAATCATCGAGACCGGTAAGCAGCAACGTCACGAGACGGTGAGCGATGGTGAAGGCCGCTATACGTTTCCCAATCTCCCGATTGGTTCTTACCGGATGGAAGTTCAAGCTTCCGGATTCAAGCTGTATTCTCAGTCGGGAATTCTCTTACAGGTAGGCAACAGCGTTGAAATCAACCCCACGCTTGCGGTTGGCTCGGTAAATGAAAGTATAGAAGTGACGGCAAGCGCGGAAATGGTGGAGACTCGCGAGACCTCGATTTCGCAGGTCATCGACCAACGGCGCATTGTGGATCTGCCGTTGAACGGCCGGCAAGCTACGCAGTTGATCGTGCTCTCGGGCGCCGCGGTAACAGCTCCGGGCGGCGGCATGACAGGCAGCAAGAATTACGCCAGTTCTACGACTATCTCGGTTGCGGGCGGCCAGGCGAACGGGGTGAATTACTTATTGGACGGCGGCGATCACAACGATAACGCCACTAACGTCAACTTGCCGGTTCCGTTCCCTGATGCTTTGCAGGAATTCAGTGTGCAGACCAGCAGTCTGCCGGCGCGCTACGGCCTGCATCCGGGCGCAGTCGTAAATGCCGTTACTAAATCGGGAACGAACAGCATGCACGGCGATCTGTTCGAATTTCTTCGCAATGGCAACGTGAACGCCCGGAACACTTTCGCTCCCCGGCACGACACACTCAAGCGCAACCAGTTCGGCGGAACCTTCGGCGACAAGATTATTCGAGACAAACTGTTCTTCTTTGGCGGATTTCAGGCTACGCGGCAACGTACGGACCCGCCTCAAACCGTCGCTTATGTACCCACGGCAGCCGTTATGAATGGAGATTTCAGCGCTATCGATAGTGGCAATTGCATCTCGGGCGGCAAGGGCAGGCAACTAGTCGATCCCATCACGAAGACCAAATTTGCGGGCAATCAGATTCCGGTGTCGAGATTCAATCCGCAGGCGCTGAATCTATTGAAATATGTTCCCGTATCCAGCGATCCTTGCGGCAAGATCACTTATGGAATCCGACGGACTGGAGATGAAAACCAGGGAATCGGCCGGATCGATTGGGTGCAGAGCACGAGGCATAGCTTGTTTGGGCGTTACTTCATCGCGGACTACCAAGATCCAGCCGTGTTCGACGAGGCAAATCTGCTTACAACGACGGCGCCGGGCAACGATGAGAGAGTGCAGTCACTCACCATAGGAGACACATTCTCCTTTAGTCCCACCGCCATCAATTCTTTTCACGCGACCGCTTCACGCCGGAGGATCAATCGTGGACCGGCACCCAACCTGATCAATCCGTCGGATATTGGCGTGAACATCATAACTCCGGTCGAGAATTTTCTGCAAGCGACGGTGAGCAGCTATTTCAACGTCGGGTGCGGCACTTGTGCCCAGGCATTCTTCAACGCAAATAGCTTTCAGTTTGCCGACGACATCGATATCATTCGCGGTAAGCACCAGATTGGATTTGGCGTGAGTGCGATCCGCTATCAATTGAATTTCAACAACGAATGGAACCGCAACGGAGTCTTTACGTTTACCGGATCGACGTCAACGGGCGCGATCTCCACCGGCGATTCTCTAGCGGATCTTTTGACGGGAACGCTCA
>JAICIH010000382.1 GCA_025924475.1 Bryobacteraceae bacterium
GCCGTTTCACACGCCGCGGCCGGAGCCGACATCGTCGCCCCTAGCGACATGATGGATGGACGCGTGGCGGCGATTCGCAAAGCGCTTGACGAGGTCGGCCATTCTGCAACGCCCATTCTTTCGTACGCCGCAAAGTACGCATCCGTGTTTTACGGACCCTTTCGCGAAGCGGCCGAATCCGCGCCACAATTCGGCGACCGGCGTAACTACCAGATGGATCCGGCGAACGCCCGCGAAGCGATGCGTGAAATCGCGCTCGATATCGAAGAAGGAGCGGACATGATCATGGTGAAGCCGGCGCTCGCGTATCTCGATATCATCCGGGATGCGCGCCAAAGATTTGATCTGCCGCTGGGCGCGTATCAGGTGAGTGGCGAATTCAGCATGATCGTGGCAGCGGCGCAAAACGGCTGGCTGGATCTGGACCGGACCATTCTGGAAACGCTCACCGCCATCCGGCGCGCAGGAGCGGATTTCATCCTCACCTACTTTGCCAAAAAGGCTGCCTTAATCTGCGGGTAAACGTCCGGCCAGATAAGTCCGCTGCGGCTGGCCGCGATGGCCCGCCGGCAGTCGCGCAATGCGCAAAGCGACTGCTTGGCCAGGCTTGAACGTGGTTTGTACTTTCATCACTTCATCGGGCGAAGTGACGCTTTGCCGGTTCACCGATAGAATGGCGTCGCCTTCGTGTAGTCCGATGTCTTCAGCGAAAGATCCCGGATCCACGCTCACAACCTTAACGCCGCTCTTATCGTCGATCGCCAGCTCCTGCCGCTCTTTCTCGCTCAGGCGCATGATCGTGATGCCGAACTTCGATGGATTGATGCTTCTCGCCGGCGTGGGCGCCGGCCGGGATTCGGAGAACTGCGCTTCTCCCCTCCAGACCATCGCTCTCTCGGCTACCGCCATCTTCAAATCCAGGCGTTTGCCGTTGCGATCGACGGTAAATGTCGCGGGCGTGCCAATGGGCATGTCCGCGACCTTTTTGACCAATTCTTCGCCGTCTTTCACTGGATGGTCGTTCATGGCGACGATAATGTCATCCGGCTTCATACCGGCCTTGCCCGCCGGACCGCTCGGCGCAACGTCTTCGACCAGAACGCCATGGTCGATCCCAAACGCCTCTAACGTATCCTTCTGGCTGACTCCGGGCGACCATCTTACGCCGATCGAGCCTCGCACCACTTTTCCCTGGCGAATAATGTCGTTGTAGACCTTCACCGCCGCGTTGGCCGGGAGCGCGAAGCCGATCCCCTCATAGGAACCGCTGCGCGTGGCGATCATGGTGTTCACGCCGATGACTTCGCCGCGAGTATTCAGCAGTGGACCGCCGCTGTTTCCGGGATTAATCGCGGCGTCGGTCTGCAGGAAATCCTGAAATTGGCGCGCGCCTGGTAGATCGCGGCTGGTGCGTTCCGCGCTGACAATGCCGGCCGTCACAGTGGCCTGCAGTCCGAAAGGAGATCCTATCGCAATAACCCAGTCGCCCACCTGTACGCTATCGGAATTGCCCATCTGCACGGGAACCAAAGGATGTTTCACGTCGATCTTGAGCACCGCCAGATCGGTTTCCGAATCGATGCCCACTATGCGCGCGCGATATTCGATTTCATCGCCCATAAGCCTGACCTTAATGCGGTCGGCATTTTCGACTACATGCTGGTTCGTGATCAGGTAGCCATTCTTATCCACGATGAAACCGGTACCCGAGCCTTCCGTCCGGAAGGAATGTGGCTCCGGCCCGCCAAAAAAGCGCCGGAAGGCGTCGGACGGATCCTGCTGGTTGGGCGTATCCTCGTCTTCGTTGGGTTCGCCGCGGCGGGTCGTCTTACTGGGTCGCGCGAGATAGTCGGATTCGATGTAGACCACCGAAGGCTCGACTCGTTTGGTCAAGCGCGTGAATTCATTTGCAATCGGCGTGGCGGGAGGGATAGTGAGCGGTGCGGCATCGGGCGCAACATTTGAATTCTGCCGCCCGGCCTGCACACCGGTATTGACTATCGTGCCAATGAGAATACCGATGCCCAATGTGGCAAGCAGCAGCGTAAAGCCCAACAGCTTTTGCTGCTTCATTTTTTCTAGGAATGAGGTCAATCGAGAACCTTCCCTGCGGCCGTACCTTCAGTATAAAGGCTTTATTCGCCCATCACCCGCCGAGAAGGTTTTATTTCTACCGTTACTATGCCAGCCAGTATCAATGCCCCTCCTACAATGGCTGCCGAGGTAAGTTGTTCGCCGCCGGCCAAAACCGCTGTCAGCAGCGCAACCACCGGCTCCAGAGCGAAAATCAAGGCGGTGCGCGTGGCGCTAGTAAATTGTTGCGCCCAGGTCTGGACGGCGAAGGCGACGGCCGTACCGAGGATGCCGGTCACCAGCAGCGCGGAAATCACCGGCTGACTCCAAGTAACTTTCGGAGGTTCTACAAACAAGGAAAGGCCAAACAGAACCGCGGCGCAGGCGATCTGTCCGATGGCTACCGCTTCAATCCGTTCCCGCTGCGAGTAGTAGCCGAGCACCAACAAATGCCCAGCGAACGCGATGGCGCAGCCGACGGTAAGCAGATCGCCGCGATTGAATCCCGTAAGGGAAAAACCGCCTCCAGTGGACGGAATAGTGAGGACTACAAGGCCGGCGGTAGCAACCAGGACGCCCAAAAGCTCCCGCGCTTGCGGCCAACGGCGAAACACCGCCGCACCGAGCAGCGGCACCAGAACGATGTACAAGCCGGTAAGAAACCCGGAATTTCCGGCGCTGGTATATTTCAGGCCGAAGGTCTGGAGCACATAGCCCAGGGCAAGAAAGCCGCCGGCCACGGCGCCTCCCCGCAAGCCGCGCCACAAAGCGGAAGCCGGCATCCGGCGGAATGCGGGAAGAAACAAGGCCAACATCGCCACGCTGGCGAGGCCGAACCGCAGCGCCAGAAAGTACATCGTCGAGATTTCCAGGAGCGCCTGCTTCACCAGGACAAAGGTGGCGCCCCATACGACGGCGATGAAGGTCAAGGCGAGATCGGCGCGCCAGCGCGCGGCGCGATTCACGACTCTTCGAATTCCGAATTGGCAAGTGCGGCCAGCACCAGTAAGATGCGCCGCAGCCCGATCTCGCGGTGCTCGGGCTGGTACCACTCTTGCGGCGTATGGGCGCCGCCGCCTTGTCCGCCGGCGCCGATGGAAATGGCCGGCAATCCTAGGGAAAGAGGAACATTGGCGTCGGTGGAGGCGCAGTCGCGGCGGGCGCGGATGTGCAGATAGGAATCGACCGCCTCGATGGTCCGAAGAAGAGTGGAGCGCTCGGGCAATTTGCCGCCCGGACGCGAGCCCAGTTCTTTGATCTTGGCGGTCAGCCGCTCACCGTTTCCACCCCGGTTGAAATGCTGAAGACTGCGCTCCACCGCAGGTGTAAGAAGAGCCACTATCTCTTCGAGCAGCGCTGGCTCTTCGGAGCGCACGTCCAGCTTGGCGCGGGCGCTGGAAGGAATTGCGTTGATGCTGGCTCCACCTTCAATGACGCCAAAGTGGTAGGAGCAGCGCGCCTTTCGCGCATCCGGCAAACGCTCGCCGGCGGCTTCGAGAAAGCCGCTGATCGCCTGGCTGATCGCGTGTATCGGGTTGGGCGTGCCGGCATCGTTCCAGCTATGGCCGCCCGGTCCGGAAAAACTGATCTCGAAGCGGCGGCTTGCCAGAGCTTGCGCCGTTACGTGATCGGTAGATGGTCCGTCGAGCACGACAAATGCCTTGGTGCTCCCGGCCGGTAAACCATGCTGGCAGAGATAGCGCATGCCGCTCAAATTGCCTTCGCCTTCTTCGCCGACATTGGCAACCAGCAGCAGCGAGGAGCGAAGCTCCTCGCAATCCGACGACTCTGAGAGTACGCGCGCCAGGGCGAGCAGCGCGGCGAGACCGGCGCCGTTATCCGATGCGCCCGGACCCATCAAGCGGCCATCGGGTGCGTAATAAATGTCTTCGGGGCGCGCCGGCGCCAGCACGGTATCGAGATGCGCCGAGACCACCAGCGGGTGAGAGTTTTCCGCGCTTTCCCAGGCGGCACGCACATTACCGGCACGGTCGAGCGTTGCATCCCAGCCAAGCGACTTCAGGCGTTGAAGAAACCACTCCGCGCGCTTTTGCTCAAAAAAGGTAGGGGCGGGAATCCGGCAGAGTTCCAGGTGCTGTTCATTGATCCACGCTCGCTCACGGGCAAACCAGCCCTGACCCGCGGCGAGCGATTTTCGCTCGGCCAATTCCGCAATCGGATTCACTTGTGTTGCCACTACTAGCTGTAGTTTACTGTGGGGTGGAAGTTCTCTGCGGAAGGTAGAAACGGCGCAGCCAATCGAAGGCCATCAGAATGTCGCCTTGCGCGAGAGTGTTACCGGCTTTTTCCCAATGCATGGTCAGGTCGGCGTTGGCGCTGCGAAAAATGTTCGCGAGGTCCTCGGCCTCGTCAGTTTGAACAATCGGGTCGTCTAAACCGCATAAAAAAAGGATTGGCTTGCGGCGCAGATCGGGCATTGGCTCGGGAAGGAACGGCGCCATGCCGCGTATCAGGATCGCGCCGGCGGCAGTTTCCGGATAACGCAACAGAAGGCTGGCCGCTAAGACCGCACCATTCGAAAAACCCACGACGATCAATCGGTCTCTTTTTAGCGAGTAGGTTCCGCACGCGGTGGTCACGAAACTCAGCAACTCGGCGGTACGACGCTCCAGATCCTGTTGGTCGATGACGCCTTTTTCCAACCGCCGGAAAAAACTCGACATGCCGTGTTCGAGAATTTTGCCGCGCGGGCTCAGCAGCGCTGCTCCGGGCGCGATCGCGCTGCCCAACGGCAGCAGCGTATTTTCATTTCCGCCGGCTCCGTGCAGAAGCAGCAGCGCCGGCGCGGCTGGATTCGAGGCTTGCTCGAAGCGATGTTCAAATCCGGAATCTTCCTTTCTGTCCAGACGCTATGCTCCTTTGATCGGGCTATTTTCTCTCACAGCTCTTTCCTTTCGGGCAGCCCGGCCAAAGCTCCGGCAGCTCGGGTCGAGAGCGTTCCGCAACGGACGCCGCGCCGCAGCCACTCGGCAGGATTGCCGCCATCGAGAAAGGCATCCAGAAAACCGGCATCGAAGGCATCGCCCGCTCCGGTGGTGTCGATCACTGTTGCCGAAGGCGCGGATGTGGTGAGCATGGCGCCGTTATTCAACATGGCGGCGCCTGCCGGTCCCAATTTGAGGACAGCGTTGCTGCCGAGCCGTTGCAATATTTCCGCCGGCTCGTTGACTCCCGTGATCCATGCTCCTTCTTTTTCATTGGGGAAGAACCAGTCCACCATCTTTAGCACCTTTGCTGTTTCAGGTGCGCGCAGCCACTCCGGGTTCCACGCGGTGTCGAGGGAGAGCGTACACCCGGCGGCGCTCAGTTTTGGGAAAAGCGCCGCCGCATCTTCCCACAAGACGGGGCAGGAAAAATGGATGTGCCTTGCTTCAGTGAGCACTTCGTGAAAGCTTGGCGAGCGCAGCAGCGCGGGAAGCTCGCGGTTGGCGCCAGGATATGTGAAGAACGTGCGGTCCTCGGCAGTGGAAACGGCGACGGTGACGCCCGAGGGCGCATCCAGGGTTCTGAGGTTCTCTACCGATACACCAAAAGATGTCAGGCGGTTGCGGATCCAAGCGGCATCCTCGGCGCCAACGCATCCGAATATGCCGGTGCGGCGGCCGAGTTTTGCCAGTGCACAGGCGGTATTCGCGGTA
>JAICIH010000383.1 GCA_025924475.1 Bryobacteraceae bacterium
CGTTAAAAGCCCATCAGACGAAGTGGGAATCCGTTCCCGGCCGATGAACGTTCGGAGGGCGGTGTTTCTCGACCGGGATGGCGTGTTGAACGAGCCCATCCTGCGCAATGGCCGGCCATATCCTCCTTCCGGTCTGCACGAACTTAACATTGTGCGCGATGCGGAAGCAGTGCTCGCGCGGTTGAAGCAGTGTGGCTTTTTACTTGTGGTCGTCACGAATCAGCCCGATGTGGCGCGCGGGACGTCTACCGAGACGGATGTGGAGCGTATCCACAGGCATTTGGCCAGCCATTTACCCTTGGACGATTTCTTCACGTGCTATCACGACGATTCCGACCATTGTGACTGCCGCAAGCCATTACCAGGACTGCTCGTGAAGGCGGCCGCGCAGTACGGCATCGATTTGGCAAAGAGCTACATGGTAGGAGATCGCTGGCGCGATATCGATGCAGGTTTCGCGGCCGGGTGCCGAACCGTGCTAATCGACCTCCATTACAACGAACACAAATCGGCGGCGAAGCCGGACTGCGTCGTGAAATCTCTCACCGAAGCGTGCGATTGGATTTGCGCTACAGCGTAAATCCAGAGCTACGCGCGTCATCATGGAACATCTGGACGGTTTCGAGCGAGAACTGGGTGAGGTCTTTCCCCAACGTCGATAGTTTTTTCAGGATGTCGCTGGTGGCAGTGATGATATGGCAACCAATAGCATTGGCCTGAACGACGTTCAAAAGCTCCCTCGGGCTCGCCCAGATGAGTTCTACACCCGGCAAATCCACGATCTCCTTCAGCGAAGCAGCCATGATCGGCAACGGATCGATGCCAGTATCGGCGATACGTCCCGCAAAGACCGAAATGAAGGCCGGCGCCCCGCCACGCAAAGCCGAAGCCACACAACGCACCTGATCCAACGTGAGTAACGCTGTGATATTGAGCTGGATTCCTTCGCACGTCAATTTCCGCACCAGGTCGAAGCACGGCTCGCCTTTGGTATTGGTAACCGGAATCTTGGCATTGACGTTCGCCCCCCAGCCGGCAATGATCCGCGCTTGCCGCTCCATCTCGCCGAAATCGTCGGCAAAGACTTCGAACGAGATCGGGCGATCGGGAATGGCCTGCACGACATCCCGTGCGAACGACGCATAATCCGAAATACCGGCTTTCCGCATCAGCGTGGGGTTGGTGGTAAATCCCTGAATTAAGGGATTCCGGTACATTTCGAGCATGGTCGCCTTGTCAGCGCCATCGGCGAAGAGTTTGATTTTGAGCTCGGCAGCAAACCTGTTCATTTTTCTATTTACCGCGCCTTCTGTGCAAGAGCTGTTACGCCGCTGGCCACTATCCGAGTCGGCCGATGCGCCAAGCCTTCTGGCAAGGCGCTTCGGAGAACGTGGACGAAAGGACTGAGAATGGGAACGGGGAATCGCTCGAAATGGGCCGCCACATAGTCAAAGCTGAGAACTTTGTAATTCCGAAAAAACTGAATCTTGGCGAATCCGGCCTTCTCAAACATTTGCTCTAGAGATCTTCGGCTGAAATAAGTAAGATGCTCGGTCTTATATTCCATCCAATAGCGGCCGAGCAACCGGCGGGACCAACTGTTTAAAGAAGGTGTAACTATCGCCAGCAGCCCACCGGATTTCAAAGCGCCATGCAAATCGCTTAGCGACTGCATGGGATTACGGAGATGCTCGATAACATCGAAGGCCCCAATTACGTCATATTGGTCTGGCGGCAGATATTTTCTTTCGAGTGAACCCACGCGAACAGCTTGGTGGCCCAATCGTAGATTGGCCCCGGCAGCTGCATGCTCAGAATACTCAAGCCCTTCGACCTCGAATCCGCGGGATTCAGCTTCCATCAGAAAGTCCCCGGATCCACAGCCGATCTCCAAGAATTTTGGGTTGCAAGCCTGGACAAACGGCGCAATTATATCCAAATAGAGTTTAGCAGTGGCTCGTTTTAGGGACGCTTGTCGCCGGATCGATTCCGGATTGTTAGCGCCAAGAAAATAGGAGCTAGAATAAATGCAAGATAACGTATCGTCTGTCGGTTGCGGAAATAAGAATTCGAGACCGCATCCGTGGCAGGAATGAATTGTGTTTCCGTTCCGCCGAAAGGCAAACGATGTATGATCGCTGTTGCCGCAGACCGGACATTGAGGTTCCTGAATATTGTTGCGCATTACACCGGACCGCGCTTGCTGTTGGAGAAGCGCAGATCGTCTTCACAGCTCACATTGTAGAATGCGAACCACAAGAGCTGAGACTACCGCATTTTGAGAACCGCAGCGAAGGCACAACGTCAGCCGATCGGCACGGCGCTTAGCCGGTGTCCGATTTGCAATTCCACGTATTTGGAATATGAATTTCTAATAGATAGGTCGCCTGTGTGCGGCTGCCGCGATTGTGGGCTACTATTCTTAAACCCGCAACCTGGATTGGACGCCATCCCGGAAGATCCACACCCGCTGGAACCTAGCGCGTCAACGGACGTATATGAGGCAAATGCCGCCGAAAAAATTCAGGAGTTGATCTCCTATTTGGGGTTGAGTACCGGGACACTCCTGCTGGTGGGGGCGACTGGCCATTTAGCAGCCGAGGCTAAAAAGGCCGGTTTTCAGATTACTACGTTTTCGGTGCGAGAGTTCGAATCCACTTCTAAATTGGAGTTTCCCACGGAAGTCCAAGCATGCATTTTATTCTGCGCTCTGGAAAGGATGAGGGATCCTCTCTCAGCGCTGCATAAACTGCATAACGTTCTCGAGCCCGGCGGCTCCCTCATGGTCGTGGCGCCTACAACAGACTCGAAAGCCGCCCGATTATTGCGAACGTCCTGGTGGGAATTTAATCGAACCAATCTGTTCTATTTTTCTGTCGATAGCTTACAGAACCTTCTGATCCGAGCCGGATTCGGTGATCCAATCGTAGTACCAGATCGAAGTCTGGCATCTGTCAATTACCTTCGCGAAAGGCTTTCGATGACTCCGCGCGCCTTGGAACATTTCCGTTGGCTGCGCAGGCTCATTTCCCTAACTCCTATATTTCGCAACAAAACGTTTCGGCTCTCTCATGGAAAAACCCGGCTGCTAGTTCGATCTAAGAATCAGCCTTTGCAGCAGCGGCTTTCCGTGATTGTTCCTGTTTACAATGAAGCCGCAACTTTTGTAAGTCTTATCGAACAATTGCTTCAAAAGACGATTGAGGGATTGGAGATCGAAGTAATTCTCGTTGAGAGCAACTCGTCGGATGGCAGCAGGGATCTTGTATTGCAATACAAAAATCATCCTCGCGTGCGACTAATTTTAGAACAGTCTCCCAAAGGGAAAGGGCACGCGGTCCGGAATGGGCTCAAAGCCGCGACCGGCGATATTGTGCTGTTTCAAGATGCTGACCTGGAATACGACATTGACGACTACGACGCTCTAGTCGCGCCTCTGCTGCGATTCCAAAATAACTTTGTGTTGGGATCACGCCATTCGGTGGGAAGGGGTGGATGGAAGATCCGCCAATTCTCCGATTCGCCTGGGCTGGCGGCATTTTTTAACTTCGGCCATATTCTGTTCTTGACGATGTTCAACGTGCTGTACTCGCAACGACTAACGGATCCGTTCACTATGTTCAAGGTCTTTCGGCGCGAGTGTTTATATGGGCTCGATTTCGAATGCAATCGTTTCGATTTCGACTACGAGATTGTCATTAAACTCCTGAGAAAAGGCTACAAGCCCTTGGAGCTTCCGGTTAACTATAGATCGCGATCGTTAAGCGAAGGCAAAAAGGTTACCGTTTTTCGCGATCCTCTTACATGGATTCGGGCCTTGGTGAAATTTCGGAATACGCCTCTTTATTCGGCGCGGCAATCCCACTAGTCGAGCAGCTGCCTTCGACTAAAGAGCGCAATCCCGCCTTTCGCAAACCTTGGGCATGGCGGCGACCAGCCCCGCACAATTCCTAGCGCCGTTTGGCGGAATGGCGTCACCACTCCGGCATCTATTCCCAAGAGGACTCCCGCTATGGCTACCACATCCTTCGCAATTGTCACCGGGGCTTCGAGCGGAATTGGGCTACGAATTGGCAAAATCGGCTGAGCCGGGTTCGGCAAATAAAAAGTAGCCAGGATGAAGGCTTTGGTTTGGCACGGCAAGCACGATGTCCGCGTAGAGTCTGTCCCGGAGCCGGAAATTCAACTCCGGGCGACATACTCATCAAAGTCACCTCAACTGCCATTTGCGGATCGGACCTCCACCTCTACGACGGCATGACGCCGACTATGGAGTCCGGGGACATTCTCGGGCATGAGGCAATGGGAGGAGTTGTGGACTTCGGTAAGGATGTCCGCAAATTCAAAGCCGGGGATCGTGTCGTGGTGCCGTTTACGATCGCCTGCGGTGCATGCCGATTCTGCAAAATGGGCTTGACATCCCTTTGCGACACTTCCAATCCGAATGCGGAAATGGCCCGCAAGGTGATGGGGCAGTCTCCTTCCGCCTTGTTCGGTTATTCGCATATGCTCGGCGGTGTTCCGGGCGGCCAAGCGCAGTATCTTCGCGTCCCTTACGGCGATGTGGGCCCGATCAAAGTTCCCGATGGCTTGACCGACAAGCAGGTGCTGTTTCTTTCAGACATCTTTCCGACCGGCTATATGGCCGCCGAAAACGCGCAAATACAGCCGGGCGACACGGTCGCCGTCTGGGATGTGGGCCGGTGGGCCAATTTGCCATTAAAAGCGCATGGATGCTAGGCGCCGGCCGCGTGATCGCAATCGATGGCGTGGCGGAGCGCCTGGCGATGGCGCAAGAATGGGGCAAAGCGGAGATTATCGATAACAGCAAAGAGCATGTGCGGGAACGATTGATGGAAATGACGCACGGCCAGGGTCCGGATAGTTGTATCGATGCGGTCGGTACCGAAGCGCACTCGACCGGCTCCATAGACGCGGTAGTGGACCGCGCAAAAGAGGCCGTGAAGCTAGGCACCGATCGGCCGCACGTTCTGCGGGAGACGATTCTGTGCTGCCGCAAAGGCGGTACATTGTCCGTGCCCGGCGTCTACATCGGATTTTTGGATAAAGTGCCGTTCGGCGCGCTGATGAACAAGGGCCTCACCGTAAAGACTGGCCAGACGCATGTGCACCGGTATCTCCAGCCCCTGCTCAACCGAATCCAATCGAGGGAAATCGATCCGTCGTTTGTGGTCACTCACCGGGTGAAGCTGGAGGACGGCCCGGCCATGTACAAGACATTCCGCGACAAAGAGGATGGCTGCATCAAGGTCGTATTGAAGCCGCACGCAGCGGCGTGACCCGGGCGCGTTTTGCTGGCGGAGGAAGAGGGATTCGAACCCCCGTGCACCTTCCGGCGCAAACGGTTTTCAAGACCGCCGCCTTCAACCACTCGGCCATTCCTCCAGCTACTACGCTAGCGGATTAGTAGGATTATCCGCAAGGATCGGCTCGTCTACGCCGGTGCGTTTCTTCGAAGGCGTATCGGAAGGAAGCAAGGCGATGGCAAGCGCGCCCACCATGGCGAGCGCAAACACCGCCCACAGCGGGGCCGCATAGTTGCCGAAGTATTCGCGCAACGCGGAGATGCCTTGCGGGCACCACGTCTGTCCGATAGTGTTTACCGGCAGAATGACGGCCATGGCGCGCGCCAGCGTATTGAC
>JAICIH010000384.1 GCA_025924475.1 Bryobacteraceae bacterium
AAAGTGGCGGCCGTGCTCGAAGCGCACGATGACGCCGAAGAAGCCTACCGCCTGACGCGCGAAGCGGTCGAGCGCCACACACGGCTGGCGGCGGTCTATGTAACAACGGCGAACTCGGTTTCGGTGGTGCAAGCGCTCGAAGACAGCGGCCGGCTCGCCGATATCGCGGTGATCACGACCGATTTGTTCCCGGCGCTCGTTCCGTTGATTCGCAGCGGAAAAGTGATCGGCACGATATACCAGCGGCCGCGCGCGCAAGGGCGGCTGGCGTTTCAGGCGTTGTATCGATTCCTGGCCGAAGGACGCTGTCCGCCGCTGCGCCACCGGCTGCCGCCGCACATTATTTTGCGCAGCAATTTGGACGTGTTCCTGGAAACCTTGCCGGGCGATTTAGAGGGGGCCGTTAGCGCGCTTGGCGAGTGAATTTGGGACCTGACGATGGGAACCACCCTCGCCGGGATTGAGCCACTGAGTTTTTTAAACGAAAGGTGCGGGTCTCAAGGTATCTTTCGTTGGCGCCAAGTATTGACCCCGAGCGGAAGCGTTAGCGCCTCCTGATTGGGCGGGAATGCAGTTAAGGTCGCTAACGCTCCCGGCTCTGTTTCGAGGTATGCGCCTTACGTCAATGGCTGCAACCAGCAGGTTACGATTGACAGTACGACTATGAGCCGTGTCAGTCTAAAACAGAGCCGCAAAACCAAGCTCCGACGTAAACAGCAGAAAGAGGTAATAGAGCGTTCGGTTGAACAATATTACGGTTCGTTATCGAGCAAGGAAGCGCATGAGAAGGCCGAATGGGGCACATTCGCTTTACGCGAGTTTTTGGCCATGATCGCGGATTGAATAGTCGCCATTATTGGCGCAAACCGGCAAGACAATTGACACAGATAGACTACTGTGGTGTACTGCAACGTGAACGTACACGGAGACAAGATGCCCTCCCGCCGCCGCTTCCTCGCTCACGGACTCGCTCTCGGCGCTGTCGCCGCTCCTGCCCCGCCGCACTCGCCGGCTAGCCTAGAAACGCTGGACACAGAGCGCATCAGCCTCGATGGCGAGTGGATGTTCCGCACCGATCTCGAAGATGCCGGCGAGCGGCAGAATTGGCACACGGCAAATGTCTCCTCGGGGGATTGGCGGACGGTCATCGTTCCGCACACCTGGCAAATCGAAGCGCCGTTAACGGAATACCGCCGCGTCGCCTGGTACCGGCGTGAGTTCGATACACCTCGCGCCGCCGCTGGATCCGCGGTGCGCATCGAATTCGAGGCAATCTTCCATTCGGCTAAGGTTTGGATCAACGGCAAGCCGGCGGGGGAGCATCTGCGCAAAGGCTATACGGCTTTCACTTGCGACGCGGATGGCCTGCTGCCCGCCGGCCGCCCCAATGTTCTCGCGGTTCGCGTGGACAACTCATTCAACGAACACATGCTGCCCCGCGGGCGTTCGAGCGATTGGGCGCATGACGGCGGGATCTATCGTCCGGTATCTCTGCTGGTGACGCCCAAGGCGTATATCGAGCGCGTGGATGTGGACGCCCTGCCGGATTTGACGACGGGCGATGCGCAGTTGGAGATCGCCGTCTATGCGCGCAACCGGAGCGAGCGAGCATGGCAGGGTGCGATTTCGCTGCAAGTCGTCGACGATGCGAGCGGGCTCTCCGTACTCGAACGCGCCAACGCCGGCACGATTTCGATGCGAACCGGAGACGCCGGCACTGCGCATCTTACCGCTGAATTAAAAAAGCCACGTTTGTGGCATTTCGATGCGCCGCATTTATACCGTCTCGAAGTAAAGTTGGGCGAGCACCGCTTTCAGACCACCTTCGGAGTGCGGAAGTTCGAAGTAAAAAACGCCGGCTTCTACTGGAACGGCGAGCGAGTCTGGCTGATGGGCGTGGAACGGATGGCGGGCAGCAATCCGGAATTCGGCATGGCGGAGCCCGCTGCCTGGATCGCACACGACCACGACGATCTCAAACATTTGAACTGCGTGTTCACTCGCGTGCATTGGCAGCAGGACCGGCGGGTGCTGGATTATTGCGACCGGCACGGCATTTTGATCCAAACCGAGGTTCCGACATGGGGCCCGAACACATTCAAGGGCATGGGAGACGAGCCCGACGCCGACATTCTCGAAAATGGCCGCGAACAACTCCGCGAAATGATTGCACGTGACCGCAACCATCCTTCCATTTGTTCCTGGGGATTGTGCAACGAGATCGGCGGGCAGAACCCGCCGGCTTATCATTTCGCGCAGCACATGCTCGAAGAATCGAAGCGCTTGGATCCGCATCGCCTGTGTTCCTATGCGTCGCACTCGCTACGTTCCACGCCGGCGAAAGATGTCTCCGGTTTGATGGACTTCATCGAGTGCAACGAATATTTCGGGAGCTGGTATCCAGGCGATGCCGCGGCGGTGGGGCGCAGTCTGGACGAAATTCACACCGCTTTTCCAGACAAGCCGATCGTGATCTCCGAATACGGCTATTGCGCTTGCACGGCAGAACGGCCCGAAGGAGATGAGAAGAGGCGCGAGATTTTGCGCAGCCACGATGCGGTATTCCGCCAGCGCGACTATATCGCGGGGTTGATCTTCTTCTGCTACAACGATTACCGAACGCACATCGGAGATCGCGGCACAGGCGTGCTGCGCCAGCGCGTGCATGGCGTGGTAGACGTGTGGGGCAATCGCAAGCCCTCCTACGATTTGCTGCGCGAGGAATCCAGCCCAGTTGCCGAGTTGCAGATCGAGGGACGGCCCACGGCATTCAAAGTAACCGTGCGCACGCGGCCGCATGTGCCCGCCTACACCCTCCGCGGCTACCGTTTGCGCGGCGTGTACTTTGGCTATGGGCAGATTCCGATTGAACAGCAGGAAGCGGCTCTGCCCGAGCTCAAGCCGGGCAGCGAAACGGTGATCGAGATCCATTTCGCCGATGCGCAGCCCGAAAAAATTCAGTTCGACGTGCTGCGTCCCACCGGGTTCTCGGCCTATACACGCATATGGAAATCGTAAAGGCCTGGGCTGCGCCGCTCACGCTGCCAACTTACGCGCCTCTGCCGCCGGATAGGAACCCCATGTTTCTCGAGACACGGGTCTACCAGGGCAGCAGCGGCAAGGTTTATCCGCTGCCCTTCACCGATCGCATCGCGACCGAAGCGCATGAACGCGAGTGGCAGGCGGTACACATCGAGAATGAATTTCTGCGTGTGACAGTGCTGCCTGAAATCGGCGGCCGCATTCATGCGGGTCTGGACAAGACGAACGGCTATGACTTCTTCTACCGGCAGAATGTCATCAAGCCGGCGCTGGTCGGACTAGCGGGACCGTGGATCTCCGGTGGAGTGGAATTCAATTGGCCGCAGCACCATCGGCCGGCGACGTTTCTGCCGGTGCAGTACAAGATCGAGGAACATACCGATGGCTCTCACACCATCTGGCTCAGCGATCACGATCCGATGAACCGGCTGCGTGGCATGCATGGTGTGTGCCTGCATCCCGGGCGTGCATATCTGGAAATCAAAGTCCGCTTATATAACCGCACGCCGTTTCCGCAGACATTTCTCTGGTGGGCCAATGCGGGCGTGCACGTGAATGACGAGTATCAGTCGTTTTTCCCACCTGACGTGGAATTCGTAGCCGATCACGCCAGGCGCGCGATGAGCGCGTATCCGCTTTGTCATGGCAGCTACTACGGCGTCGATTACGGCCGCCGCGGCTATCCGGCTAACGATTTGAGCCGGTATGCCAACATTCCCGTGCCAACCAGCTACATGGCCATGGGTTCGGCGGAGGATTTCCTGGGCGGCTACGATCATTCGAAACGCGCCGGGGTCATACACGTGGCCAACCATCACATCGCGCCGGGCAAGAAGCAGTGGACCTGGGGCAACGCGGAATTCGGGCGCGCCTGGGAGCGCAACCTGACCGACCGCGATGGCCCCTACATCGAATTGATGGCCGGCGTGTATACGGACAATCAGCCGGACTTTTCGTTTCTCGCACCATGGGAGACCCGTACTTTCGAGCAGTATTGGTATCCGATCCAGGAAATTGGTCCGGCCGAGCAGGCCAATCGAGACGCCAGCGTCAGCCTGCGGCGTTATGGATCGACGATTCGGGTGGGTGTTTGTGTAACGCAGCGATTTCCACAGGCGAGGGTCACGCTCGAGAGCGGCGGCAAGCCTGTGGCGGTATGGACGCGAGATTTGACTCCTGGCGCTCCGTTCATCGAGGAAGTTTCGTCAGTTGAACCGGCATTACTGCGGCTGTCGGTGACCAGCGCCGAAGGCCGTGAAATAATCGCCTATCAGGAGCGCCGTATGGAACGGGGAAATGCACCGCATCCGGCGACGGAGCCTCCGCTTCCCCAAAAAATCGGGACGAACGATGAGCTTTATCTCACAGGCTTGCATCTCGAACAGTACCGGCATGCGACACGCTCGCCCGAGCCGTACTGGAACGAGGCGCTCGATCGCGATCCGCAGGACTCGCGCTGCAACAACGCACTCGGCTTGTGGCATTTGCGTCGAGGGGAGTTTGAAGAAGCCGAACGGCTGTTGCGGCAAGCCATCGCTTCCCTCACCCGCAGGAACGAAAACCCCTACGATGGCGAGGCCTTCTACAATCTCGGTCTTACGCTGCGCTATCGGGAGAAGGCGGACGAAGCCTACGCGGCCTTCTACAAGGCGACCTGGAACTATGCCTGGCGCGCGCCCGGCTTTCACGCGCTGGCGGAACTCGATGCCGCTCGCGGCGATTGGGAGAGGGCGCTCGGACATAGCGAGCAATGCCTTCGCACCAATGCGGACGATCTGAATGCTCGCAACCTCGCAGCATTGTGCCTACAAAGGCTTGACCGGCGCATCGAAGCGAACGAAATGTTAGCGGGAACCTTGAAGCTGGACCCGCTCGATCCATGGGCGCGGCATCTGGCCGATAGTTCGTTTGCCGGCGATGAGGAGATGCGGCTGGATATCGCGTTCGACTATGCGCGCGCCGGATTTTACGACGAAGCCCGGGAATTGCTCACGATTGCCAAAACACCGATGCTGCTCTACACGCGCGCTTTTTGCGAAGCAAAACTCGGGCGCAGCGCGGAAGAGTCACTCGCGGCGGCGGCCGGAGCCTCGCCCGACTACTGTTTTCCAAGCCGATTCGACGAGATGCTGGCGCTGCAGTTTGCGATAGAAGCGAATCCGCGCGATGCGCGCGCTCGCTACTATCTCGGCAATCTGCTCTATGATAAGCGGCGCCATCGCGAGGCGATGACGCTTTGGGCGCAATCCGCCGCGCTCGATCCGGCGTTTTCCGTCATTTGGCGGAACTTGGGAATCGGTTATTTCAACGTTCTGAAAGATCCCGCGAAAGCGCTGGATGCCTTTGAGAAGGCACGCGCGGCAAATCCGGCCGATGCTCGCCTATTGTATGAACAGGATCAACTTGCCAAACGCACTGGTGCGACGCCCAAAACCCGCTTAGCGCGCCTGGAACAATATCCGGACCTGGTGGCGCAGCGTGACGATCTGAGCGTCGAGATGGCAGCGCTCTACAACCAGACCGTTCAGTACAAGCGCGCACTCGATTTGCTCGAATCGCGTCAATTTCAGCCCTGGGAGGGCGGCGAAGGGC
>JAICIH010000385.1 GCA_025924475.1 Bryobacteraceae bacterium
CGTTGAGACAACGGCAACAACCTTGGCCATCGCTCATTCATACCGCAGCGCAACGTTAGGATCGACTCGCGCGGCCCGCCTCGCTGGAATATAGCTGGCAAGCAAGGCTACACCAATCAGCAGCAGCGAGGTCGCCGCAAACGTGAGCGGATCGGTCGAGGTGATGCCGTAAACGTAGCGTCCCATCACACGACTTAGCGCCAACGCTCCCGCCAGACCGAGGACCACGCCGAGCAGCGTCACAAGAAAGCCTTCGCGTAATACCAAGCCCAACATTTTGCGGCGGTTCGCTCCGAGCGCCATGCGAATCGCCATTTCCCGCGTACGACGGCTCACCGTGTACGACATCACTCCAAAAATGCCGACGGCGGAGAGCGTTACCGCAAGCGCCGCGAAAATCCATAGCAGCGTCATCGGGAAACGAATCGCGCCGTACGTCGCCGACACAATTTCATTCATGGTGCGGATGCGATTGACCGGCTGTTCCTTATCCAAAGACCGGACCGCCTCGCGCACTGCTCCCGCCACACTCATAGGCGTTCCGCTAGTCCGCACCGCCAGGAATACCGATGGAGCCGGATTCTGCTCGAAGGGCACATAGATCGCCGCTTCGGGTTTCCAAAGATCGCGATTCCGTACGTCCTTCACCACGCCGATGATTTCGAGCGGCCGCACCGAGCCGGAATTTTGTCCCGAGTACACACGCGCAATCACGGTCAGATGGCTCCCGATTGGATTCGAGTTTGGCCAATAGCGGCGCGCTACCGTTTCGCTGATGAGCGCAACGGGCGTGGCGCCTTTGTTATCGCGCTCTATGAATTCGCGTCCGCGGATAAGACGGGTTCCCATTGCCTTCAGAAAATCGGGCGTTACAATTTTGTAGCTCGCCGTCGGTTCGTGTCCGGGCACCGCCGGCGGCTGGCCTTGCGGCTGAAAGAAAACGTTGGCGCCGCCGCTTTGCGCGCCAGCCGCTTTCACGCCAGGTATACTTTCGATCTTCGGCATTAATTGCCGGTAGAAAATCGCTTGTTGCGAAACAGACCCGTATTTGTACTGAGGAAGACTCACGCCCATCGTTAAAACGTGATTGGGATCGATTCCGAGATCGACTCTCGCGAGTTCCATGAACGTCCGCACCAACAGCCCAGCGCCCGTCAACAACACGAGCGCCAGCGCCATTTCACAAACCACCAGACCGTTGCGGAAATGCCGCCGTCCTCCCTCGCTGCCGGTATTCGAACCGCTCTCTTTCAGCGTCTCGTTGACTTCGGTCTTCGCCGTGGCCCAGGAGGGAGCCAGCCCAAACAGAATTCCCGTCGCCATCGTAATCGCGATGCTGAACAGCAGCACCCGCCAATCGATGTCGATTATCTTTGCGTTCGGCATGCTGAGGTGATAGCGCGTCATGGCCGCCGTCAGCAGCCGGTCGCCTGCATAACCCAGTAACAGCCCGAGCACGCCGCCGCAAACCGCCAGCAGCAAACTCTCGGTCAGCAACTGAGCGATCAACCGGCGGCGCGTGGCGCCGATCGCGACGCGAATCGCAATCTCGCGCTTCCGTCCGCTGGCGCGCGCCAATAGCAAGTTGGCTACATTCACACAGGCGATGAGCAGCACCAGCATCACCGCGCCGAGCATGATCGCCAGCGGCGTGGCCATCTGCCGGTGATAGGCGGCATGCAGCGGCTCCACCTTGATGCCCCAACCCTGATTGGCCGCCGGATATCGCGCGGCCAGCGTGCTCGCCAACGTATCCATTGCGGCCTGGGCTTGGGCGAGCGTTACACCGTCTTTGAGCCGCGCTTGTGTTTGCAAATCCCGTGACGTGCCGCGTCCCGCTTCGCTGCGCTCTTCCGGCGTCAACACCAGAGGAACGAAAACGTCCATCTCTTGATCCCACGTGAAGCGAAACGAGGCCGGCATTACGCCGACGATTGTGTAGCGCCGCTGATTCAAATCGATGGTCTTGCCCAGGATCGCGGGATTGGAGCCATAGCGCATTTGCCATAACCGGTACCCTATGACGGCCACCTGGTCCCGGCCCGGCTCCATTTCTTCCGGCCGCAGGAAGCGCCCCATCAGCGGCCGAATGCCGAACAGCGGGAGCATCTCCGCCGAGGCCTTGATTGAGTCCACGCTTTCCGGCCGGTCGCCGTCCGTAATATTGAAACCCGCCCAGCGGTAGTAGCCGACCTGCTGGAACACACCGCTTTTGGCGATATCCGCCACATTCGGCGCCGAAACGCCGGTCTGAATATAGCCTTCGCCGTGCTGATTACGCCACTGGCCGAGCCCAACCAACTGTTCCGGATTCGGATAAGGAAGCGGCCGCAGCAGAATGGCATTCACCAGGCTGAAAATGGCGGCATTCGCGCCAATACCGAGGCCCAAGGTGAGGATCGCGACTGCCGCAAAGCCCGGGTTCTTGCCCATCAGGCGCAGACCGTGGCGGAGATCCTGCCGGAATGTGTTCATGGCCGTGGTTAGCGGCTGGCGGCCAGTTCGGGAAATTCCGCGCCCGCCGCTTCGGTGGCCTTCTTGGAAGCCGCCACGTCGATGTTAGCTACCGGGATGCGCCGCGCGGGTTGCTGGCTGAAATCCCAGAACACTTTGTTCATCACGGCGTAACTGGATACCTTTATTTGCTGCCCGTTGCGCAAAACTACGGTAATAGGAATTACCGGAGGCGCGCCTTGCGGAGCCTCCACGGAGGCGGGTGGCGCAGGCGGCGCCTGGTGCTGCTCGTTCCGCAATTGCTCGACTTGCGCGCTGAGCCGCTGGATTTGTTCGCCTAACAGATTGGTCATCACATCGACATCATTGGAAACAGGTGGCTCTTCCGGCGGCGTATCGAAAATGCTGTTGCCGTAGTCGCCATAGGAATAGTAAAAGGGAGCACCAACGATAAATGCGCTCGGGCGGCGGCCTCTATGGGAACGATGGTCGTCCCCTCGAAAATTGCGCGTCCGTTGTGAGTTAAACGGCATGCCCCCAATAGGCGTGGGCGCGCGCGGCGGTCTCGCGGCGCTTCCCGTCCGCGGCGGTGGTCCTCCTAAAGCAAAAGGTGCAGGCGCGTGCGCTGCCGGCCGGTTCGGGTACTGAGCCAGCGCGAGCAGCGGCGCCATAGCCGCCAGCAAAATGAGCCGCATTTTCCCCTCCCTTCCAGGTTAACCCTAATCTGCTCAGTACGACGTATCCGGCCGCTCGCGCGTTCATGCCAATCGCCGCCCGCCGTTACAATAAAAGGTCCATGCGCATCGCCCTGGCCCAAATCAACAATACAGTGGGCGATCTCGAAGCGAACGCCGCCAAAATTCTGGATTTTGCGCGCCGCGGCGAGAAGGCCGGCGCCGAGGTCGTGGCCTTCCCTGAGCTTGCTCTCACCGGCTATCCGCCTCGGGATCTGGTCGAAAAGCAATCCTTTCTGGACCGGACGGCCGCCACTTTGCAAGCGGTCGCCGAAGAGACCGCCCGCCTCCGCGCCGCGCTCATTGTCGGATATGTCGCCTGTTCCCCGCCCAATGCAGTCATTCGCGCCCAAAACGCCGCCGCTGTGATTTCGAAGGGGCGCATTTCGTGGACGCAAGCCAAAATGCTGCTGCCCAATTACGACGTTTTCGATGAAGCGCGTTACTTCGAGCCCGCCGCTTCTCAGGACCTTTGCGTGCTACATGGCCGGAAAACTGCGGTCACGATTTGCGAAGACGCCTGGAACGATAAACAATTCTGGGAGCGCCGCCGTTATTCGCGCGACCCGATCGAAGAGCTGGCGCAAAAAGGCGCTGAGCTGATCGTTTCCATCAACGCCTCGCCGTGGAATATCGGCAAGCGCCAGCAGCGCGAAACCATTTTTCGCGCCACCGCCCGCCGTTTCGGCCTTCCGCTCGTTTACGTGCATATGGTCGGCGGAAACGATCAATTGATCTTCGATGGATCGAGCTTCGCCATGACGGCCGCGGGCGATGTCGCCGCGCGCGCCAAATCTTTCGACGAAGATTTGATCTTGTTCGACAGCGACACCGGAACAGGGGACGACCACGCCAATCATTTGATGGGCGACGAAGCCGCCTTCGAAGCGCTGGTGCTCGGCACTCGCGACTACATTCGGAAGTGCGGCTTCCGCAGTGTGCTGGTGGCGCTGAGCGGCGGTATCGATTCGGCACTGGTGGCGGCCATCGCCACCGAAGCGGTTGGCAAGGAAAACGTCACCGGCATCGGCATGCCCGGCCCTTACTCGTCGGAACACAGCCTCACGGATGCGTGCTCGCTGGCGCATAATCTCGGAATACGCTTCGAAGTGGTTTCTATCGACGCCGGCTATCGCGCGATGATCCAGACGCTGACGCCTTTGTTTGCCGGTTTCAACGCGGATACTACGGAAGAAAATGTACAGTCGCGGCTGCGCGGCGTGACTTTGATGGCTCTCTCCAACAAATTCGGCTCGCTCGTGCTCACTACCGGCAACAAAAGTGAACTCGCCGTGGGCTACTGTACTCTGTATGGCGACATGTGCGGAGGGCTCGCCGTGATCAGCGACGTCCCCAAAACGATGGTCTACCGCCTGGCTCGGGTCGCGAACCAGCGCGCCGTACGCCGCGGCCTTCCGGCTCCGATTCCCGAAAACACGTTCATCAAACCGCCTTCGGCCGAACTTCGCCCTGACCAAAAAGATACCGACAGCTTGCCGGAATACGCCATGCTCGACGCTATCCTGGCCGGCTACGTCGAGCGTCACGAATCCGTGCCCGAAATCGCCTATAACACGAAGCTCCCCGAAGAAATGGTGCGCGATATCGTCCGCAAAGTCGATCGCAACGAATATAAGCGGCAGCAGGCCGCGCCCGGGCTGCGCATCACCGCGAAAGCGTTCGGTATGGGCCGCCGTTTTCCCATCGCACATAGGTTCACAGAATGAAACTACTCGCTATAGGCGCCGCTGCGCTGGCCGGATTGGTCATGATGCAGAGTCCCGTTTCTCAACAATCGACGCGCGAAAAGGTCGGGCCGCTCCCCGACGGCGGTTTCCTGCTCAACAGCGGGTGGACGATTCGTCCGGCCGGCCGGCAAGTGCACGTGGGCACTTTCCCGATGAGCGCCGCACTCTCGACGAACGGCAAATTTCTGCTGGTGATGAACGCCGGCTACGATCCGCCCACCATTAGCGTGATCGATGTCGCTCAGAAAAAGGAAATCGGCCGCACACCGCTACCCGACTGCTGGCTCGGACTCGTTGCGGGGCCAGGCGATCTGGTCTATGCCGGCGGCGGCACGACCGGTAAAGTATTCGAGCTTTCTCTCAATCCGGACACCGGCGCTCTCACCCGCGCTCGAGAGTTCACCGCCGTTTAAAACACGGCCGAGAAGGGTAAAACGTTTATTGGCGATGTCGAACATTCGCCCCACGCTCACCAGTTATACGCCGCCGACCTATCCGGCGACAGCATTGCCGTGATCAATCTCCGGACCGGCCGCCTGACGGATCGCTGGAAAACCGGCCGCCGTCCCTACCGTATCGTGGTCACGCCGGACGGCGCCCAGTTGATCATCAGCAGTTGGGCCGATGCCGCGATTTACCAGCATCAAGCGGCGAGCGGCACGCTGATAACCAAAACTCGTGTGGCACCGC
>JAICIH010000386.1 GCA_025924475.1 Bryobacteraceae bacterium
CCAGGAGACGACCTTTACGAGATTGCCGCCGAGCACTTTCGTTAGTTCCGCGTCCACAATCGAACTATGCGAGTTGTGCAGCATGTCGCTCGAGACGACGGGATCGGTGGTGTAGCCCAGGATGCCTTTGAGGCAACCCTCGGAGGCTTTCTTCAATTCGGCATTGACCTCCTCCGCGGTTACATCTTTCTTGAGTACCGCGACGAAATCGACGACCGAGACGTCCGGCGTCGGCACGCGCATGGAATAGCCGTCGAGTTTGCCTTTCAGCTCCGGCACTACCAGGCCGATGGCTTTGGCGGCTCCGGTGGAAGTGGGAATCATGTTGAGCGCAGCAGCGCGAGCGCGCCGCAGATCCTTGTGCTGGAAATCGAGGACCGGCTGATCGTTGGTGTAGCTGTGAATCGTGGTCATCGAGCCTTTTTCGATGCCGAAGGAATCATGCAGAACCTTTACCAGCGGCGCCAGGCAATTCGTGGTGCAGGAAGCATTCGAAACGATGTGATGCTTGGCGTGATCATAGGCATGCTCGTTGACTCCGAGAACAAGCGTGACGTCTTCGCCCTTGGCTGGCGCCGAAATAATCACTTTTTTTACCGAGCCGCGCAGGTGCTTTTTGGCATCCGCGGCATCGGTGAAGCGGCCGGTGGATTCCACGACCACTTGCACACCCAGGCTGGGCCAATCGATTTCGGCCGGATCCTTGCATGCGAAGACCTTAATGATCTTGCCGCCGACGTGTATGCCATCGGGCGCCGGCTTTACGTCATGCTTGAGGTGGCCAAGAATGGAGTCATATTTCAGTAAGTGGGCCAGCGTTTTGGTGTCGGTCAGATCGTTCGCGGCGACAAATTCAATGTCCGGATTGTTCAGTCCGGCGCGGACTACATTCCGCCCGATCCGGCCGAAGCCGTTGATTCCTACCTTAATTGCCATATATTGCTCATTTTATGGGGTAAAAGCGCTATCCCTGCAAATCTTCCACGACGTGGTAACATTACGGGGTAGTGATCGTAAGGAAGGCTCATGAGCGGTTGAAATTTCTGCTCGACCGGTTCCCTTCGGTCGCTCTACTCGGCCCACGTCAGGCAGGCAAAACCACGCTGGCCGAAGACATAGCAGATGAGTTAGGTTCCAAGGCAGTATACGTAAACCTCGAACTACCCTCGGATCGAGCCAAGCTTTCCGAGCCGGAGCTTTATTTTGCCGCTCACGAGAAGCAGCTCATCATTCTCGATGAAATTCACCGTGCTCCCGGCATTTTTCAAACGCTGCGCAGCATCATCGACCGGCGGTGCAAAAAGGGGTGGCGCACGCAGCAGTTCCTTTTTCTGGGTTCGGCGTCGATCGAGCTATTGAAGCAATCCGCCGAGAGCCTGGCAGACCGGATCGCCTATCTGGAGTTGACGCCATTTTTGATCAGTGAGATTGATGGGGAGGACCCTAAGCTGGCGAATCGATTGTGGGTTCGCGGCGGATTTCCGGACAGCTATCTCGCTCTCGACGATGCCAGCAGCTTTGAGTGGCGGCTGGCATTTATTCAGGCATATTTGGCACGGGATTTGCCGGCATTGGGGCCGCGGCTGCCCATCGAAACGGTGCGCCGATTCTGGCAAATGCTGGCCCACAGCCAGGGACAATTATTGAATGCATCGCGGCTGGCTTCCGGCCTTGGGGTGAGCGGACAAACGGTGGCGAGATATTTGGACACGCTGATGGATCTTTTCCTGGTGCGGCGTCTTCCGCCTTGGAGCGCGAACGGCTCGAAACGGCTGGTGCGCTCTCCGAAAGTGTATGTGCGGGATAGCGGCGTAGCGCATGCGCTTTTGATGATCCCGGATTTGGAGACGCTGTTAGGCCATCCGGTGGCAGGTCCGAGCTGGGAGGGATTTGTCATCGAAAATCTGCTTGCGGCCGCGCCGCCTGGCTCAAAAGCGTGGTTCTATCGCACGGCGGAAGGCGCGGAAATCGATCTTCTGCTCGAGCTTGGCGCAGCGGGGCGCTGGGCTATCGAAGTGAAGCGCTCGCTTTCGAATCCCAAGCCGAGCAAGGGGTTTCATCTGGCATCGGACGATGTCAAAGCGACCCGGCAGCTGGTTGTGTATCCGGGGCAGGAGCCGTATCGAATCGATGCCAAGACGGAGGTGATGCCGCTCGATCGGCTGGTCCGATCACTCAGCAAGACGGCTGAGGTTAGCGCCAGCGCGGGCTAGCGCGGGGCTGGCAGGGGTGGGGAAGTCCTACCGCCGATGTTGGCGTAAGATTCCTGAACCGAGACGACCTTGTTCTCAGTGAACTTGACGAAGGTCATTTTGCCGGGCGGTTCGCCGTAGACCCAGTCTTCGATTTCGTCGCCATCGCGGTTTATCTCGCGGCTTTTGCTCTTGGGGCGGCCGAGGGCAAGCAGCACCTGATCGCGGTCCATTCCCTCGATGGCGCGCTGCTCTTTGATGGCTTTCTTGATCGGCTCGGGCAGCTTATCGACGTACTGCTCGGAGGCAGAGTGCTTTTCGAAGTCGAAAATGGGCGCGAGCATCTGGCGGATTTCGGCTGCTTTCAGGGAAGGGACACTGCCGGGAAATACGATCACCACATGCGAACCGGGCGCCGGCTGGCCGCTCTGATTGACGGGAACCGTTGTGGTCGAGCCGCCGAGGCCGCCGCCCATACCGACTTGCACATGATCGTACCAATGGCCGCGTCGGGTGCCACCGTTGATTTCGAGCACAATTTTTGTGTCTTCGATTTCGACGCGCGTGATCTGGATCTGGTCGCCAAGCCGCGCGGCAGGACCGTTCTCCTGCAGCGCATGTTCCCAGTCGGTCTTGTCGTATTGACCGTTGCTATGGAAGACGAGCGGCTTCTTTGAAACCGGCAAAATCACTTTGGCGGTGGCAAATTCGGCCACAAGGCCGCGCGAGATTTCTATTCGCTCGTCCATGCTGAGCTTGTCGGCTCGGGCGCCTGCAACAAATCCGAAAAACAACAGCGCTGTCAGGGCTCTTCGAAAGAAGGCTCGTTGAGAATGCGAGCGATGGCCGCGGTCTGCGTGCGTATGGGGGCTTTGGCCAGCGCAAAGAAAAGACCGACCGCAAAAATTGTGGTCAGCAGCCCGCCCTCGGGACCATAATCTCCGCCGCTCCAGAGAGGCAAAAGATCCCATCGGTATGAGTACCTCGATACCTCGATTGTAAGCCCGCTCAGGTTCACTCCGAACAGCGGCAGGACGGCATTCCAGCCAAAATGTAGCCCGAGCGGCAGCCATAGATCGTGACTGCGGAGAAAAGCGTAGCCCAGTAAAATGCCCCACAAGATGGTATTGAAAACGGCGAGCGCAGAAGAGTATGGATTCGACATGTGGGTCAAACCAAAAATGACGCCGACAGGCAAGACGGTGGCGTAGGGGCCCATCTTTTCGATCAGCAGTTGGAAAGCGTAGCCGCGAAAAATCATCTCTTCGCCGGCGGCGGCAAACCATAGGGCAGCGAGAAAGAAGAGAAGGCTGGGCCAGGCGAAGGTGGAGTTCGGGCGCAAGACCAAATGCCCGGTACCTGCGAGTAAGGGCGCGAGCAACATCAAGGCGGCAGCCCCGCCACCGAATAGAATTCCCAGGATGAAATTCAGGGCCGAGGGCCGGCCGGTTTGCAAGCCGATATCGGTGAATGGCCGACGATCGAAAATTCGCATGGTGAGCAAGTTGGCGAGCAAGCCGGTGGCTCCGAGGCCGAGAGTGCCCGCCACCAATACTCCAAAAACGAAATACAGGGCCGAGGTAATGAACTTTACCGAGACGTATACCAGCGCCACAAAGAAGGCTACGCGGATCACCGTTCCCAACCGGGTATCTCGCGTGTCTTTAGGCGGAGGCGGCGGAACTAGGGGGGAGGGCTCCATTGTCGGAATGACAATCTCATCCTAACCGTAGCGCCGTTTGAGCCGATAATACAGGTATGCAGGAGACGGGAAACCGGCGCGAAGAGAACCGGCTGTTGTGTGCGGAGTTGGTGGAATTGATATGGCAGGATGAGGCCGGGCGGGCGCGGCGGCGTGTTGCCAACCTCGAAGACATTTCCCTTTCGGGCGTATGCCTTCAGGTGGAAAGCCCTATCCCTGCAGGGACAGATATCGCTGTGCATTACGGCGATGGACAGCTTGTAGGGACGATCCGCTACTGCCGCTACCAGGAAATGGGCTACTTTCTCGGTGTGGAACTGGCGGAGGGATGCCGCTGGTCGAGCCAGCATTACCGGCCGCAACATCTGCTCGATCCAAGCGAACTGGTCGATCAGGCCATGCAGCGGCATCGGTCCGTAAGCAACCACGTCCACTAATCCGCTGCCGCGAGGCACTGCTCAGCTTACCGTACAACCAGCCACAGTACAATTCGTAGACGGTGGAAGCGCGTATTCTGGCGGCCACCGGAATATGGGCCGGATGAAGAGCGAGCCAATACGTGCGGCCCGCGGCGTCTATGCGGCGGTTGCCACACCGCGGGTGGCCGATTCCATTGAAATAGACCCGGCGGCGCTTTTCGACTATCTGGACGCGATCGCGCAGGCGGGCGTCGACGGAATTGTTCTTTTCGGTTCCACCGGCGAGTTCGTTCATTTCGAAGTAGCAGACCGAATGCGTGTTGCGACGCTTGCTATCAAGCGGTGCCGTGTGCCGCTGTTGGTGAACGTCTCGCATTCGACGCTGGCCGGCGCGTTAGATCTGGCCGATTGTGCGCTGGACGCGGGCGCAGCCGGCTTGCTGCTCATGCCACCGTATTTTTTCCGCTACGAAGAGGAAGAGATCCTGGCGTTCTATTCCGAATTCGCCGCGGCAATCGATGGCCGTGTCAAGTTGTACCTGTACAACATCCCGCAATTCACAAATCCGATTTCCGCAGCGCTCGCTACGCGCCTGCTCGCCACCGGAGCATTTGCCGGAATTAAAGATTCGAGCGGCGATTGGCAGATGTTTGAGGCTTTGCAAGCGCTACATAGCCGGCTGCCGTTCCAATTGCTGGTGGGAAACGACAGCCTCTATATGCGAGCCTTTCCGGCCGGTGCGGATGGTGTGGTTTCCGGTGTAGCCGGCGCGGTTCCGGAGCTGATGGTGTCGCTCGACCGGGCGCTGCACATGAACGATGCCGCTGCGGCCGGCCGTTTCAACACGCGGCTTAGCGAATTTATCAACTGGGCGGAAAAATTTCCGGCAACGCTCGCAATTAAACGCGCGGCGTGTCTGCGCGGTTGGAAGCTGGATCATGCGAGCATTCCGCTCGGCCCAGACACGCGCGCGGCACTCGGCCAGTTCGAATGTTGGTTCCGCGAATGGTTACCCGTCGTTCTAAGCGAATCGGCCGCCATGAGAGCGTAGTGGATATGTCGCCCGACGAATTCCGGCAGGCAGCTTACCGGCACGCCGATTGGATCGCCGAATATCTGGAAAACGTCCGTAACTACCCGGTGGCAGCGGCGGTTGCGCCGGGGGAACTGACGGCCAAGCTGCCGGCAACAGCGCCCGAATATGGCGAGCCTATCGAAAAAATCTTTGCCGATTTTCAATCGACGATTCTTCCGGCTCTCACACTGTGGAATCATCCACGCTTTTTTGCTTACTTTTCGGTTTCCTCGAGCCC
>JAICIH010000387.1 GCA_025924475.1 Bryobacteraceae bacterium
AAGAGAGTCCGTGTTCCAGGATTCGGTTCGTCCACTGCGCCGCGGCCAATCCCGCCGCTGCACCCATCAGGCTGAGTAGCAAGCTCTCCAGCAGCATCTGCCGGCAGATCCTTCCCCGGCTGGCGCCGATCGCGAGCCGAATAGATACTTCGCGCCGTCGCGAGACGCCGCGGCCTAGCAGCAGATTCGCGACATTCGCACAACTGATGAGCAGCACCAACCCAACCACCACCGTGAGCAGCATCAAGAGTGGCCCGACCATGCGCCGGTAGCCCGGATCGGCCGTTCCGCGAGCGGTCTCTGCTCGCAACCCTATTCGTCGCGTTTCCGGCCGCTGATATTCCCGGCGTAACTGCACATCTACCGAGTTCAACTCGGCCTGCGCCTGCGCCGGGGTTACGCCGGGCCTGAGCCTGCCAAACATCATCACTCGGCTTCCCACACGATCTTTTACGATGCGTGCGCCGAATTCATTATGTTGAGCGTATCGGACAAGCGGCACCCATACCGCCGTCAGCACCGGCATCGCCATGCCTTGGAAACCCTTCGGAGCCACGCCAACCACCGTGTACCATTGCGATTCCAGACGCACTTTTTTGCCGATCGCCTGCCGGTCACCGCCAAAACGGCTCTGCCAGGTGCGGTAGCTAATCACCGCCGGAAAGCCGCCTGCATGCTCGTCTTCCGCGGTGAACCATCGCCCCAGCGCCGGTTTGATTTCCAGCACCGTTGCGTAGTCGTAGGAGACGGCCTCCGCCAGGATCACTTCGCTGCTGTCGCCAACATCGAGCGCGCTTTCGGTCGTCGTATCGGCGGCCAGGCCGGAAAACGCTTTGACGCGTTGCTGGAAATCCAGGAAGTCCGGATAGGAACAGGGACGGCCATCACCGCGGTAGATTCCGAGCATCCCAGCGCTATTGGGAACCGCCAGTGGCCGCAGCATCAGTGCATTGAGCAAGCTGAAGATGGACGTGTTCACGCCGATGCCGAGCGCCAGAGTCAGAACAGCGGCAGCGGCGAATCCGGGGTTCGACCGCAATTGACGCAATCCGAACTTCAGATCTTGCGAGATCGTTTGCGCAAAAGTCAGGATCGCGAGCATAGTCTTAGATGCAGAAGTATACTACATAGGATATCCGATTGTTTTCGACGCGCCCTCCCCCTGCGCTACACTAAAGAACGTAACCAAGCCCTTCGGACAGGCGCTTAATGCGCGCCATCCGTCATCCCGTAGCGAATCATGTTCGATACTTTATCCGGCAAGCTGCAGCGGATTTTCAAAAATCTGCGCGGCGAAGGCAAGCTCACCGCGGCCAACATGGAAGACGCGCTGCGCGAAATTCGCGTGGCGCTGCTCGAGGCCGACGTCCATTTCAAAGTCGTCAAACAATTCATCGAGCAGGTCAAAGAGAAAGCCCTCGGCGAAGAAGTGCTCACCGCGCTTTCCCCCGCCCAGCAAGTCGTGAAAATCGTCCGCGATGAGCTGACCAAAATGCTGGGCAGCCACACTTCGCGGCTGCGCTTTGCCAACGAGCCGCCGACGGTTGTTTTGATTGTGGGACTGCAGGGCTCGGGTAAGACCACAAGCGCCGCCAAGCTCTCGCGCTTTCTTACAAAGGAAGGCAGCAAGCCGCAGTTGGTTTCGGTAGACATCTACCGGCCGGCTGCGCGCCATCAGTTGAGTATTCTCGCCAAAAACGTCTCGACGCCCATCTACGAAGGAACGCCGGAAGAAACCAAGCCGCTCGAGCTGGCGAAGTCTGCGCGGCGTGAAGCCATGCAGGCCGGCCGCGATATTGTGCTGGTCGATACCGCCGGGCGTCAGCACATTGACGATCAGCTTATGCAGGAGTTGAGCGAACTCAAAGAGGCTCTGAATCCCACCGAGATCCTGTTCGTCGCCGACGCCATGACCGGCCAGGACGCCGTCAAGTCGGCCGGCGAGTTCCACCAGCGCCTCGGCATCACTGGCGTAATTCTCACCAAGATGGATGGCGATGCGCGTGGCGGCGCAGCGCTTTCGATCCGCAGCATCACCGGACAGCCGCTGAAATTTATCGGTGTGGGCGAGAAGACCGACGCGCTCGAAGCGTTCCACCCGGACCGGGTTGCCTCCCGCATCCTCGGCATGGGCGACGTATTGTCGTTGATCGATAAAGTCCAGGAAACGATCGATCAGGAGACCGCCGAGAAAATGCAGGAAAAGCTGCTCGGCGACGATTTCTCGCTCGAAGATTTTCGGGACCAGATCAAGCAGATCCGCAAGCTGGGATCGCTCGGCGGCCTTCTCGAAATGATGCCGCAGATCGGTCCGCTGAAAGATTTAAAGGACACCAAGATCGATGAATCGGAAGTCGGCCGGGTGGTCGCGATCATCGATTCCATGACGCCCAAAGAGCGCCGCAACCACATGATCATCAACGGCTCGCGGCGCCGCCGGATCGCCAAAGGGAGCGGGACCAGCGTGCAGGACGTGAACAATCTGCTGAAGCAGTACGCGCAAGCGCGTAAAATGATGAAGAGCTTTTCCGGCCAAGCGGGCTTCCTGGGCAAAAAACTGGCAAAAATGAAATTGCCGGGATTTCCTGGCTTTTAAAAAAACGCGCGTGTATGGGAGTATGAAAAATCAGCCACGGACGGCAACAAACGTCGCAAGTCGTTGATCTTGAAACTGAGCCGCGACCGCGAGGGAGCGGTTGCTAATTTTTTCACAACCCCGTAAGCAAGCGGCGTTCTGAAACTTCGATTTGTAACAATAGAGAAAAGAAAAAGGTTAAGCATGTTAGCAATTCGCCTGGCGCGGTTTGGCGCCAAGAAAAAGCCCACCTACCGGGTGGTTGTGATCGATAAAGAGCGCGCGCGCAACAGCCGCTCCATCGAAGTGGTCGGTCACTACAACCCCATCGCCAAGCCGGCCCAGGTGCAACTGGATCGCGACCGCATCGAGCATTGGATTAAGAACGGCGCGCAGCCTTCCGATACCGTCACTCGCTTGTTGAAAGCCAATCCTGCGCCCACGCCGGCATGAACGATAGCAACGGCATAAAAACCTTGGTAGAGGAGATCGCCAAGGCCCTGGTGGACACGCCGGATGGCGTCGTCGTGAAGGAGATCGCGGGGGAGCACGCGACCGTATTCGAGTTGCGCGTGGCCGAAGGCGATTTGGGCAAGGTCATCGGCAAGCAGGGCCGCACCGCTCGTTCCATCCGCACGCTGTTGGGCGCGGTGGGCACGAAGCTGAACCGCCGCTTCTCGCTTGAAATCCTCGAATAACCGGTTAGTAGTGGCCGAGATTGCACGGCCGAGGGGCAATCGTGGCGAGTTGATCGCGCGTTCTCAAACGGACGTTCCGGGGCGCCTGGAGCGCCTCAAAAGAGCGCACGCACATTTGACGGACGGCTCCGACGTCGAGGTCGAGATCGACCAGGCCTGGGTTCATAAAGGCGATTGGATTCTTAAATTCATGGGCGTCGATTCGATCGGCGCCGCCGAGTACTTTCGAGGAGCGGATCTGTGGATACCGGAAGACGAGCGGGGCGAGCTGCCGGAAGGCGATTTTTTTGAGTCGGATTTGATTGGGTGCGCCGTCATCGATCGGGTGACCGGCCAAACACTCGGCCACGTGGAAGGCTTTGAGCGCTATGGCGGGCCGCCCTTGATAGAGCTTACAGTCGCTGAACGAAAGCTTTTGATTCCATTTGTTAAGTCTTTGGCGCAAGTGGACTTAGCCGCGCGTACCATTCGCCTGGACGTGCCCCAAGGACTGCTCGACCTATAAGCTGCCATGCGCTTTCACATTGTCACGATTTTTCCGGACTTTTTTACCGGACCATTCGGGTATGGCGTAGTTTCCCGAGCCCAGGCCGCCGGTTTACTGGAAATTCACATACACGATCTGCGAAACTGGACATACGACCGTCATCGAACCGTAGACGATCGGCCATTTGGCGGCGGCGAAGGGATGCTGCTCAAACCCGAGCCGTTGTTCGAAGCAGTGGAGGCCATTTTGCCGGAGCGGACTGCGCGTAAGAAAACAGTTCTGCTGTCGGCGCAAGGCGCGAGATTCACGCAGCCTATGGCGCGAGAGTTTGCGCAATTGGAGGATCTGCTGCTGATTTGCGGCCGGTATGAAGGAGTGGATGAACGGGTTGCCGAGCATCTTGCCGATTACGAAGTATCGATCGGCGATTTTGTGTTGAGCGGAGGCGAATTGGCAGCCGCTATGCTGGTAGATGCCGTCGCGCGGCTGTTGCCCGGAGTGCTCGGCGATGAGAGATCTTCGCGGAATGAAAGTTTCGGCGAAGACAACGAAGGAATTTTGGATTGTCCGCAGTACACCAGGCCGGCGGAGTTCCGCGGCTGGAAAGTGCCCGAAGTGCTGCTGGGCGGAAATCATGAGGAAATTAAGCGGTGGCGCCGGGCTGCCTCGCGCGAAAAAACACAGCGGCTGCGCCCGGATCTGACCGGCGGCCGCAATTGAGGCAAAACTGACCATGCAAAACGCACTTCTTTCCAAATTCAACGCTAAGCAAGAGCGCTCGGCAAAGCATCCGGAATTCCGGCCGGGCGACACGGTCCGCGTCCACGTGAAGATCAAAGAAGGCGAGAAGGAGCGTTTGCAGGCCTTCGAGGGGACTGTGATCGCGCGCAAAAATTCAGGGATGGGCGAGACCATCACCGTACGCAAGATCAGCTTCGGACACGGGGTAGAACGCATCTTCCCGGTGCATGCGCCGGTTATCGACCACATTGATGTAGTGCGCACCGGACGCGTCCGGCGCGCCAAGCTTTACTACTTGCGCGGGCTCAGGGGCAAAGCCGCCCGGTTGCGCGAGCGCAGTTAATTTCCGTGCGTTGCCGGAGCACGTTCGAGCGTGAGGCTCGCGAGCGCGGCTTTTCGCGCATAGCCGGTGTCGACGAAGTCGGCCGCGGATGTCTCTTCGGCCCCGTCTTCGCCGCCGCCGTCATTCTCGATCCGGCGCGCCCCATTGCCGGGCTCCACGATAGCAAAATTCTCGAACGTGAAGAACGCGAATGCCTCGCCGAACGCATCAAGGCACGCTGTGTTTGCTGGGCGGTCGGCGGAGCCGATGTGTTCGAGATTGACCAGATCAACATCTTGCAGGCCTCGCGGCTGGCCATGCGCCGGGCTGTGGAAGCTTTGCCGGTGATGCCCGACTATTTGCTGATTGACGCCGTGACAATCGATTTGCCAATGGAGCAACTGCCGCTCATCGATGGTGATGCGCGCTGCCGCGCCATTGCGGCGGCTTCCATCGTTGCGAAAGTGCATCGCGACGCCTGTCTTGCGGAATGGGATCGCGTGTTTCCTCAATATAATCTGGCATCGAACAAAGGCTACTCGACTCCCGATCACCGGCGCGCATTAGAGGAGCACGGCCCTACGCTGCAGCATCGCTTCAGTTTCGAGCCGGTGCGGACAAGTTCAGCGCGAATGCACTGGAGCGGCTACCTCTCATGAGCGCGCCTTCGGCCCCGCCGCCCGTGAGGCCGGGTGGTTTTCTGAAGTGGCACCAGCGCGTACTCGGTATTTTTCTAATCGTCGTCGCGTTCGAAGTCGGGCTCGTTCTGTTGATCGCTCCCTGGCTCGCCCGCTGGGAAACCA
>JAICIH010000388.1 GCA_025924475.1 Bryobacteraceae bacterium
AACCCCAGCTTCTTCCATCGTCAGCTTCGATGGCAGGAGTGAAACATTCCCGGCTTTGACCGCAATGTATTCGGCATAAAATCCGCCTTTCGGATTCACTAGGGAGGCGCCATAAACACGGTCGCCGATTTTTAGCCCGCGGACCTCATTACCGATTTCGGCAATTGTTCCCGCCCCATCGGAGCCGAGGATATACGGAAAATGAGGTTTGATCCCGAACATCTTCGCGAATCCTCCTTCCCGTTCATAGGGGTCCCACACCGCAACTCCCGCCACTTCGATACGGACTAACACTTCATCCGGTGCGATTTCGGGCGCGGGTAGCGTGTGCATTCTGATTTCATCTATGCCACCGAACCGATCGAGGGCGGCGGCGTGCATCGTATTTTGTCTCATAGCTGGTACAACCTCCCCGATTGGACTCTCGGACTGCGAATTCGATTTCCGTCTCTTTCAAATTCTGAAAGAGCGTGCGCTATTTCTTCGCTGGTTCCGCGAACGACCGCTCGGCCATGTCATACACATCGGTCGAAACGCCATGATCGCGCCATAACCAGCGCATCATCTCCGGAAAGACCGTCTGCAGCATTTTCTGGCCGTGCTTCTGAATGCCCCAGGAGTAGTTCACGTCGTAGCCTTTTTCGGTTAGCGCTTCCTGCATGCGAACATTCTGGTAAAACCAATCGCGCGTCTGGTCGTAGCTGCCGTCTACCCGCAGCGCTCGATTGTCGTTCCGGCCGTCCACTAAAAACACTCGCAGCGGCTTCTTCTCGCTTTTGCGGATGATATCCGGATACGCATTGCCGCCGCGAATATTCGTAAAGCTTCCGACATTGCTCAGCACTTTACGAAAGACCTCCGGCCGCTCCCAAGCCACCGTGAACGCCGCGATGGCGCCCGAACTCGAGCCGCCGATTCCATGCCGCTCCGGGTCTTTGGAAATGTTGTATTCCTTGTACAACACCGGCAGCAATTCATCGACAATCACCCGCGCATATTTGTCATCCAGCGTGTTGTATTCGGTGGGCCGGTTTGTATCGCGATCGCCCCAGTTAGTCAACGTCGGCTCCGGCTGGTCGGGCCTTCGGCCGGGATTGATGAATACGGCGATCATTACCGGAATCTCGCGGCGATAGATCAAATTGTCCATCACGAACTGCGCGCGTACATCGCCGTCCGGATTCATAAACGCTTGCCCGTCGTTGTAGATCATCAGGCTTGCCGGCACCTTGGGGTCATACTGTGCGGGCACATAAACCCAATAGGTGTGCTGCGTGCCTGGGTACGCCTGGCTGGGCAGAGTGAACGGCCCGCGGATCTCGCCTTTCGGAACGCCTTCCTGCGGAATAGCATCCACGGCGAGCTTGTAATGAATATTAGTGTCCGGCGTTTCGACCATCGCCGGACGGCGCTGCCCGAAGAGAACACCCAGCGGCAGCAGCACGAACAATAGTTTCATAATTTTGGTCAACATATCACGAAGCGCGAATCACGAAGCGATACTGCATATCTTCGCCGAACCACTGAACGTAATTCGTGCCCCAGGCGTTGTTGAACAAACTGAAATGAATGCCTTTCGTTAAATCCGGCTGGCTCTTGGAGAACGCAATGGGCGAGCGTTCCCCCAAAGCAATTACCGGCGCATCCAGCGTCTCGATGACCAAACTCCCGCGAGCGTCGCGATACGTCAGGCTACGCGAAATCGCGTGCATATGCCGATTGCCGCCCGCCACTACATCGAAGGGCGAAACCGGCTGATCCACTTTGGTGAGCGTCCAACCTTCTTTCGCCGGAGCGACGGGCTGAAAACTGAGCCACAATGCTTCCGGCAGGCGGTTGGCATCTTTATCGAACCATGCGAGCGTGATGCGAATCACCGGGTCGGCCTTGAGGGCCCGCAGCGTCATCCAAAGCTCGTTCGGAAACGCGGTGGTATTCTTCGCAGGCGCATTCACCTGCATCTGCGCAATCAGCCGGTGCGCGTCTTCGGTCTCTTCAAGGTAAGAGGCGACCAGCTTCGTGCTCCAGCTATGGCTTTCTGCCCCGAACTTTTGAATGTTCGGCTTCCCGAAATCTTTCGGCGCCCAATCTGTGTGCAGCGTTATGTAGTTCTTCAGAAACCGGTCGTAATCGGCTTGGGAGAGCGTCTGGTACGTGAACAGCGCGAGTGGATTCGCTGGCGACGCCCAATCCCGCTGTGTCGCTTTGTCCGTTAGCTTCACGATCGCTCCGCTCTCGGCATCGAGGCCGATCGTGAAGTGCGTTCCCTCCACCAGCGCTCCGCTGGGATGCGTCTTCAGACCTTTGATCTCCGGCCGCACTGGTTTCAAGCGCGCAAACTGTTCTTCCGCCTCCGCGCGAAGTTGCGCAGGCAGCGCCGCCACACCGGCGCTAATATCGGCGCGCTTCTCCGCCCAGCTATTCGTCACAGTGCGATAGTTCGGCCGGTTCAGCATTTGCCGCAGCGCCGCCGGCGTGTAGCGCTCGAAATCGAGCCAGGTCTTCGTATCCGTTCCCCACGTGTGCTCGGCCGCTAACGACGCGTGCTTAAGCAGCGCCAAGTCCGTCTTATCGCCTGCCGCGAACTTGCCCGAGCCGATCCAGCGCCGCCGCAGCCGCAGCAGTTCGCGAAACCGCGCCACTTTCAGCGGATCGCTCGGAACGCCGTATATCCAGGTATCGCCGATCTCCTGTGTTACCACCGGCAGCGCTTGCTCATACGGTTTCACCGCATTGGCAATGGTCGTCAAATCGGTCGCGCGTACGGCAGCCTTCGGGAATTGCGCGCGCAGCTTGCGGTAGATCGTGCGAATCTCCTCCGGAGTATGCGGCCCGCTGTTATCGTCCCGCACTTCGACTGCGACTGCCAGCTTCGATCCCGGAACGCGCACGATTCCGCCGTACGCCTTGCGATGGTACATCACAATCAGCGATGCGCCGCGCGGTTGCTTCCAGACAAACAGCGCGGGCACATCCGGCGGCGTGCTGGCCGAGTTTACGCCGATGTCCAGGAACGTGACGCCGCCCTCCTTCAATGGACCGATCAATCCGCGCGAATGCCCCGGCACGTCCGTCATCTTTGCGCCGGTCGTTTTACGCCCGAACCGGCGGTCGAGCTCCTTGGAAAATCCCAGGCACCCGGCAATTGTCGAGCGGTCGAGCAGCTCGGTCTGCCAGGTGAACGGAAGCGCATGCCACGCGATATGCCCGTGCGCGACCGCATCTTCCATACGCTTGCGGGCTGCCGCATTGGCTTGTTCCAGGTATCGATAGAGCAGCCAGGAGCCGGTCGTCCAGACGTACTTGTTCTTCTCGGCAATCGCGATGGCCTGCGGATAAAACTGCGTAAAGTATTTCTTGATGATCGCCGCCTGCGTGTCCACAAACCCGACATCCAGGTGGCACTTGAACATCACCAGAACCTGCTCAACACTCTCGTCTCCGGCAAGCCCCGCCGCGGCCAGCCCATAAAGAAATTCACGCCGATCCATTTACTCAACTCTATCTAGGTATTTTCGGGAGACGCGAGTTCTGCGCCAGCCCGCAGTGGAGTGCGCTCCCAATCGTAGCGAGCTTGATTGGGTATTACTGGCCGTACAGTACTTGCTTCTGATCGCGTGGTATTAAGCTCTATGATTTGGGTTGGTCGTTGATCGAGCACCCGCTCATAGTCTCAGAGATACTTTCTATTCACTAACAGGCTATGGGCGCTCGGTAGAGGCGCAGAGACGATTATCTCGACGGTCGAGGCTCTTACTGATATCCATCTTGGCATTTAGCCTGGCCGGTCTCGACTTTACTCTTCTCTCCAGAATTTCTTTCCTACGGTCCTCCGTCATCAACATTGATAATTCACGTGTCTTTTCTGAGAAACTTCTACCCGGATTTACGCAGCAAGATCGGAATTCTCATCGGTTGCGACTATTTCGTCGATATCTGACGAGCTTTACCACTCCTAGTTTGGCGTCCGCTATCGCGGTGCGGCATTGGGTGCGGAATCAGCAGCCAAGTGGAAATAGTTGGGCGCCGCATTCACCGACTCTCTTTGAGAGGGTCAAAGGCGATCTCGACGATCCACTTGAGATTCTCGATGCTCAAAGACACGGGGCATGGGCGACGTGCCGTCAGTTTTCCTACCTGATGGTTGGCGCTGCCGAGAGCGCCGGCCTGGAAGCTCGGGTTGTAATTGCGAGTTTCACGTTCTGGAAAATCCCTGGTACTGAAGGTCATGTCATGGCGGAAGTCTGGATTCCGGAATTAAAAAAATGGGTCCTTATGGACCCCATGTGGGATCTAATGTTCACCGTAAATGGCGTTCCCGCGTCAGCATTAGAGATATACAATTCCGTGCGTCAGAATCCCGGTTCAATTAATGTGATTGGAAATCTCTCTTGTCCATACGTAGACAAGAAAGCACTTCGTTGCGAATTCGCGCACTTGTACGTCTCGATGACTAACGCATTGTTCGATGGCTATCGCGTGGAATTTCTAGGTAAGAATCCCATAAACTTCGCACATCTCGTGACCGATTCAAGTCCCCGGTATCCTAATTTCGAAAAATTCGGAGCGCTGCTCCTGGGATTCCTGGCTTGCGAATGCTGCGTGTTCACTCTAGGATTGGCATACATGCGCCCTACGGCGTAACCGTAATCGCTTGCGAATCCGTAATCAAACCGCGCCAGTCCGTCACCGGCGCGCCGCCGAATCCTAGCCCGACTTTCATGCCGGTGCGCTGGAACTTGTGCGGCACATTCTGCGCCGGTGGATAATAGCCGATTTCCACCTTGAAGCCGACGACCTTCACATTGAAGAAAGTCGCGATGCTCTTGAGGAACGGCTGAAGCTGCCCGCTGTGGCACGCGTACAGCACGATCACAGCGCCGGGCGCGAACCGCTTTCGGACATCTTCGAGACTTACGGATTTCGTTCCCACCTGGAACGTGACGCCCGGCTGATTCAAGTTGTTCATGCTGGTCGGGTCCATGGCGGTGAGGTTGTCACCGGGACCGTTTGTATTGATAAGGACGTCGGCTCGCGTGATAGTCTGCTTTTCTATATGCCCGCCAAAGCCGATCAAGTCTTTATTGGCGTGCGTGAATAGATTCACCCGGCTGATGCTTCCGACCGGCTGCGACCAGATCGCGCCTAACATATGACCGAACGTCGGCGTAACCATAACGGTCCCTCCTGGAACCGCCGAGAAATCGTCCGTACCGGGCGACCAGCGTCCGCCCGCCAGTTCGGCAAGCAAATCGTCATCCGTCACCGTCGGATTGCTCCAATCGAATTGGCCGGCTAAGTTGAGCTCCTTCGTGTTCGCGCCGGTGGAAGCGCCCGCGCCTCCGGCCAAGTCGATCGGCGTGTCGGAGAATCCGAAGTCCATGGCTTTGGAAATAAGGCTGGAACGCGGCGCTCCATCGCCCCAGGTGGCGGCGAGAATACCTGGATTCTGAGACCAGCCACTGCCGGAATTCGTTCCGCCATCCATGAAGAATCCGCCGCCACCCTCCGCGGTTCCTCCTCCGCTCTGGCCGCCGCCCGAAACAGGCGTAACGGCGCCGCCGCCGCTGTTGCCACCGGAAGATGGCGCTTGCGACTGTCCT
>JAICIH010000389.1 GCA_025924475.1 Bryobacteraceae bacterium
GAAATTCGTTACTGGAAGCCTCTATTCACGGATAGCTCAAACTATCAGGGCGCCTGGAGCTTTTCAGGGATTAACACGCAAAATCCGGCGCGTACCGCAGGCACGGGCGACGCGTTCGCCGATTGGATGCTTGGTTTCCCCGTATCTTCGGGGCGCGCCTATCCGGCCGATTGGTTCGGCGGCGATGCCACCTATTGGCATTTCTTCGTGCAGGATGATTTCAAAGTGAACAACCGGTTGACGCTGAACCTTGGGCTGCGCTACGAATACTCGCCCTGGATGCGAGGCTACAAAAACCAACTGGGAACATTTGACGGGACGCTGGCGAAGCCGATTATTGTGGCGAGCGAGACCGACAAAATCGATTTGAGCTCGCAGTTTGCCGCTCCGACCACGTATGCATTATTCGGGAACCTGATTCAAACGAGCAGCCAGGCCGGGCTTCCGTTATCGATCACATACCCAGATAAGAATCAATGGGCGCCGCGTTTTGGAATCGCCTGGCGGCCTTTCGGAGAGCGCACAGTATTTCGAGCCGGTTATGGGATTTTTTATGAGATGGAAAATACCGACGGACGGGTGAACCGCAACAGTCTACCCTTCTTACTAAGCGAGACGGTGTTCAACACGGCCAACACCATTCCGAACCGGACGCTCGGAAACTTCTTTCTGGGGCAGCCGCTTGGCAGCGCGGGCGTGAATCCCGGTATGAATCCGACTTACACGCATTTGCAGCGCGGATCGGACCAGCATTGGAACATCGGCGTGCAACAGCAACTAGCGCGAGACACCGTGCTCGAAGTAAATTACGTGGGTAACCACGGAACACATTTGAACAGCAGCAATCCTTTCAATAATCCGGACCCAGGACCCGGCGCAATTCAAGCGAGACGTCCCTTCCCGCAATTCGGAGGGATCAATTATTTTTCGCAGGACATGTCGTCCATCTATCATGCCTTGCAGGTGAAAGCGGAAAAGCGCTATGGATCTGGGATCTGGTTCCTGTTTTCCTACACCTATTCGAAGAGCATCACCGTTCAAGATACTCCGGCCGCGGGCGGCGACTTTTATTTCGAGCGAGCGCTCTCGTCCTTTGACATCCCGCAGAACATTGCTTTCAACATGGGTTACGAGCTTCCGGTAGGTAGAGGGAAACGGTTTCTGAGTAACGCCGGAACGCTGGCGCAGGGATTTTTGGGAGGCTGGAGAGTGCAAGGCATTGCGATTTTCCGCAGCGGCCAACCGTTCACGCCGACCATATCGCGGGATGTCGCCAACACCGGCGTGGGTAGTCAAAGGCCCAATATCGTGGGCATGCCGGCGATCGTCGGCACGCCGACTTGCTGGTTCTATGTATCCTCCAATCCGGCCTGTCCGAGCGGCGGAACTAGCGCATTTGCGCTTCCAGCGGCGAATACCTATGGCAACGGCGGAGCGAACATTTTGCGCTCGCAATGGCTGCGCAACTTCGATGTATCGGTGTTCAAGGAATTTCCGGTCACCGAATCCAGTCTTTTGCAATTTCGCGCCGAGTTCTTTAACGCTACGAATACAGCGACATTCGGAATTCCGAATACGGTAACCGATACTTCTGCGGGAGGCATTGTCACGACAACGGCAAACAATCCCAGGCAAGTACAATTTGCGCTCAAATTTAATTTCTAATGCGACTCGTACTCTTTCTTCTTTCCGCTTCTCTGCTGGCTCAACAACCGGTGCATATCCGGGTGAACGCGTCCCAGAAACTAGGGACGTTTCCATCGAACTGGAACCTTTTCGGCTACGATGAGCCCAACTATACTTATGCGCCGAACGGCCGTAAGTTAATTCGGGAGCTGTCGGCGCTCAGCTCCGAGCGAGTGCAAATCCGGGCGCATTTTCTGCTGACGACCGGAGATGGAGCGCCCGCTTTTAAGTGGGGGTCCACCAACGTGTATACAGAAGACGCGTCGGGAAAACCGGTGTACGACTGGACCATTCTCGATCGAATACTGGATACGTATGCGCAGGCGGAGGCCAATCCGCTCGTGGAGATTGGGTTCATGCCGAAGGCGCTCTCGACCCATCCCGATCCCTATGTTCCGATCTGGAAACCGGGTGACAAGTTCGATCGCTATTACGTGGGCTGGGCTTATCCGCCGAATAACTACGATAAGTGGGGCGAGTTAGTTTTTCAGGTAGTAAAGCATGCCGTAGCCAAATACGGTAAGGCCAAAGTGGAAGGCTGGAACTGGGAGGTGTGGAATGAGCCGAACGGCGGCTACTGGCGCGGTACTCCCGAGGAATACGACAAACTCTACGATGCGACAGCGGCGGCCGTAAAGCGGGCTCTCCCGACGACGCATGTAGGCGGCCCTGCGACTACCGGCCCAGCTAGCCCGAGAGCCGCCGCTTTTCTAAAACAATTTCTGGAGCATTGCGAGAAGAGCGGCGCTCCGCTCGATTTCATCAGTTATCACGCCAAGGGCCGTCCGGATGTTACCGGCGGCCATGTTCGTATGGGTATTTCCAAGGAACTGGCGGATACGGAAGCAGGATTCAAGATTGTCGAATCGTTTCCCAAGTTCCGCAAGCTGCCGATCCTATTGACGGAAGCGGACCCGGAGGGATGCGCCGCCTGCTCGGCGCGCGTGTATCCGCCGAACGCCTATCGCAACGGCACTCTCTATCCGGCATATGAAGCTGCGGCTTACAACGGCATGCTGCAGTTACAAGAGCGTCACAAGGTGAATCTCGAAGGAATTCTTACCTGGGCCTTCGAGTTCGAAGACCAGCCGTACTTTGACGGCTTCCGGACCTTAGCTACGAACGGAATCGACAAACCGGTACTGAATTTCTTCCGTATGCTTGGCATACTCACCGGAGGCGACCGGATTCAGACGCAGAGCGACGGCGCGGTAGGGCTCGACACGATGCTGACGGCGGGAGTCCGCGAGCATCCCACGGTGGATGCGCTGGCAACGCGCTCGGCGCACGGGATAGCCGTTCTGGTCTGGAATTATCAGGATGAGGATGTGGCGGGTCCAGCGGCGGCAGTGGATCTCGAGCTGGACGGCTTGCCAAAAGACACCAGGCACGTGCTGGTGCGGCATTATCGCATCGATCAGGATCACAGCAACGCGTACACGGTTTGGAAGAAGATGGGTTCGCCGCAACATCCGAATGCAGAGCAATACGCCACGCTCGAATCGGCCGGGCACTTACAGCTTCTCGATTCTCCGCTTTGGTTGGCAAGTGCGGGCGGCAAAAGCAGAATATCCTTTAATCTGCCTTTGCAGGCGCTTTCTTTGCTGGAAATAAGTTGGTAGCCAACGCATTCCGGTGGCGTATTGCGGCGCTGGTGGCGTGCGCGATCACTCTGAGTTACTTCGACCGGCAGACGCTGCCGGTGGCGATCACGGCGATCCAGCGCGATATTCCGATTTCGAACACGGGATTTGCCGATTTACAGGCGGCGTTTCTGGTTTCCTACGCGCTGCTGTATGCGCTGGGCGGCAAGTTGATGGATGTGCTGGGGACGCGGCGCGGGTTTTTGCTGATTATGCTTTGGTGGTCGTTTGCCTGCGCGAGTCACGGCTGGGCCACCGGATTCGGCATGCTGATGTTGAGCCGGTTCTTGCTCGGCATGGGCGAAGGCGGAGGATTTCCCGCCGCAACAAAAGCCGTGGCCGAATGGTTTCCGGCGAGTGAGCGCTCGCTCGCCATGGGCATTATGAATGGCGGCACGGCGCTCGGGGCGGTAGTCGCTCCGCCATTCATCGCGGCGGTGTTGTCGCTGGCGACGTGGCGCTGGGTGTTCTTTCTTGCGGGCGCGGCCGGGTTGGCCTGGGTCGTTTGGTGGTGGCGCGATTACCGGACGCCCGAATCTGCGATAGAAGCAGCCCGGGTCGAGGCTTCCTGGTTTGGTCTTTTCTCGTTTTCCGAAGTGTGGGGTCTGGTAGGCGCAAAATTTTTGAGCGATGCTGCCTGGTATTTCTATTTGTTCTGGGTTCCGAAGTATTTATATGACGCGCGCAGGTTCGACGTTAAGAAAGTCGGATATTTCGCTTGGATTCCTTATGCGGCGGCGGGTGTCGGCTGCTTGGTGGGAGGGTGGTTTTCCGGGTGGCTGATCCGCCGCGGGCATTCGCTGAATTTTTCCCGCAAACTCGCTCTCGGCCTGAGCGCCGCGGTGATGCCATCTGTGGCGCTGGTGAATTACGTGCCCGTGGAGCTTGCGATCGCGTTATTGAGCCTGGTGTTCTTCGGACAACAATCCTGGTCGACGCTGGTAATGGTTTTACCAGCCGATCTTTTTCCGAATAAGCTGGTGGGCTCGGTGGCCGGGCTGGTTGGGTTTGGAGGCGCGATGGGCGGCGTGGTGTTCGGGTTAATTGCAGGCCGCCTGCTCGACCATGGGTACGGTTATTCCACGCTGTTCGCCATCGTCAGCACACTGCACGTAATTGCGTTTCTTTTAATTCTCGGCACAACACGTGCCGCCAAACTCTCGAGAGTTCCTGCATGAAAATTACCGAAATTCGTACTCGCGTTGTGGAATGGAAGGGGAAAACAGTCACCCCACAGCCACATTTCTGTACAAACCCAATGGACCTGCTGGATCTGCCGCAGGACTCGATGGCCAGCTTCCGGTTTCATGGCTGGCTGATTGTCGAGGTGTATACCGACAGCGGGCATGTGGGTATCGGCAACGCCGCCCTCGCGCCGCGGCTTGCAAAACAGACTATCGATTTGTATCTCGCGCCGCTGCTGAAGGGCGAGAATCCTTTCGACTGCGAGTATTTGTGGCAGCGCATGTACCGGCAGACGATGGCGTTCGGCCGCAAGGGCATCACCATGGCTGCCATTAGCGCTCTGGATATCGCGCTGTGGGATTTGATGGGCAAAGCGAGCGGCCAGCCGGTATTCCGCCTGCTCGGCGGGAGAACGAAGCGAAAGATCCAGGTCTACGCAAGCAAGCTTTATAGCCAGGCGCCGGAGGCGCTGCAACGGGAAGCGCGCAGCTACCAAGAGCAGGGTTATCGCGCGATGAAGATGCGATTCGGCTGGGGGCCCTTGGATGGCGCTGAGGGAATGCAGAAGAATGTCGCGCTCCTCCGCACGATTCGAGATACAGTCGGTTACGGCGTCGACTTGATGGCGGATGCTTACATGGGCTGGACGCTCGATTACGCGCGCCGCATGCTGCCGCTGCTCGCGCCGTTTCAACTTCGATGGCTGGAAGAACCGGTGATCCCGGACGATATCGGCGGTTATGCGGATCTCAAGGCGCTGGGCACGATTCCTATCGCGGGCGGTGAGCACGAATTCACCCTTTATGGCTTCCGCCAGTTGCTGGAAGCGAAATCGGTGGATTACATACAATTCGACACGAACCGGGTGGGCGGCCTGACGCAGGCGCGCAAGGTGGCAGCGCTGGCCGAAGCGTATTCCGTTCCGGTGATTCCGCACGCCGGCCAGATGCACAATTTCCATGTGGTGATGGCGAGCTTGAATTCGCCCATGGCGGAATATTTTCCCGTCTTCGACGTGGAGATCGGCAATGAGCTTTTTTGGTACATTTTCGATGGCGAACCGGCGGCGGAAAACGGCTACATC
>JAICIH010000390.1 GCA_025924475.1 Bryobacteraceae bacterium
CGATAAGCGGCTTCCACAAGCTGCATCACCTTGGTGAATTCGGATTTGATCTGTTCGGGCGTGCAGAAGATATGCGCGTCGTTCAACGTCATGGAACGGACGCGGCTCAGTCCACTTAAGACACCGGAACGCTCGTACCGATACATCGTCCCCAATTCCGCGATGCGCACCGGCAGGTCCCTGTAGCTGCGCATCTTGGATTTGTAGATCAGAATGTGGTGCGGGCAGTTCATCGGACGAAGCACCATCTGCTCGGTCTCCAGATCCATGGGCGGGAACATATCTTCGTGGTAGTGCTCCCAATGGCCGGACTTTTGATATAGCTCGACCTTCGCCAAATCAGGCGTATAGACGTGCTGGTAGCCGGTAGCGCGCTCCCGCTCTAGGATGTAGTCTTCGAGCACCCGCCGCACGGTCGCGCCTTTCGGCAGCCAGAGCGGCAGGCCGGCGCCGACCAGTTCGTTCACCGTGAACAACTCGAGTTCTTTGCCGATCCGGCGATGATCGCGTTTCTTTGCCTCTTCCAGCCGGTTGAGATAATCGTCCAGTTCTTTTTTTGTAAAGAAGGCGGTGCCATAAATCCGCTGGAGCTGCGGGTTCTTTTCGCTGCCCTTCCAATAGGCCCCGGCTATGGAAAGAAGCTTGAACGCCTTGAGCTTTTCGGTGGTGGGTACGTGCGGCCCGCGGCAGAAGTCGATGAATTGCGGTCCCAGAGTGTATTCGGAGAAAATATCGCCCGCGCGCTCTTCAATGAGCTCGCGCTTCATCCAATCGTCTTTGTACTTTTCTAGGCCCTCTTTTTTCGGGGTCAGTTTGCGCTCGAAGGGCAGATTGCGCGCGCCGATTTCGCGCATGCGCGCTTCGATTTTTTCAAGATCCTCGGGCGTGAACTTCGTGGCGCGTTCAAAGTCGTAGTAGAAACCGCTCTCGGTGGGAGGGCCGATGCCGAGCTGGGTTTCCGGATACAGCTCGAGCACCGCCGCAGCCAGCAGATGGGCAGTCGAGTGGCGATACACCTGAAGTGCTTCGGGACTTTTCGTGGTCAGAATCTCGAGTTTCGAGTCATGCTCGAAGGGGCGAGTCAGATCGTAGAGATCGCCATCCACGCGCGCCACAATGGCGTCATTCGCGAGTCGCGGGCTGATCGCCTGAGCGACATCTATAGGCCGGGCGCCAGCGGAGATCGATTGCTGGCTGCCGTCCGGGAGAGTAATGGTCAAACTGCTCATGATTTCGGGGTAAATTCGAGCGTATCAAGTCGATCCACCCAGTCTTAGCCCGATGCCACTTAGTTTTCCCAAATTCGGGCATTGCTTGGTGGGGCAGGCCCTCGGCCTGCGCTGGGCGCTTCGCCCGGCTTCTCGATAATTCAGTAGTTTCCGAGGAGCACGACTACGCGCTCGCGCACAGACGAAGTATCTGACTCACCAAAACTAAGTGACGTTGGGCTTTAGCCGCGCGGGGCTTTTAAGCCCGGCTAAATTCCCACCTACTCCGCCCGCAGCGCCAGCGCTGGATCAATACCAAAATTGTCCGGCGACCGGAAGCCAGGAAACAAGCCCGGCACTTTGAACACCTGGAAGCGTGCGGACCCGAGTGGCAAGCTGCTCAAAAAACACCGCCGCCTTCGCCTCCGTGGGATATTGCGCAATCGGCAGAGTAATGCGCATTGTCAACAGACGACTGTCATTGAAGCCAAGATCCACGCCTCGCAGCAGAACGAAACTCTTGAGTAGCAGTCCTGCACCGACTAGCAACAGGAACGAAAGTGCAATCTCTCCTGCTACCAACCCTCCGCGATACCACGTTCGGCGCCGGGATCCGACTGTTGTTCGACTACTCTCATGCATTGTTTGGTTGAGATCGAGAGCGGAAGCAGAAGCTGCAGGTAGCGCACCGGAAAGGATTCCGGCCACGAATGCAATCCCGGTGGCGAACAGCAGCGTTGTCCAGTTCAATTGAATCGAAGAAGCTCGCGGCAAGGAACCGCTGATCTTCACTAGAACACGGATCAACCACTCTGCAAGGAGAACTCCTCCCGCAGCTCCTGCAGCGGAAAGAATCAAACTTTCAAGCAGGAATAGCCGAACGATGCGCCGTTTCGATGCACCCAAAGCCATCCGTACCGCTACCTCTCTGCGCCGGCCGGTGCTGCGAGTCAATAACAGATTTGCCACATTTACACAAGCGATCAAAAGAACGCATCCGACAGCAGCCCAGAGCCGTTCACAACAAACGAAAATAAAATTCTTGCCTGTTTCCCGCCCGCCTGCCCCTCCGCTGGCGCGCCGCCGCCCCGCGCTGCTCCTAACCTGAAACCGGCGCGCGCAGCCGCGACCCCAATTCTCTTTCAACGGAGCACTCTCTATGTCATCCCAGGCGCAAATAGAAGCCAATCGGGCCAATTCGCAACTCTCAACCGGGCCCAAATCTGAGGTCGGCCGGGCCAAGTCGTCGCACAATGCCTTAAAAACCGGGCTCACCGGCCGCACTGTTCTGCTGCCCACCGACGACGTCGCGGCCTATAATCAGCACGTCGAGCGCTTTTTCAAGGACCATAAGCCCGCCACCGACGCCGAAAAGAGCCTCGTCCAGTCCATCGCCGACACCGAATGGCGTTTGCTCCGTGTTCCGGCTCTCGAATCCGGCATCTATGCCGTCGGCCGCCGCCAGCTCGCTCAGGAATTCTCCGACGAAGCCGACCCCGCCGTCCGCGCCGCCATGATCGAAGCGCAAATCTTTATCACGTTCCGCAAAGATCTCAGTAACATCGCTCTCCAGGAAGCGCGCCTTCGCCGCCAGCGCAATGCCGATCTGGCCGAGCTCAAATCCTTGCAGAAAGAACGTATCGAACAGGCCGCTTCCGAAATGGAAAAGGCCGTCGCGCGGTATCGCGCGGTCAAGCAAGCCGGCCGCGCTCTGTTCGATCCCGCACTATTTGGCTTCGAATTTTCAATTGAGGAAATCGAGGACCACGTGAACCGGAAGGAAGCCCGCAACTACGTTCTCGGTATGTCCTCCGCCTTCTCCGCCGCCGATTTCGACAGCTATAGTCTCCGCGAAAAGAGCCGGCGCGAGGCTTCCAAATAACCGGCTCAACCTCTGGTAGGATGAGAACCCGTATTCGGTATGAATAAAACTGTCCTCATCACAGGTTGCAGCACCGGTTTTGGCAGAACGAGCGCCGAAGCCATCGCGCGAAAAGGGTATCGCGTCTTCGCGACCATGCGCGACAGTACAGGGCGCAACCGCTCCCATCGCGAGGCCTTGGAGTCGCTCGCAAAACAAGACAATCTTCCCCTTCGCGTCTTGGAAATGGATGTCACGAATGAGGAATCGGTGGCATCCGCCGTACGAGAGGCGTTGAACAGTGCGGAGCAAATCGATGTGGTGGTGAACAATGCGGGCGTGGGGCAGCTCGGAATCACCGAAGCCTACAGCATCGCAAAGATGCAGAGGCTTTTCGAGGTAAATGTTTTCGGAGCGGCGCGTGTGAACCGGGCCGTCCTCCCCGCCATGCGCCGTCAACGAAGCGGGTTACTGATCCATGTGAGCTCTGTGGCGGGACGTCTCGTTTTGCCATATTTCGGTATCTATTGCGCCAGCAAATTCGCTTTGGAAGCTCTGGCGGATAGCTATCGATTCGAACTCGCGCCATTCGGCGTGGATTCGGTTGTAGTCGAACCTGGCATTCATCGCACGCCCATACTGGAGAACTTCCAGGCGCCGGACGACGAAAGCCGCGCCGCCGAGTATCAGTCGGAGAGCGACTATGTAGCGCGCGTCAAGGAAATATTCGATGTCGCGAACGCCGCGCCCGAAACTCCTGGCCCGGAAATTGTCGCAGAGGCTTTTATTCGTCTGATCGAGATGGCTCCGGGCACACGGCCCTTCCGAACGGTGCCCACGGCCGCGGTGGCGCCGTTGCTGGAAGCTTACAATGCAGCAGCAGATCAAGTAAGGCAGAACGCGGCGCAAGCTTTCAATGTAGCCGATTTGTTAACCCTAACCGAGCCGCGACCGTAGGGAGCGGTTTTTTAACTGGCGAAAAAATTAGGGACTGACTTAAGCGCACAGGGTGTTTGATACCCGTTGTGCGCGTTCAAAATGAGCCGTGGAGTAAGCTACTGGAAAAATAAAATCCCTGAATGCAGGCGCGGCTGTCTGTACCTAATTTTTTCACAACGCCGTAAGTAAGCGGCCAATTAATGAACTGCGCACAGTTTGTCAGGATTCGTGACAATGTACACATTCGCGATCGAGCCATCGTCGGCTAGATCGAGCGTGACCACGCCATAAGGCTGACCTGCATCCAACAGCAGCACGGCGCCAACGCCTCCGTTCACATCGGCGAATTCCACGCCAAGCCCTGGTATCTTGCGCGCCACACCCATCAGGAAACGAATTATGCGATCGGCTCCGAATATCGGGTTGAGAGCTGCGCTTACTTTACCGCCGCCATCGGTGTAGAGCACGGCATCCTGGCGCAATAAAGCCGTGAGCTGAGATGGGTCGCCGGTCGCGCAGGCAGTGAGAAATTCACGCAGCACCGTTGTCTGGCGTTCGCGATCCACGGTAAACCGCGGACGGTGCTCGTGAACGTGTTTGCGAGCACGCGTAACGATCTGGCGGCAGTTGGCTTCACTGGTTTCGAGCGCCGCGGCCACCTCCTCGTAGCTCGCGTCGAATACTTCGCGCAGCAGGAACGCGACTCGTTCGGCCGGCGAGAGCGATTCGAGCAGGCGCAAAAAAGCCAGTGAAAGCGATTCGGCCATTTCCATCGGCTTCGTTCCGGCTGGTTGCACCACCGGCTCCGGCAGCCACGGACCCACATAGGTTTTGCGCTGCCGGTATGCAGTTTTCAATTCATCGAGCGCCAGCCGGGCGACCACCGTTGTGAGGTAGGACTTGGGCGACCGCACCTCTTCATCGGCCGCCGACTGCCAACGAAGATAAGCGTCTTGGACGATATCCTCGGCATCCGCTCGCGTGCCCAGCATCCGGTAAGCGAGCGAGAACAGAAGCGGACGGAGATCTTGAAATTGCGTCTCCCGGTCCATTGCCAGATTCATTATGCCGCGCGCAACTGCTGCCGTTCTATCATTTCAGTCGCACGCAGAGCGCTGGCCACCGCCGCATCCGAAAGCATTGCTTCTGCGCCGACCCAGTCACCGGCTAACGCCACACCCGGAATTTTCAGTTCATCGACTCCCGGCCGGCCCTGCGTCGTAAAGGCCGCGGCCGTCACCGTCAGGTGCGGCAGGAAACGAACCGCTTCCGCCTGCTGACGCCAACCGGGAAGAGCGAAGTCGGCGAACTCCTCGAGTTCGCGGCGATCGGCGGCGGCATCGCTTGCTCCATCCAGGTACTTGAGGAGATGCACGAGTGCCGAACCCTCCGGCGCCAATTTGGCCGAAACGGAATGCACGGAAAGATACAGCGGTCGGTCTATCCCGAGCGCGATCCGCGCGGCGCCTGGAGGCAGCGTGCGCAATCCGAGGTCGAGACATGCAACACGTACCGGGTTCATAGTCGGAAGACTGCGGCCGGTA
>JAICIH010000391.1 GCA_025924475.1 Bryobacteraceae bacterium
CGCGCCGAAGGGCCGCACACACGAAGGAATCTGGTCGCTTCCGAACGGCGATGCACTGTATCGCTACCTGGTCAAACAAAGCACTACGACATCACTCACGCCCGATCAGATCCATACGCTCGGCTGGCAGCAGGTCCGTTCCATCGAAGCGGAGATGACGCAGCTCGCCAAGCGGCAAGGCTACGCCGATTTGAAATCGTTCCAGGCGGCAGTTCGCAGAGATCCGCGCAATCATGCGACCTCACGGGAGCAGATCTTGGACGCCTATCGCAAGTACACCGACGAGATGTACGGCAAAGTCGGCCAGCTTTTCGGGCGGCAGCCGAAGGCACGGCTCACCATCGTTCCGGTGGAAGGCTTCCGCGAGAAAGAAGCCGCGGATGCCGAATACTGGGTCGGCTCGCCCGACGGAAAGCGCCGCGGGCGAGTGGTGGTCAACACCGGCGATTACGCGCATCGCTCGCTGACGGAAGTGGAATCCACGGCATATCACGAAGGCGTGCCGGGCCATCACTTCCAACTTTCGATCGCCCAGGAGCTGCCTTCCCTGCCCCCGTTCCGCCAGCACGCGAACTACACGGCATACATCGAAGGTTGGGGCTTGTATGCCGAGCGCCTCGGGAAAGAGGTCGGGCTGTATCAGGACCCGATCAGCGATTACGGCCGGCTTTCCGGAGAGATGCTGCGAGCGATTCGCCTGGTGGTCGATACCGGCGTGCATGCCAAGCATTGGACGCGGCAGCAGATGGTCGATTTCTTCCATGAACATTCGACCGAGGACGAGCCGTCGATTCAAGCCGAGGTCGATCGGTATATCGCGATGCCGGGCCAAGCGCTGGCGTACAAAATCGGCCAGCTCAAAATCATCGAGCTACGCGAGCGGGCTAAGAAGCAACTAGGCGCGAAGTTCGATATCAAGGCGTTTCACGATGAAGTGCTCGACGCGGGCGCGCTGCCCTTGGATGTGCTGGAGCAACGCGTGGATGGGTGGATCAGGAGTCAGAAGTTAGAATCCTCCCATCCCGCATCGTAACCATTCGGTCGGCGAAGGCGGCCGCTTCCGGGTTGTGCGTAATCATTAGGATCGTCTGGCCAGTTCGCTTGTTGAGGTCGCGCAGCAGGTTCAGAACTAAGTCAGAGTTTTCGGTGTCCAGATTGCCGGTGGGCTCGTCAGCCAACAGAATTGCCGGTTGATTCACCAACGCTCGCGCGATGGCGACACGCTGCTGTTCGCCGCCCGACATCGCGCGCGGCTTGTGGCGCAACCGTTGTTTGATGCCGAGTAAGTCGAGAATTTCGTTGAAGCCTTCCGGCCAGGATTTGCGTTTGCCCAAAGCCTGCGCCAGCGCGATGTTGTCGCGCGCGGTGAGCGTGGGCAGCAGATTGTACTTTTGAAAGACAAAGCCGATTTTGCGCTGGCGCATTTCGGTGCGTTCGGATTCGGTCAGGGCGCGAAGATCGAGTCCGTCTACAAAGACGTGGCCATCGGTCGGCGGCGCGAGGCCGCCCAGAATGTGGAACAGCGTTGATTTACCGGATCCGGATGGGCCCATGACAGCGAGGAATTCGCCGCGTTGCACTTCGAGATCGACGCCGCGGAGGGCGTGTACATCGACGTCGCCGGTGTGGTAGGTTTTGCGCAGGCCGCGGACTTGGATCATGGCGGTGTTCATAGACAAGGCGGGTTAACAACCCGCCGCAGGTTAGCAACCTGCCCCACATGGCAGCGGAGCCGCAACCAACGCCGCTTGCTGACGCGCGCGGTTCTTTTTTGCTCGGAACCCGGATCGTCAGCCGAGTATGAAACGTCGCAAGCAGCAAAGATTTCCATGTGTAGTAATACAAGAGCTGGTAGTACAAAGCAGAGTGCAAAGGATGGTGAATTACTCATAGGAGAGTGCCTCTATTGCGTCCTGGCGAGCGGCTTTGAGTCCGGGATAGATGGCGCCCAGTAGTGCGCCGCCGAGGGCGATGGCGGCGGCGATGGGCCACCAGTCCGGCGCGTCAGTGACGGGTAAGGATGCCGGTGCAATCGCCAGAATCGCGGCTTTCGCAATGATTGTCAGCACGATACCCAAAGCGCAGCCAATTAGCGCAAGCACCACTGCTTCGCGAACCAGAATGTCGACCACCGTCCACGGCTTCGCGCCCAGGGCTTTGAGGATTCCGATCTCGCGGGTCCGTTCGACTACGGCGGTGTACATCGATAGAAAGACCACCAAGAAGCCGACTACGACGGCCAATGCCGTGATCACAGCGATGAACGCTTTTAATTGGGGAATGTTGTTGATGTTGAATAGCGACAAAAAGTCGGCCATGGAAATGGCCTGCAGATTTCCTTTAAGCTTTTCATTGAATTCCGCCACTTCGCGGTCGGCGAGCGAGGGATTGTCCAATTTAACGAGAATTTGCGAGACGCGCTTCGAGTTGCTGGTGAGGTCCTGCAGGGTTGTCAAAGGAACGATGAAGCGCGCGAGCATTCCGCCCTGGACGATGCCGACGAGATGCCAATCGTGATTCAGCAGTTTTACGGTCTGGCCGACATGCAGGCGATGTTGCCGGGCGTAGGCCTCGTCCACCAGCAAGTCGTCGGGGCCTTGCGGCGGACCGCCGGAGAGGAAGCGCAGGCCGCCGCTGATTTTTTGGAACTCGTCGAAGTTTACACCGTTCATCGACGTGATCAGTTCGACTGCCTGCGTCAACACGCCGACGGCCTGGCGGACATGAGGCAATTTGGCGACATACGGCACGAAGCTTTCCTTCACTTGCCCGGAAGAAAACGAAAGCGTGCCATGGCCGGTATCGGGCCGCAGCACGATATCGGCGCCGGTGCCTTTGGTGCGGTTGGCGGAATCCTGGAGCATACCGCGGCTCAGCCCGATCAGCGTCAAGATCGACATCACCTGCACGCCGACGACGAGTGCGCTCAGCAAGGTGCGCACCCAGCGATGCTTCAGATTTTCGAGAACTAATTTGTTGATCATTCTTGGTTCACGGCAGACGCTCAGGGTTGGCCAGCGAGGAATTCTCGCGCCACTTTTTCGATCGGCTGATGGTCTTGTTCGACACGGCGATTCAGCTCGCGCATGGTCTGGTCGCTAATGCGATGCGAAAGCATGCTGAGGGCCCACTCGGCTTCGGGACGCTGCTGGATGAGGCCGCGGCGCACGACGAAGCAGGCATTGTACGGAGGAAACACCTTCTTATCGTCGCGCAACACGGAAAATTTTGAGTCTGCAAGCTGCGCGTCGGTCGAGTTGCCAGCGGCCATATCGACTTTTCGCTGCTCTAAAGCCTGATACAGCAAGCCGAGATCCATGCTTCTGGGCGTTCCTTCCCATCGGATCGCGTAGGCTTTAGCGAGTTTCGTAAGACCGTCCGGACGGGTGAGAAATTCGTAGCCGACGCCGAGGCGCCATTTGCGGACGGCCGCGGCGGACAGATCCGGTTGGGGCAACTTGCGGGCATCGGCGCTGCGCACGACCATGGCGAACGTGTCGTTGAAGCCGAGCGGCGGAAGCCAGATGAGAGCAAAGCGCGACAGGTAGGCATCCTTGACGGCCATGTAGACCTGCGCGGGATCGCCGGTGGGCGTGCTCTTTAGAACCACGCTGGCGGCGGTGCCGGTGTATTCCGGATAGACATCGATGTCGCCGTGAACGATGGCTTCGTGAGTAAGCAGAGTACCGCCGAGGTTGAGCTTTCGCGAAACCTGGATGTGCAGTTTACGTTCGAGCTGCTGGGCGGCGATTTCGCCCAGGATGAGCTGCTCGGTGAAATTCTTCGAGCCGACAACGATGGTGTTGTCGCGGCCGCAGGAGCACAGGATTAAAGCCACGAATGCACACGAATACACACGAATTAAAGATCGATTCATTGGATTCGGATTCTCTTTTCTAAGGCCGTCATGATGGCGTCGGCAACCAAGGCCATGGCGGCGGCGGGGATCGCTCCGGCTAAGATTTGAACGGTATCTACGGAGGCGACACCACGAAAGATCAGCACGCCCAATCCGCCACCGCCGATGATGGCGGCGATCACGGCGGTGCCTATGTTGGTCACCAGCGCGATGCGCAGGCCCGCCAGAATGGTGGGCGCGGCAAGAGGTAGTTCGACCAGACGCAGTAATTGCGCATCGGTCATACCCATGGCGACGGCGGCCTCGCGCAGCGGCGGATCGACGGATTGGATTCCAACAATCGTGTTTCGCAAAATCGGCAACAACGAATAAAGCACCAGACACAGGATGGCCGTGTGGCGGCCGATTCCTCCTATTAGAGGGACGGGGAGCAGAAAACCGAACAAAGCGACGCTGGGAATGGTCTGCAAAATATTCGCGACGGCTACCGAGACTTCGCGCAAGGCGCGCCGCCGCGTGCCCAGAATTCCGAGGCCGACGCCGATGGCGGCAGCGATGAGCCAGGACACGCCGGCGAGGACGATGTGCTCCCCGGTGAGTTCGGCGACATCCGAGAGCAGGCTTTTGAGAACAGTGGGATCCAAATTCAGACTCGAATCGTTTCGATGAAAGAGCGCGTCACGGGCTTATCGACATTCAGGAATTCGTCGCGCGAAACCAGGCATTCGATTTTGCCGGCGTCGAGGACGGCGATGCGGGTGCCGATTTTGAGCGCTTCCAGCAGATCGTGGGTGACGAAGACGGCGGCGACACGGTAGCGGGCTTGGAGCGCGAGGAATTGCTGCTGCATTTCGTGTCGCGTTACGGGATCGAGAGCGCCGAACGGCTCATCGAAGAGCAGGAGCCCCGGCTCGGCGGCGAGCGCGCGGGCAACGCCGACACGCTGCCGCTGTCCGCCGGAGAGCTGGCGCGGGGAGCGCGCGGCCATTTCGGCAAGACCGACTTGTTCGAGCAGCTCCCGCGCGCGTGTTTTCTGTTTTTCTTCCGGCCAACCGAGGAGACGCGGGACGAGCGCTACGTTTTCTTCGACAGTCCAATGGGGAAGCAAGCCGAACTCCTGGATCACATAGCCGGTGCGACGGCGCAACGCGATGGGATCGAGCTGGGCGATGTTTTGGCCGTCCACAAAAATCGCGCCGCTGGTTGGAGTCAGCAGGCGGTTGATCAGGCGCAAGGCAGTTGTTTTGCCGGAACCGCTGCGGCCGAGCAGCACGAGCGTTTCGCCGCGATCGACTTCGAAGGTGATGCCGTCGAGGATGGGACGGTTTGCGGCTGCGAAGCTTACGTCTTGAAAGCGGAGGTATGGCACGGAATGATTATTTTAGCGGGCAGCGATTGGCTTTTAGCTGTTAGCTTTTGGCTTTTAGCTCTGGCTTTTCGCTTCGGCTAACATCTCCAGGCGCTCGGTGAGCGTTTGTTGGTGGTAAACCTTCGCTTCGGCGAGTGTCACAGCCCATTGATGGATGTCTTTTTTCATTTTGTGCTGCTCTTGTTTGCGGTCGTGCTCCTCCTGTTTGCGTTTTTGCGATTCGAACCCAATTTCCTGTTTTCTCTTTTCGGCTCTTATTCTTAGCAGCTCGGTCAGGCATTTGTGAAAGGCGCGCTCGTGCGTCGTTTCGTAGC
>JAICIH010000392.1 GCA_025924475.1 Bryobacteraceae bacterium
GCCGGAGAATAGAAGGCGTCCTTATCGAACCAATTGTCGACTGTGCGCTGATCGCTCGGCAGATTTCCATCGCGCAGCACACTTGGCCGTGCGTCCCCGGTATTGGCGCTGCTCACGCCGAGCTTCGGCGTGAACGGCTGCCCGGTACGAACGGTGACGATTGTGTTGGCCTGCCAGCCACCGGCAATCCCGTTCAGCAATGGATTGGTGATATCAAACCGCCGGCCGTGGCCGAACGGCAGATCGTAAAGGACACTCGAAACAAAGCGATGACGCATATCGCCCGCACTCAGCGAATACTCCTGATCGACGTTGTTTACATCGCGCAGGTCTAAGTCGCCGACCAATTGCTCTCCACCGTTGTCGAGCGATTTGCTGTAGGTATAAGAGACAAGCAGCGAAAGGCCGTTGGAATATCGGCGTTCGATGCGCGCTTCCAGAGCGTTATAGCGCGAGTAGCCCATCGATACTTGATGACTGATATTGTTGAATCCCTTATAGGGCCGGCGGGATGCCACCGAGCCCGGACCCGCCAGCGCCTGATTTACGTCATATCCCAGCGGCAGTTTGACCGCCCGCGTTCCTACGTAATTTACGTCGAACAGGTACTGGCCTGCCTGCTTCTGCAGGCCCATGCTCCAGTGATACACGCTTCCGTTCTGAAGATCGGGCGCGTAACTCACCACGTTGGCGGAACTGAAATCAATAGACGTCACGGAATCCGCCGGAAAACCCGTGCTCAATCCAAGAATCGGAGTGATATTGTCCGTCGGATAGGAATTGGAGATGGCGTAAGGTGGATTCGCCACTAGCCGCCCGGAAGCTCCGATAAACGGGCTATCCGCATAAAAGATGCCGGCCCCTCCGCGGATCACCAGCGAAGGCATGGCCTGATAGGCGAATCCCAGCCGGGGCGCGAAGTTGGTGTGCGTGGTCTTCAGCAGCGAGCGAGTGTCGACGTCGTCAGGCACGCGCTCCACCGCTGACGCCGGTACTCCCTCCGGAACGTTATTGAAAGCATAGGCGAGCTTGCGATCTGCCAGGAAGAAATTCGCTTGGCTATTATGTCGCTCTATCGGCTGTGTCCAAAGCTCATATCGCAGGCCGGCGTTGATCGTTAATTTCGAGGTAGCTTTCCAATCGTCCTGAATGAAGCCGCCCCAGTATCGATAGCGGATATCGCCGTTCGTGAAATTGCTGATGCTCCCGGTGTTCGGGATGCCTAACATGAAATCGGCAAGCCCGGAGCCCGTAGCGCCGCGATTCTGCGGGTTCTGCGTGAAGGCTCCGCTGAAGTTGTAGTTGCCGCGAGCGGTCGAAGAGATTGCGAACCAACTCCGGACAAAGCGATAACTGCCCCCGAACTTCAAAGCGTGATTCCCGGTCTGGAAGCTCAAATTGTCTTGCAAGGTTGTTGTCTCGGAGACTTTGCTGTTCGGCAAGAAAGTCGCTTCACCGATGGTCGTCAGTCCGGAGATCGTCATTTTAGGTAACCCAGCTACACCCGGCTGGCGCGGAATTCCGCCCAGCCCGAACTGATCGTCAATGTAGTCTTGGACGAAAGGCGTCAGCACATCCTCGATACGATTGAACCCGGCGCGGAATTCGTTCACTACACGCGGGCTGAACGAGTGTGTCTCGCCCAATCCGGCCGCGTTCCCGGTCGAAGCTTTCACCGAACGCTGGAAGTTCGTGCTTCCCACGAGCGGTGCGTCGAACGGTCCCGGATAGCGGTAGTCGTACGTGAAATAGCTGTAACGCGCGAACAGGCTGTCGCTCTGCGAGAGCTGCAAGTCGTGGCGGAAATCGAACCGGTTGGTCTTGATATTTTGCGTCGGGCTCACCGTATAGTTATTCGCCGCGCCGGAAGAAGTCGGCGCCGGAAACAGCTCGAGCAGCTTGGCCGCCGCCGGGTCGATCTGCGTTGCCGGAATCCGATTTCCGGTGTACTGCGTCCTTTGATAGACGCCCTTGCCGAGGCTAACGGTGCTATCCGGATCGAAAATCGCCCGCTGTCCGGCGAAATTTCCCGTCCTCATGGCGGCCGTCGGAACAGTGGTTACATACGTAATGCCGTCGTTCTCCGGCGTTCGTTCAAAGCTCCCGAACAGAAATGCCTTGTTCTTTACGATCGGCCCGCCCAGCGTCCCGCCGAATTGATTTCGCTGCAGCACCGGCTTCGGCTGGTTAGGGTCTGAGAAATAATCGCGCGCGTCGAATACGTTGTTGCGCACGAACTCGAACGCATCGCCATGGATCTGGTTCCCCCCGCCTTTTAGGCTCGCATTCACCACCGCGCCGGCCGAATAGCCATACTCCGCCGAATAATTGTTCGTCTCTACCTTGAACTCCTGCACGGCATCCACCGACGGCTGCACCGCCACAGGCGAGCTGTTCTGCTGGTCGAGCACTTTCGAGTTGTTGTCCACGCCATCCAGCAGAAAATTGTTTAATTGCGCGCGCACGCCATTGGCGACAAACCCGCCGCCCTCCTTCGTGCGGTCGCCTTGCTTGGTCTCGAGCACCCCGGTCGAGAGCTTAGCCAATTGCAAAAAATTGCGGCCGTTCAGCGGCAGATCTGAAACGGCGCGTGTGTCGATCACTTGCCCCAGCGACGCGGTAGCATTATCCAGCAGCGGCAGCGTCGCTTTGACTTCCACCACTTCTTGTGTGCTTCCCACTTTCAGACGGAAATCGATGCGCGCCACTTGGCTCACCGCCAGTTGAATGCCGCTGTGGTTGACCGTTTCAAATCCGCCTTTCTTCACTTCAACCGTGTACTCGCCGGGCGAGAGCACGGGAAACGTGTAATCGCCCGATTCGTTGGTTACGGTTTTCGTGATAATTCCTGTGGCGGTGTTGCGCGCCTCCACATCGGCGCCGCTGACATTGGCGCCCGTCGCGTCGGTGACAATTCCTGTGATTTTGCCTGTCGGCAACTGCGCGAATGCGGTAAACACCGCCAGAATCAATGTGATAACAATGCGAGTCGGCATAACTCCCCTATGCTACAGAGAATACGACATAAGTATTCACTTGTCTAGCCAAGTTGCTGTTGTTATATCACCACTGAATCGTGTGAGGAATGTAGTTGTCCTCAAGCGCTGTAATTTCCTCGGAGGTCAATGCTAAAGACAACGCCGCAACCGCATCTTCCAGATGCTGCGGTTTGGAGGCTCCCACAATCGGCGCGGTCACCACGGGATTGCGAAGGACCCAGGCCAGTGCGACTTGCGCGCGCGGCACTCCACGCTTCGCCGCAACCGCGGCCACACTCTCGGTGACGCACCGGTCCGCCTCCGCGGTTTTGGTGTAAAGGCGTTTGCTGACTTGATCGGTTTCGGCGCGGCTGGTGGTCTCTTCCCAATCGCGAGTGAGCCGGCCGCGCGCCAGCGGGCTCCAGGGAATCACGCCAATTCCTTCGGCGGCGCACAGCGGGAGCATCTCGCGCTCTTCTTCGCGGACGATCAGATTGTAATGATTTTGCATGCTGGCAAAGCGCGTCCAGCCATGCCGATCCGCCAAATAGAGCGCCTTGGCGAACTGCCAGGCGTACATCGAGGACGCCCCGATGTACCGCACCTTGCCTGCTTTGATCAGATCGTGCAACGCTTCCAACGTTTCTTCGATCGGCGTTTGGTTGTCCCAGCGATGGATCTGGTAGAGATCCACATAGTCCATTCCTAATCGCGTCAAGCTGCCGTCGATGGCTGTCAGGATCGCTTTCCGCGAAAGGCCGCTGCCGTTCGGCCCCTTGCGCCAGGGAAAGAAAACTTTCGTCGCTACCACGATCTCATCGCGTTTGGCGAAATCGCGCAGCGCGCGGCCTACGATTTCTTCGCTAGTGCCATCCGAGTATGTATTGGCGGTATCGAAAAAGTTGATTCCCAAGTCGAGTGCACGGCGCAGAAAGGGGCGGCTCGCCTCTTCATCCAGCGTCCAGGGATGCGTGCCGCGGCCCGGTATTCCGTACGTCATGCAGCCCAGGCACAACCGTGAGATATCCAGTCCGGTCTTGCCCAATTTCGTATATTGCATAAGTTGCGCTCTCACTTTTACACTAACTGCAGTGCCTCTTGTAGTGAATGATGAAGTCGTCGACGATTCCGTGTTGCGGGAGGAACGCCGCTCCCTGCAGGCAACCCACGGCGGAGAGCTGAATCACGAAGAAATCGGCCGGCTGGCGCGCCGTACCCTGGCGCTGCGCGTCCTGCTCCGGCAAAAAGCCGAGCGCGACCCGGATCTTAGCAAGGAAGCGAATATGGACGCCCGGATCGAGCGCCTTCTCGATCGCGCCTCGTCCGATGTCCAGCGCCCGAACCGGAAAGAAATCGACGCGTTTTATAAACTGAACCGCTCGCAATTCGCCATGCCAGAGAACATACGCGTGGCGCACATCGTGAAGAATGTCACCGAGACGTTTTCGCGAAACGAAGCGCTCGCCGAAATCACTAAAGCAAAGGAAGCGCTCGATAGCGGCGTGGAATTTGCAAAAGTGGCGGAGCAGTTTTCCGATTGCCCGGCGAATGGCGGCGATCTCGGCTGGTTTGCCCCCGGCCAGATGGTGGAAGAATTCGACGAGAACGTCTTCTCGCTGGCCGAAGGCGAGATCAGCGATGTGTTTGAAACGCGCTTCGGCTTCCATATCGCGCGTTTGGACGGCCGCCGTCCCGCCGGCATCCAGCCACTCAGCCTGATGAGGGACGCGATTGCCAGAGAACTCTTCGAGCGGCGAAAGCGCCGCGCTCTCGATAAGTACTTCGATGCGCTGCTGTCGGAATCGCGCGTCGAATGGAAGGCGGCCACGCCATGAATCCATGCTGCGTGCCGAGCAGAGAGCGTGCTGCGCTGCTGGAGGCTTCGCGCCAGGCCTCGGCCGAGCGGCGGCGCGCCAACGCCGGTTCAACCGCTGGCATGCTTCGCCTCGAAGGCGGGCCGTTTCTGATGGGCACCGACTTCGGCCAGGGTTTTCCTGCCGATGGCGAAGGGCCGGTGCGTAAAATCGCTCTCGATCCGTTCTTTATCGATACTCATCCAGTGACCAATGAAGCCTTTGAAGAATTTGTGAAGGCGGCCTCCTATACAACCGAAGCGGAGCGCTTCGGCTGGTCCTTCGTGTTTCGCGGCCATATACCTCCTGGCGAATACGATCGCATGGTAGAAGGCACCGTGCCGGGCGCGGAGTGGTGGTGCAAAATTTCCGGAGCGGATTGGCGGCATCCGGAAGGTCCGGATTCGAGCCACGCCGGCCGCGCGCAGTATCCGGTCACGCACGTTTCCTGGAATGATGCGCAGCATTACGCCGCCTGGGCAGGGAAGCGCTTGCCCACCGAAGCCGAATGGGAATTCGCGGCGCGCGGCTCGCTCGAGCAAAAACTGTATCCCTGGGGCGATGACCTCACGCCGGGCGGCCGCCACTTGTGCAATATCTGGCAGGGCGAATTCCCCGTTTCCGATACAGCCGAAGATGGCTACGCGGGCGTCGCGCCCGTCGATGCATTCCCGCCGAATGGATTCGGCCTCTATTCGATCA
>JAICIH010000393.1 GCA_025924475.1 Bryobacteraceae bacterium
ACAGCGGCATAAGCGGGAACCGAATAGACGCCCCAATGGATAAAAATGCCGAACTTGGCGTCCGTATACCACTGCGGACTGGGGCGTTTGTCCAGCGAATCCCACGAAGGTTGGTAGTGCCCGGGTTGATAGTGCATAGCCGCGCGCATCGCAAGCGGTGCGGCCGCCGCCGCGGCAAATAGATCTCGTCGTCGAATCAGCATAGCGTCAGCGCCTTCTACACTATCAGGCGGCACGCCGCTGCCGGTTATGGTTCGTGCAGAGCAGTCATCGGGTCTACGCGGCTGGCCGAACGCGCCGGCAGATAGCAGGCAAACGCGGCAATCAACAGAAGTACGGCCGCGGCCGATAGCACACTAACCGGATCGCCCGCGCTGATGCCGAACAGCATGCGCGAGAGCAAACGCCCGATCAGCAGCGCCGCAGCCAACCCGAGAACAACGCCTGTCAGGACGAGGGACATCCCCTGCCTAAGAATCAGCCCTAACACGCTGTTCTGGCCCGCGCCCAGCGCCATGCGCAATCCGATCTCGCGTCTGCGGCGCGTAACCGAGTACGCCAGGATGCCATACAGCCCGATGCTGGCCAGGCCGAGCGCCAGCAGCCCGAAAATAGCAAGCAGCGCGACCGCGATACGCGCGCCGTACAAACCTTGATCGAGAATCTTCGATCCTGTCCGGGCGTCCTCCAGAAATATACGGGGAGCCAGCGCATGAACGGCTTGTTGAACCGGGAGCAGAATGGTGCGCGGATCTCCTTTCGATCGCACATACAGCGTCATCGCGCCCGAAAAGTTCTGTTCCAGTGGAACGTAGACACAGGGCTGCGGCGGCTCGCCGAGGCTCGAGTAATTCGCCGTGCGAGCGATACCCACGATTTGCCGGAAGCCCTTTTCACCGGGCAGTTGAATCCGTTTGCCCAGAGCATTTTGGCCAGGCCAGTAATCGTGCGCTGCCTTTTGATTGACTACCGCGACCGGAGTGGAATCGGCGCGATCCACGTTTGTGAAGCCGCGTCCTTCCAGAATGCGCACGCCCGCGGTTTCGAAATAGTTCACGTCCACCGTATTCATCACGCTAGTAATCACATCCGCCTTCGAACGTTGCGCCCGGCCTTCTATTTTCAGGCCGCTCGCCAGCCGGCCCCAAAGCGGAAGATTTGAGGACCAGGACGCGGAGGCGATACCGGGTAGCGCAGACACCCGCTCGCGAACATCTTTATAGAATGCTTGGATCTGCGGCTTGTTGTAACCCGCTTGGCCGGGATTGGTCAGAAAGATCGCCAGCTTTTTCGTTTCGAAGCCCGGATCGATCTGGTAAGCCCGATCGACGCTTCGCAAAAACAACGCCGCCATGACGAGCGACAGAAAAGAGAAAGCTACTTGGCCGACAATCAAAGCATTCGTGAAGGTCACACGCCGTCGCCCGACGCCTGTGGAGCGAGTCTCTTCCTTAAGAGTCTCGGCCATCGCCGCTCGCGATGCGCGCAGAGCCGGAACCACGCCAAAAAGAAATCCGGCTGCCACAGAAATAACAAAGGCGAAAACAAAGACATTCGCATTCAGGTTGGGTGAGATCAGATTCGAGGACACGTCGGCAGGCCGGAAAGACCAGAGCAGAAGAGCGCCGAAATAGCCTACCGCCGCGCCCACGATCCCGCTCAATAAACCGAGGAACACGCTTTCGGTCAGCAATTGACGTAGTAGTCGTTGGCGGCTAGCCCCGATAGCCAAACGAATCGCGATTTCCTGGCGCCGCGCTGCCGAGCGCGATAGCAGCAAGTTGGCCACGTTCGAGCAGGCAATCAGCAAAACAATCCCGGCCACTGCCAAAAGCAGGAGAATCGGCGTCTGGCCGGCTCCGGAGCTTCCGTTATTGCCGAGCAGCACGTCGGAAACCGGCTGAACCCGTGCGCTGCGGCCTTCGTTCACTTCCGGAAACTCTCGCGCCAGCGCGGAAGCGATGGTTGCGACGTTCGCCTGGGCTTGAGTGATCGTTATACCCGGCTTGAGCCGGACAATTCCTTGAAATGCCGCTTTGCCGCGATTGTGCAGCGCGTCCGGCAATTCCGCGGGTAGCGTCTGTTCCACCATCGCAGCCGGAATCCAAAGATCCGGACCGAAAATCGCACTTACTCCAATGAAGCGCGGCGGAGCCACGCCAATAACCGTAAATACAAGGTTGTTCAATCGCAAAGTTTTGCCAACGATGTCGTTTGCGCCGCCAAATTTCGCCTGCCAGGCGGCGTAGCTCATCACAGCGACCGGATGCGCTCCGGGATGCGAGTCTTCGTCAGGAAGAAAGAACCGGCCGCGCGCCGGCTCCAGGCCGAGAGTCGAGAAATAGTTGCCTGTCACAAATTCCCCGAACATCCGCTGCGGCGCTCCGCCTGTCTGCAGCGTGAGAACTTGGGTTCCTGTGTAGCCGGCCAGAGAAGCAAACGATTCGCTGCGCGCTTCCAAATCGCGCAGATTGAGATAGGAGAGGGATAGCGGCGCGGCCGTCTTGGCGCTCGTTTTCGCTTCGCTGCCTGAAAGCGCGAATAGCTCCGATGAGCCCGGCACCGGCAGTGGGTTCAGGATCAACGTATTGATTACGGAGAAAATCGTGGTGTTGGCTCCGATGCCCAAAGCGAGAGTGGCCACCACAAACAGCACGAACATAGGGTTCTTGCGCATCGAGCGAGCGGCATAACGCACGTCCCGTGAAAGATCTTCCAGAAAATTCCCGCCGGATTCGGCGGCCAGCGGCGTGGGCTCTTGTTTTGGCATTCGATAAATCCTTTCGTAATAAGCGCGGAGAGGCGCCATATCTGCCAGCTCGGCTGCTGTCTGCTTGTAGGCTTCTTCAGAGCTTGCGCCGCCGCTCCGGAGTTCCCGGAAGCGCTGCTCGAGATGTTGCGCCAGTTCGTTGACCAGCGAAGATTCGGCGGCAGGTGTGAGGTTCAGCGGCCCCAGCCGCTCTCGCAATAGTTGGGTCCAGTCAGGCATGGTTCATATACGTGTGTCCCTTATATAGGGCACGCACATATTGTACGAAGCGGTTTGCGCGCTTGTTCCGAAGAAAATCAGGGTTGTGCGTTGAGCGGGTCCCGCGGAATGCTCCAGCCCGCCTTTTGCTCTTCGTTCTGCTGCTTTAGCCAGGCCAGAAGCGGCCGGTAGTATTCGATCAGCGGTGTAGCGTCGGCTTTATCCTGACCTGTCAAAGTGCGCATCGCCACCGGCCAGGGCTTGGACATCCCCAGTTCCAGCATGGACTTCAGCTTCGCGCCGGCTTCCTTTGACTCGTAAAAGGAGCAGCGGTGCAGCGGACCGCTATATCCCGCCGACTGGCACAATGCGCGGTAGAACTGGAACTGGTAGATGCGCGCGAGAAAATAGCGCGCATAGGGAGTGTTGTCGGGAATATGATATTTCGCGCCGGGGTCGAAGTCCGCTTCGCTGCGATCCACCGGCGGAGCCACTCCCTGGTATTCCTCGCGCAATGCCCACCAGGCTTTGTTATAGTCCGCCGGTTTAACCTGTCCGGAAAATACTTCCCAGCGCCATTTATCAATTAATAATCCAAACGGCAGAAAAGCGATCTTGTCGAGTGCCGACCGCAGCAATAAAGGAATATCGGCGGAGGCAGGAGGCGCCTGCTCGATCAGGCCAATCTTTTTGAGATATTCGGGCGTGATCGATAGCGCGATGGTGTCCCCGATGGCCTCATGAAAGCCGTCATTCGCGCTTCCACGAAAAAGAAAGGGCAGCTTGCGAAAGGCGAGAAAGTAGTAGTCGTGCCCGAGTTCATGGTGTACGGTCGTGAAATCGTCCGCAGTCGTATGAAGGCAGAGTTTCAGGCGCACGTCCTCGTCGTAATCGATATCCCAAGCGCTGGCATGGCAAACGACATCGCGATCGCGCGGCCGGGCCAGAAGCGAGCGCTGCCAAAATGTATCGGGCAGCTTAGAAAATCCGAGTGACGTGAAGAAATTCTCCCCGAATTCGACCATCTGCCGCGGGCCGGTGTGGCGATCCGTCAGGATTTTGGTAAGGTCGTACGTCGCCGGAGCGGATTCAGGCGCCACGATGTCATAAATGTTGCCCCATTCCTGTGCCCACATATTGCCCAGCAGATCGGCCGGAATCATGCCGTCGGCCCGCTTGGCTGCGGCGCCGTATTTTTCGATCAAACGCCGCCGCACGTAGGTGTGCAACTCGAGATAAAGCGGCTTAACCTGTTGCCAGAGCCGCTCGAGATCCGCGGAAAATTCCTCGGGTGTCATGTCGTAATTGGAGCGCCACATGGCCCCGGTATCCGGAAATCCCAGCTCCCGCGCGCCCTGGTTCGAAAGCTCCACAAAGCGCGCGTAGCGATTGCGCATGGGCGCCCCCACTTTGTGCCATCCCGTCCAGAGTTTTTCCAACTCTTTCGGGTCGCGGCCCTGCGCCATGCGTACATCGAGATCGTCAATGCCCAGGCATTTGGTTTCGCTGGGCCCGGGACAATATTTGCCGCTGCCGTAGCTGGCCTCAAGCGAACTCGCAATCCGCGTCAGCTCCGAGCGAAGCCGCGCGTCGGTCGGAGCCGGCATCGTCAAGCTCAGCTTCAGCAACTTGAATTCTCGTGCGAGGTCGGCCGGCATGGATAGGTCCTCGAAGCGCCTGGCTTCGCCGACCAGTTCCGTAGTGCGCGCAATCGCGCGCTCGTTTTCCTGCGCCGCAATCGCTTCCGTATCCCCCGTGATGAAGTTTTCTTCCACCCAGGCGGCCCGCTGCGCCCGGCTCGAAAGCTGAAGCAATTCGGCCTCGGCTTTGTCCATGAAGGCCCGTGCCTCGGCGACGGTCGGAGTCGCCGACACGGCGGAACGCGGGCAAATGGCCAAAAAGGAAATTACTAGCATTACTAATGGGCCGGTTTTAACGCACATCAACTGCAACTATACCTGTAGCCCCGCTAGTGTGGTGTTTCCGAAGTTTCTTGACGGATCTCGAATGCGCTCCAGCGCCAAGCGCACAGGGCCGTTGTGCGCGTTGCTTAACGCCCTGCGGCTGGTTTTCTGAAAAATTCACCGTCCGGAAAACTCAGTCACAAGCCAAAAATCCAATGTTTTCGGCCCTTCCGCGGCCCAAACCCTTGACACGGCCCCTTATCCTGGAACCGAGTGCTGCGCAGCAGCACTTGCTTGCAACCAGAAGCATTTCATCCTTATGGCATCGCTAAACCAGCTCGCGGCCAACCGCGCCAATGCTCAGTTATCCCATGGCCCCACTTCGTCTGAAGGAAAAGCCAAAGTCTCCCACAACGCCCTGAAAACCGGTCTCACCGGCCGCACTGTCCTTCTGCCATCGGACGACGTCACGGCCTATCAGGCGCACGTCGATCGAATCTTCAAACAGTTCGCTCCCGAAGGCGACGAAGAAAAGCGCCTCACCCACTCTCTCGCCGATACGCTCTGGCGGCTGGAGCGCATTCCCTCCCTCGAAGCCGGAATCTATGCCGTGGGCCGGCGCGAGTTGGCT
>JAICIH010000394.1 GCA_025924475.1 Bryobacteraceae bacterium
CGGCCCAGACATTCCACTTCTAACCCAAAGCGCCGGGCCGGAATTGGGCACCCGGAGCCGTACGTGTATTGAATAATCTGCCCCTCATCGTCTAGAGCCTGGAGAATGGCATTCACGTTCTCCGCCATCTCTGCGGAAGAGAGATTGCGAAGCGGCAAGCTCGACACCACCGTTCGGACGCACGGGACTGCGTGATCGGATAAAAAGCGGCGTGAGTGAATAGCATCGCCACAGCATACACGGACGCGTGGAAATCTGTGACTCAGGAATGCCGCCAGTTTTGGATCGCGCTCAACAATGAACAGGCGCTCGGGATTCACTGAGCCTTTCAGTAGTGCTTGTGTAATCGCTCCAGTGCCGGCCCCGATTTCCAATACCGGTGCGCTAGCCGCATCCACCCGTGATGCCATAAGCTCGGAAAGCCTGGACGAACTGGGCGCCACCGCTCCCATGGACTTCGGGTTGTGTAGCATCGAACGAAAGAAGATCAAATGCGCCGGATTCGCGATGGCCATCACTTTACAGAGTCGCATGTGGAAGAAAAGTACTGCCCCAGATGACCATAGCAGGCGCCAATGAGTCAGAATAGGGCAAGAAATAGGAATTGGATGAACGCACCTGGCGCTGAATTAGATCTTTGGCCGGCCCTGCCCTGGCAAGAATGGAAAGACACGGCGACGACCCTGCACATGTGGATGCAGATTGTCGGAAAAACGCGCCTGATGCTTACCCCTCGAGAAAATCATTGGTGGAATGTGCCCCTATATGTCACTCCGCGTGGCCTGTCCACCTGGTCGATCCCCTATCACGACGACATATTCGACATCGAATTCGACTTTCTTGACCATCGTCTTTACGTTCGTACAAGCTCTGGCGAGAGTAAGTTCATAGCGCTTCGTCCGCAATCCGTCGCCGCATTCTACGACGAATATTTGGCTCTTCTCCGATCCCTTGCAATCGATGTGCAAATTTATCCGAAGCCGGTTGAGGTAAGCGATCCGATTCCGTTTGCCGAGGACCGGCAACACGCCTCTTATGATGCGGAGTTCGCGAATCGTTTTTGGCGCATACTAAGACGTGCGGATACTCTCTTCAAGAGCTTTCGCGCGCGCTTTCTCGGAAAATCCAGTCCGGTACATTTCTTTTGGGGCAGCTTTGATTTGGCGGTAACCCGATTTTCCGGAAGGCCGGCCCCTCCGCGTCCCGGCGCGGATGCGATTACCCGCGAAGCATATTCGCACGAAGTGATTAGTGCCGGGTTCTGGCCCGGCAATGGCGGCTTTGGCGCTCCGGCTTTCTACTGTTACGCCGCGCCGGAACCGGCTGGTCTCCAGAAGGAAAAAATTCTCCCCGCGTCGGCCTTCTATAGCTCTGAGCTGAAGGAATTCATCTTGAAGTACGATGACGTGCGCGCGGCGAATTCGCCCGACGAAGCCATATTCGAGTTCTTGCAAAGCTCCTACGAGGCTGCCGCCACATTAGCAGGTTGGGATCGCGCCAGTTTAGAGCGTCCCTCGAACCAGTCTCACGCTGCTGTATGACGCCATATCTTACGGCAAATACCGAAGACGGTATGTTGATCATCCACGGCTCGCCGATAACGCTAAGCTGGATCCCGCGCGATGTCGTGAATGATTCATTGAATGTCGGCGGAATTGTAACAGTAGGTACGTTTGATTCTATCGACGCAGCGAAAAAGGCCGCCAAAGAACAACATTCCATCGCGGTCGAAGATTGGCAGGTCAGTGACAGCCTGCCTTTCGATAGGCGTAATGCGGAAACGGAGATTCATACGCCCGACATAGACGGCCACAAATTGCTCCGTCACGGTATAAAACACTAACTTTTCCGCCTGATAAACACCACGGCGCTGAAAGAACTTGCCATCGACAGTCCCACAGCGATCCACAACACCAATCGATACCCCGCAACGAAAGATTCGCCAATGGCTCTGCGAGCGCCGGAGTCTGTCGTTTGAATGGCGGCAAGTTTGGACCGCTGCGAATCGATGTCCCGCCGGAGTTCGGATGAAACAGAAAGATGATCCAGACGCCTGTCGAGATCTCGATTGAACGCAGTGATCAACACGAACCCAAGCACGGCGACTGCCAACAGACCCGCGATGCGCGATACGGCATTATTGACCCCTGATGCGGTGCCGGCGCGGTTTTGGGAAACGGAAGCCATCACCGTCGTAGTGAGCGGTGCGACGCTTACAGCCATTCCCAACCCAAGCACGACTACCGCGGGGAAAAACGTAGTCCAGTAGCTCCCGCCAATAGCCGGCCTGGCAAACAGCGCGAATCCCGCAGCCGCTATCATCGGGCCTATCACCAGCGGCGGCCTTGCGCCATAGCGCGCTACCAGCCCGCCGGACCAGCGCGAGAGAACAAACATCAACAAAATGAACGGTAGGAGCGCCGCGCCGGCTTCCGTAGCGGAGTATCCCTGAACTTGAATCAGGTTCAACGGAAAGAAAAAGAGCACTCCACTCAATCCTGTATAGAGAAACAGAGTAAGTAAGTTAGCCCCGGTGAAATCCCGCGAACGGAAGAGATCCAGCGAAAGCATGGGCGCCCGCGAATTCTCCTCCACCAGGAAGAAAGCGATCAGGGACACAACACCGATGGCGCCGGCGATCACAGCATGCGAAGGTTGAATGAGCGCGAACACCACACCCCCAAGCCCCACCGTCACGAGCAGCGCCCCAGGCCAATCGAGGCTTTCCTGAGCCTGCTCTTGATTACGGCTTTCCGGAACGCGAAGGAACGTAAGTGCGAGAACCACCGCGGCGATCGGCAGATTGAGGAAGAACACCCAGCGCCACGATGCATGTTGTACCAGCCAGCCCCCAAGAACGGGACCGATGGCGGCAGTGATGGCCGTGAAGCCTGACCACGTTCCGATGGCGCGCCCTCGTTCTTCGGCGGGAAACGAAGCGCTGATCAAGGCGAGACTTCCCGGCACAAGAAGTGCGCCGCCGATACCTTGTAATCCGCGAGCCGCTATGAGCTGGCCGGCGTTGGCGGCAAGGCCGCACCCGCAGGAGGCGCCAGCGAAGAGAATTACACCAATCGCGAAGATCTTGCGGCGGCCGTAGAGATCACCGAGCGAACCGCCTACCAGCAAAAGAGCGGCAAGAAAGAGTGCATAACATTCGACGACCCATTGAACCTCGGATACGCTCGCTCCGAAAGCGGATTGAAGCGCCGGCAGCGCGACATTCACGACCGTACCGTCAATAAAGGCCATACTTGAGCCGAGTATCGTAGCAGCGAGAACCCAAGGGCCGCAGTTAGCAATATTGGCCATGGCCTATTTTCTGCCGGGTGGGGCGGGCTTCAGCCCGCGCGGGGCTTTTAGCCCCGCTTTGCTGGCGAAGCAAACGTGTGCATTTGGGCAAAATCCATGTGCCCGTTTTCAGCACCCGTAGAATAGACAATGTGAGTAGCGTTTGCCCGGCACGCCGGACCGCTCCGTCCGTCCTCGCCGAGTGGCCGCCTCGTCGCGCGAACCACGTCGCTATATCCGAAATGTATCGTTGCGACCCAATTCAATGACCAACGTTCCTTTCCCTGGCTCTAATTCTCCGCAAGTGCTCGCACTGGAAGAAATTTCCAAGCTGGCCGAAGAAGGCCGCAAACCAGTCGAGACCCTTTCGCGCATGGTGGCGTTAATCGCTCGCCGCTTTCATACGGACGTCTGCTCCGCCTATCTGCTCGAGCCTGACCGCTCCAGTCTCGTGCTCGCCGCAACGCTCGGTCTGCGCAAGCAGGCTGTTGGCGTACTGCGCATCTCGCTCCACGAAGGTCTCACCGGGCTCGTTGCCGAACAAGTGCGTCCCGTCACGGTGAGCCACGCGCGGAATCATCCGCGTTTCAAGTACGTCGTGGAGGCGGGCGAAGACGCTTATCACTCTTTCCTGGGCGTTCCCCTCATCGACCGCGGTGTGCTCCAGGGTGTCCTGGTCGTCCAGACGGTAGAAGCGCGCGCTTTCCACGAGGACGAGATCCGGCTCCTCACCGAAGCTGCCGCCCAGGTAGCTCCCATCGTCAGCCAGGCCCGTACTCTCGACCTCTTCATCGCGCCTTCACAAGAGCGCCTTTGGGCGTTGGCTCGCAATCTGTGGTGGAGCTGGGACCACGATTGCACCAGCTTATTTCGCGATCTCGATCCGGTGCGCTGGGCCGAGCTGAACCAGAATCCTGTTGCGTTGCTCTCGGAAATGCCGCTCTCCACCATCGAGCGCCGTGCCACCGAACTGCAACTGCACAGCCGCATCAATTACGCTTACCGCCGCCAGCAGGAATATCTCCAAGCCTCGCGTACCTGGGGCTTCAACCAAGCGGGCGTCCTGCGCCCCCGGCCAGTTGCTTACTTCTCCGCCGAATTCGGAATCCACGAATCACTGCCCATCTACTCGGGCGGCTTGGGCGTGCTCGCCGGCGATCACATCAAAAGCGCCAGCGATCTGGATATCCCGCTCATCGGGATCGGCTTGTTTTACGGCCAGGGCTATTTCCGCCAGTATCTCGATAAAAGTGGTTGGCAGCAGGAAGAGTATCTGCCCGCAGATGTAAATGTCCTTCCGATGGAGCCCGCCATTGGCAAAAATGGCGAGCCCATCATGGTGCGCATCGATACGCGCAACAGCTACATCCAGGCGAAGGTTTGGCGTGTCAGTGTCGGCCGGCGCGACCTGCTCCTGCTCGATTCCAACGTCGAAGGCAACGTACCCGAAGATCGTGAGCTGACCTCGCGGCTCTATGGCGGCGACAAGCGCGTCCGTGTCCGCCAGGAGCTCTTACTGGGAATTGGAGGTGTCCGCGCGCTCCGCGCGATGAACGTCACACCCAGCGTGCTTCACCTCAATGAAGGTCATAGCGCCTTTGCCATCCTGGAATCCATCCGCAGCCGCATGGAGGAAGAAGGTATGAGCTTCGACGATGCCGTTCCGCGCGTCGCCCGCGAAGTCGTGTTCACCACCCATACTCCCGTGCCCGCGGGCCACGATCGCTTCGGCGCCGATCTCATCGAAGAACATCTCGGCCCTTTGCGCGAACAGCTCGGCCTCTCTCATTCACGCTTGATGGAGCTCGGGCGCGAAAATCCCGGCGACAATCACGAAGACTTCTGCATGACGGTGCTCGGTTTGAAAGTGTCGCGCCGCGCCAACGCCGTCTCCGCCTTGCACGGAGAAGTGTCGCGTCGTATGTGGACCGGCCTCTATCCGGGCAAGTCGGAGGACGCCATTCCCATCGGCCATATCACTAACGGCGTCCATGTCCCCTCCTGGCTCGCTCCGCAAATGTTCCGGCTCTATGATCGCCACCTCGGAGCGGGCTGGCAGGAGCATAGCGCCGACCCCAAGATCTGGCAAGGTATCGAAAGCATCGATGATGGCGAGCTATGGGAAACGCACCTCAGCCTGAAATCGCAATTGATCCAGTTCGTGCGCGACCGCGCCACCGCGCAAGCCGTTCGCCGCGGCGAATCTCCGGA
>JAICIH010000395.1 GCA_025924475.1 Bryobacteraceae bacterium
GTTGTGGCAGATACGTTCGAAACGGCCCGCTATGCGGCTTCTCTTGTCCGCGTGGAATATAAAACAGACGCGCACAAGACCGATCTGGAATGGGAGCGCGAGAAAGCCTATAAACCACGTTCGAGATCCGGCATACCGCCGCCTCCCAAAGAGCGCGGTAAGCCGGAAGAAATGTTTAAATCCGCGGCCGTGAATCTCCGCGAAAAGTACTTCGTCCCAATGGAGCATCACAATCCTATTGAGCTGTTCGGCTCCACGGTCATTTATGAAACCGACGGCTCGCTCACCATTTATGAGAAGACGCAAGGCGTGCAAAATTGTCAGCAGTACGTTTGCAGCATTTTCGGGCTTTCCCACGATAAGGTTCGCGTCCTCTCTCCTTACGTAGGCGGAGCATTCGGTTCCGGCCTGCGGCCCGAATACCAGCTTTTTCTCGCGGCTATGGCGGCGCTCGATCTGAAGCGTTCCGTACGCGTTTCTCTTACGCGCCAGCAGATGTTTACCTTCGGCCATCGCCCGGTAACGCTGCAAGACATTTCACTCGCCGCTTCCGCCGATGGCGCCCTGCAGTCCATCATGCACGAAGCGACAACAGAAACCTCCCTGCACGAAGACTACAGCGAAGCTGTCGTGAACTGGTCGGGACTCCTTTATCGCTGTGACAATTCGAAGCTGGGCCACCAGGTGACCGCACTTAATTTCGCGACACCCATGGATATGCGCGCGCCAGGGGCGGCCACCGGCGTCTGGGCCCTCGAAACTGCCATCGACGAGATCGCATACAAGCTCAAAATGGATCCCATTGAGTTTCGCCTGAAAAACTATTCGGACCGCGACCAGGACGGCGATAAACCCTTCTCGAGTAAAGAACTCCGCGAGTGTTTCCGGCAAGGCGCCGAGGCGTTTGGTTGGAGCCGCCGTAACCCCGAACCTCGCTCGATGCGAGATGGCAAAAATCTTGTCGGATGGGGAATGGCAACCGGTATTTGGGAAGCTCTCTATCAGCCCACAAGCGCCAAGGCCGCCCTGACCGCCGATGGCCATCTGGTCGTCGGCAATGCGACTGCGGATATCGGTACAGGCACTTACACAATCATGACCCAGATCGCAGCCGAGACGCTGGGCTTGCCCATCGAAAATGTCACGTTTGAGTTGGGTGATTCCAGGCTGCCAAAATCTCCGGTGGAAGGCGGCTCCTGGACGGCCGCGTCCAGTGGCTCCGCCGTAAAGGAGGTCTGTGATGAGATCGCGAAGAAGCTGTTCAAGCTCGCGCAGAAATTAGCAGATAGCCCATTTACGAAAGCAAGTTTCGATGACGTTGCATTCGCCGAGGGCAAGATCTTTCTCAAATCGAACCCGTCCGAAGCCGTCTCCATCACTGATGTCATGCGTCGGAATGAAGTGGCGAGCCTTGACGAGGAAACTACCTCCATGGTCACTTTTGGAAAGCAGAAGCTAAAACAGCGTGGTTACGCCGGCAACACCCATTCGGCAGTCTTCGCCGAAGTAAAAGTCGATGAGGACTTAGGCACGATTCATGTCACTCGCGTAGTGAACGCGGTGGCGGCGGGCAGAATTCTGAACCCCAAAACCGCCCGCAGCCAGGTTCTCGGTGGCGTCGTGTGGGGAATGGGCATGGCGCTGCACGAAGAAAGTATCGTCGATCGAAATTACGGCCGCATCATGAATCACAATCTCGCCGAGTATCACGTCCCGGTCAATGCCGACACACACGACATTCAAGTCATTTTTGTCGAGGAGCACGACCCCATCGTAAATCCAATCGGCGTAAAAGGAGTGGGCGAGATCGGAATCGTAGGAACAGCCGCCGCTATCGGGAATGCTGTTTTCCACGCGACCGGAAAACGCGTCCGCGAGCTGCCAATCACCCTCGACAAGTTGCTATAGCAAGTGACTTTAACTTTGGCCTGAAATAACTGGAGTATGAGACATCTGCCATGTACTACTACATCTCAAATTCGTTGCTGCTTGCGACGATTTCTATCGAGTAGTCGGCAATTTGATTTGGTTGCAGCCGGCTGTCTTGTACTACTACATTTCAAATCCTTTGCTGCTTGCGACGATTTCATACTCGGTTGACGATCCGGGTTCCGAGCAAAAAGAACCGCGCGCGTTAGCAAGCGGCGTTGAAACTACATGCTGCGTTTGGTTGCGGCGCAAGCTGCTCTGTGGGGCAGGCTGGCAGCCTGCGGCGGGTTGTCAACCCGCCAAAAGAATGCTGCTGAGAACTGCAAACCTCGGTTGCGGCTCTGCTGCTCTGTAATTTTTCCTAACCTCGTAAGTAAGCGGTTTGTACATACTAGCCCGTTTGGAGAACAGATCGAGCACGCATTACGGCCTTTTGTGCCTCTGCCTCGATCTGTCGATAATGCGGGTGCGCCCTTACAGCCGCCAGCCAGGGATCACGCCGGAGCGTCTCGGGCGCGCAAATAAAGCCGGCCGCCGCCGCTTGCCGCAGCATGCCTATCGCCTCATCCGCTGCCCCCAAATACGAGTAGTGCCGCGCCAGGTACATCGTGGCCTCGGGCTCGTGGCGGATATTGATACGCTGCATCAAATCAATCGCTTCTGCGGTTCTCTGCTCGAGTACTGCCAGCAAGGAGGCCGTCAGTCCGGACATGAGATGCGATAGTTGTGCTCGTCCGAGCCGCTCACGCAAGAGCGCCACGGACCGCCGCGTTTCGCCTAGCGCCGCCCAAACAGCCGCATCCAGATAGTAACCAGCTCGCCCTGCATATGTATCTATGGCAGCGGGGTAATCGCCAATCAGGAATAATGTGTGCGGAACGCTGGTAGATATAGTTGGATCCAATTCCTGCGCGCGGTGGTGGGCATCAATGGATTCTTGCAGCAGTCCGCAAAATCGAAAAACTTGGACCAGTCCCGTGAACGTTTCCGGGTCCCGGCGAATGCGGGCCAAACGATCGGACAGCCGGGATAATGCGAGTTGCGCGTGACCCATGTCCGTCTCGACTGGCGTATAGAATTGGTGCGCGCACGCCAGATCGGGGTCAATGATAAATGCCCGGCGGAACGCCGCCTCGGCTAGTGCCTCGGCTCTCTCGCCATCGGCGCTTAACTTCTCAATCATCCAGGAGCACCGGCCTAGCCACGCCCATGCCGGCGCGAACGTCGGATCATCCGCAAGGCACAACCAAAGCAAGTCGCGCGCCCGCAAAATCGATTCGGGAGATCTTTCACGAATCAAATCGCGTGCGTCCACAAATTTCTCGTAGGCTCCGCTAATGATGCCCGGCTCGCCCGTTACGGTTAGCATCAACCGGTAACCATGCCGTGACACGGTCTGGATTCCTCCGTGTCCGAGAACTTTGCGGAGAGCGGCAATGCAGTTTGTCAAATTGGCTTCCTCCACGTGTGTGGAAGGCCATAGCGCGTCCATCAATTCATCTTTTCTGACCAAATGCGGCGCCCTTCGCACGAGGTGCTGAAGCGCATCGAATGCCTTGGGCGCTAGCGCTATCGGCTCACCCTTGTGCCTCAACTCCCGTTCCGAGGGATGCAGTTCGAACTCGCCGAACCGGTAACACATGCCCGGCGCACTTTGAATTTGCTTTGAATTTCCATTTGCTGTCGTTAGGACGCCCACGCCAAACCGCCTTATCTTGCTCTCATGACTGACAACAAAACTCTCATCAAGACGTATCTTGAGGCCCTAAGCGGCCATCCGAAACCGACCGGCCTTGTCCAACAATACGTAGCCGATACAAGTCTTGCTCAACACATTGCCGAAACCGAGGAAGCCTTCCCAAGATATGAAATTATAGTCGAGGACATGCTATCTGAGGGAGATCGAGTCGCGGTCCGCGGCACGTTTCGTGGCGTCAACCAAGGCGCTTTCGCTGGAATTCCAGCGACCGGAAGAGCAGTTTCTGCCGGTTTAATGATCGTTTACGGAATCGAAAACGGCCGTATCGTCCGGCATTGGATGGAGTTTGACCGGCTTGGATTGCTTCAGCAGCTTCAATCCGCATCTGCCGGCGCAAGCAAATGACGTACGACGCAATCATCATTGGAGGCGGGCTCGCGGGTTCTGCACTCGCCAAGAATCTCGCGGAGCGTGGATACCGGGTGCTCGTGCTCGAACGCGAGTCCCGCTTCAGGGACAGAGTGCGAGGCGAGCAGATGCATCCCTGGGGAGTATCCGCCGCACGCCGGCTTGGGATCTATGACCCTCTCGCCGCCGGCTGCGGGAACCAGACCAGATGGTGGACAACATGGCTCGGAGGAAACCCGGTCTTCAATCGGGATCTTCAGGCGACGGCTCCCCATGGCGCCGGCTCGTTCAACCTCTATCACCCGGCCATGCAGGAAATACTTCTCGAATTGGCGGAGAAGGCCGGAGCCGAGGTGCAGCGCGGTACCACAGCCGACTCCGTCATACCAGGCAGCCCTCCGAAAGTTCAATACCGTGGTCAAGGTAAGACGGTTTCTCTTGAGGCTCGCATCATAGTCGGCGCCGACGGGAGAAACTCCCACGTCCGCTCGTTAGCAGGATTTCAAGTAAGTCGCGACCCGGACCGTCTCATGATCGCCGGTCTCTTGTGCGAAGAAGTGCCCGCACCGGAGGACGCAACACATCATGGAGTCGGGCCTGGTGCCGCTACTCTGATCGCGCCCCTCGGCCAAAAGCGCGCCCGCCTTTATTTTATGTATCGAAAGGAAGACGGTGTTCGCGAACTGAGCGGCGAACGGCGAGTCAGCGATTTTTTGGGATGTTGCCGGAGTACAGGTGCGCCTGCGGAATGGTATGACGAAGCACGGGCCGCCGGGCCGCTCGCCGAGTTTAATGGCGCTGATCACTGGGTGGATAAGCCGGCTCGCGATGGTGTCGTGCTCATCGGCGATGCGGCGGCAGCCACCGACCCGGATTGGGGTACAGGGCTTTCGCTCACGCTTCTCGATGTTCTTACTCTGAGAGATTCTCTATGCTCTGCGTCTGATTGGGATGCCGCGATCCGGCTGTATTCCCTGCAGCACGATCGATACTACGGCGCCCTTCACACAGTCACCCGGTGGTACGCGGACCTGCTCTGGTCCACGGGGCAGGAAGCGGAGGAACGGCGAAAGCGTGTACTCCCAAGCCTGCTCACTCAACCGCGTGGGATTCCCGATGTTATCGGCTTAGGCCCCGAGTCGCCAATCGATGCTCGAGCGCGGCGCTTGTTTTTCGGCGAAGAAGAGCCCGTCCACGCATGAGCGAGGATGTTTGCCAAGGGATAGACGGCTGTTAAAGCGGTCTCCCGCTCAGCCGGCCAGGCATTTGAGCGATCGCATACAATACCGTGATGTCCTCCCAAAAATCCAACGTTTTGATCACCGGTGCCAGCACCGGAATCGGAAGACTTACCGCGATTACTGTCGCTCGCGCAGGCCACTATGTATATGCCTCAATGCGCAACCGCGAAGGCAAGAACCGGCAAGCCGCCGAGGAGATTTTAGA
>JAICIH010000396.1 GCA_025924475.1 Bryobacteraceae bacterium
CATGTCCCCGTATTCGATCCCGTTGTGGACCATTTTCACGTAATGACCAGCCCCGGCCTCGCCCACCCAATCGCAGCAGGGCGTTCCATCTTCGACCTTGGCGGCGATGGATTGAAAAATGTCCTTCACGTGCGGCCAGGCTTCCGGATTACCGCCCGGCATGATGGACGGGCCGTGCCGCGCACCCTCTTCGCCACCGGAAACGCCGGTTCCGATGTACAGAATGCCTTTCTCGTTCAGGCTTTTGGTGCGGCGGTTGGTGTCCGGATAATGAGAGTTGCCGCCATCGATGATAATGTCGCCCTTTTCCAGGTGCGGCACGATGTGATCGATCATCTGGTCGACGGTGTCGCCGGCCTTGACCATCAGCATCACGCGGCGAGGCCGCTTGAGCGATTGAACCAGTTCCTCGATGGAATGCGCGCCGACAACCTGCGTGCCTTTCGCTTCATCCTGGATAAACTCGTCTACCTTAGAAACAGTTCGATTGAAAACGGCCACCCGGTAGCCATGGTCGTTCATATTCAGAACCAGATTCTGGCCCATGACCGCGAGGCCGATCAGTCCGATGTCGCAATTTGCGTTTGGCATAGTCCGCTCCGGACGGAAAGTCCGGAAAATTGATGATAACGCTATGGTCTGTCTCGTCGTTTCAGTATTTCGAGCAACGCGACATCATCCATGATGCGAATGCCGCGGCCGCTACAAAACGAAAGTACTTGAGGGATGTAGAAATGGCGGTCCAGTGCGCAGAGGATATCGCAACGGCCCGCTATCGCCGTATATACAACCGGATCATCATTGGGGTCGGCTAAAACAACCGGCTCGTACACAATCGGAGAAACGATGTCGGCACGCGCTCTCAGCAACGCCACGTGTTCGACAATCTCGTTTTGCGTCGGGTTATATAACTGAAGAAGACGAGGATAGGACAGTACGCGCGCAGTCTCTTCTAATAAGAATTCAGATAGGACTAGTTCGTGGTCTTGCGAAAGAATGGGCTCGAAGCAGGCGCCGTGCCGGGCCCTTACTCTTCACATTCATGCGAACAAGAATTCCCGTATTGGGAGCAATTCTCATTCAGGATGATGGCGCACGTAGTCGGCTGCTTCATCAATCGCGGCGTCAATTTGCCGATCTGGAATTTCGGCAGCTTTTTGAGCGGTTTTGTGAATACGATCCAAAAGACGGCGAGAAGCTTCTCTTCTAGCTCTTCCCTTTGGCGCAGGCTTGTACGTGTTCACAGTAACCGCTTCATCTTCTTGAAGCGGCCGGCCAAGAAGACTTTCCATCGCCTGGCGCATGTCGGCTGAAAGTTCCGTTACTTTACGCAAAACGCCGGTTTCCATAGCGGACGACATCTCTAATTTAAGTATACTGAGCGGTTTCTATACATTAAGTGCGGCTATCCGCGCTCCATTGCCTCTTTGAGCCGTAGATAACCGGCCCGGCTGACGGGCACCTGGGCGCCGCCGGTAAGAATCGCCAGGCGGCTGTCTTTTGTGTATGGCTCAATTTTGGAAATGCATTCGAGATTGATGAGAAAAGAGCGATGCACGCGGACGAATTTGGCCGGATCGAGCGATTCTTCGAGGCTCGAGATCGTTTGCTGCTTCAGGTAGCTTTTGCCTCCGCTGTGCAGGGCAACATAGTCGTCCTGAGCCTCAGCGTATTCGAGCTGTCCGATCGGAATGACATGCACGCGCGCGCCGTCTTTCACAACGATTCGCTCCGGCCATTGGCCGGGACCGCGAGCGGCTTGCTTCAGTTCGACTGCTTGCAGGCGAGGGCCGCGCTCGCCCAGCCGCCGCCGGACCTTTTCGAGAGCGGTTCGCAAACGGCTCGCGTCGAAGGGCTTGAGCAGATAGTCCACCGCCGCGGCTTCAAACGCCTTCATCGCGTATTGATCGTAGGCCGTGACAAAGACCACGACCAAATCGGCGTCGATCAGCTCCAAAACTTCGAAGCCGTCGAGCTTCGGCATCTGGACATCCAGGAATGCCAGATCGGGTTTCCATTGCGCGATGGCTTTCACGGCATCGAAGCCGTTGCTGCATTCGGCGACAATCTCGACGTCCTTTTCTTCGCTGAGGTACTCGCGCAAAAGCTGACGCGCCAGGTCTTCGTCATCTACCAGGATGGCGCGGATGCTCATGGTTTCAACCTATCGCTACAGGGCAGAGAGAGAATGACACGGTACAAGCTGGGTTCCACCTGCACTTCGAGGCGCGCCGCGCCGCCGTAGCGGGCGGCCAGGCGGTTGCGCACGTTCACTAATCCGAAGCCACTTTTCTTGATGGATGGCGCGTCCGGATCGAACGGATTTTCAACGACAAAATAGAGGTGACCGCGCTCGAGACGCGCCGTCATGGCAATTTCTCCGCCTTCCGCCAACGCGGCAATGCCATGTTTGATCGCGTTTTCGACCAGAGGCTGTAGCAATAACGGCGGCACTTCACAATCCGCGCAATCCTGTGTGAAATCCCGCTTCACGCGCAGCCGCGGGCCAAAGCGCACTTGCTCCACATCCAGATAGGTATTAGTCAGCTCCATTTCTTCGCCGAAAGGGATGCTTGCTTTTTCGCCGAGGCGCAACGAATTTCGCAGGAAATCGGAGAGGCGGATGCACATCTGGCGCGCTTTGGCCGCATCGATGCTCGTCAAAGCGCTGATCGAATTCAGGCTGTTAAAAAGAAAATGCGGATTCACCTGCGCCTTGAGCGCCTTGAACTCCGCTTCGCGAGAAAGCAGCTCGGCGCGTTTGGAAGTTTCAAGCGCGAGCAATACGTAGTGCATGGCGATTGAAAGCAGATAGAAGAGGAATAACATGCCGGCCAATATTGGCAGGGCCGAATGGATGCGGTCGCTCAAGCCCGGATACAGCCTGTCGGCAAAAAAGAGAAGCACATGCGCGGCGGCCATAACGACCGCACCGGCGCACATCGCGCTCACTAAATTCGTGCCAAGTACTTTGGCGCGAGAGGACGAACCGAGAGGCAATGACCTGACCAAATACCAAGGCGATAGGCACACGACGGCCAGAATAAGCGTGAGCGGCACCGTGAAGGTGGCGGTTTCAAGCCATCCGATGTGCGCCGACACTTTGACTACGCAAGTGAGCATTGCGCCCAGCGGCGCCCAGGCGGCTAAGTAGGCGGCTAAGGTGTTTCTGTTTTGAAAGATCGGGTGCATTTGTTGCCCGGCGAGCTGAAGTCCGGCTTCAATTTTCGATCTCGACGCTGCCGAACATAGAGAACCCGGTAATGTTCACCAAAGGCGCGCCGGCAATCTGGTTCGGCGGGGTGGTTCTGTCTTCGTATACGCCCAGAACGCCCATGCCGTTGATGTTGATCCTCCAGGTGTCGGGAACCCGTATTTTGATAGCGCCAAAGATCGCTGTCGCGTCTATCGTTAGCGGCTGCTGCGACGCAGCAATTCCGCTGCGGCGCAGATCGGCCTTGACCTCTCCGAAGAAAGTGCGGATTTCCCCGCCCTGGAACTCGCTCGTATCCAATTTCCGTTTTACGGATCCGAAGACGGCGATCTCTTCGAGCACATTGGCGTTTTCACCCATGGAAGAGCGGCTCCAGCGGCCGAAGGAGCGATCGTCACTGCGCGGTTCGAGGACCTTGATGAGAAGCGCTATACCAAATACGATGAACAGGATTGACAGCGGCCAACTTCCGTCTCTGGCGTGGATTTGCAGAACACCAAGATTCACCAGCAGGAAAAGAATTCCGAAGACAAAGAGCAGCCCGCCAAAAATACGTCCGCCTGGCCGCGGACATTGCAGCAGCCGAAGGAATCCGAACACAATCATTCCGATGGGGACGAGATCCCAGAGGCTGTGAACGGGCAACAAGCCGAGATTTCCCAGAAAGAGCAGCGTTCCCGCCGCGATCAGAAAGACCGCGAAAACGATACGCGGGCCATTGGGGCCGCGGCGCCGCATACTGGCTGGCCAAAACGAATCCGGTGGATGTTTCACGCCATGCGGCCCAAACGGCGGCGATTGTTTATTGGGATCAAACTCCGGCATGCGTTTTTTGGGTCGAATTAGCGAATTCCGTCGAGTGACGTAGGCATCAGGCCGGCCAGTCCGACGAGGATAACCGCCAGGGGCCATAGGTTTTGAATGCGGTCGAGCGAGAGGAAGCCGAAACCATCCCCCGCAAGCAAAATGGCGCCAGTAACGATTAATACGAAGGGAAGCGCCAAGCCCTGCCAATCTTTCTTGCTGTTACTCATGTCCTACCTTGCTTCCGATGGTAGGCCGATCGGGCCGGAGATGCATTGGCAAATCGGCGAGCGGCGGGAGCTTACCGGCGAACGGCGCGCCGCAGCGGGAGAATGCAGAGCAGGAGTGCGCCGCCCATCAAAGCCGCCGGCGCGGGCTCGGGGACACCAGCGGAGACCTGCACGATCATGTCGTTGAAATCGAGATCGCCAGGCGTCGCATCTTCCATACCCAGCACGAACTGGTTAGGGCCGGGCGAAAAGACCGCGAAGTGCTGGTGGTTCGCGGGATCGACCGCAGTTCCTCCGGTACTGGTGAAGGCGGTGTTCATAAACCAGAAATAGTCCGCTTCAAACGGCGTGCCCAATCCTTTCACGTTCTCGATGAAGAAACCGTAGTTGCCGCCAGGACTGAAGACCGCTGACGCGCCCACCAGCGCGGCGGAACTCCAGAGGGTCTGCATCAGGCCTAGCGTGCCGTCGGACTGGAGAGCATACCAGCCGAGGTAATTGACGCCATCGGGGCCGCCTGTCTGGCTGGTGAAATTGCCGAGCAAGGATACTTCGACCGATCCGAATGAATTCCCAAAGAACATGTTCGAAACCGCATTATTTCCGTCGCCAAAAAACGAAATTGCGCCGGGCGGATTCGCGATGGAACACACGACGCTTCCCGTCAGACACCAGCCGATGTTGCCGGTGTTCCCTTCTCCAGATTGGCTATTCCAATAGGGGCCACCGAAGGTGGGATTGGCAGCAGGACCGAGCGTGCTCACGCTCCAGGAGTGAAACGAGCCGGCTCCCATAATCGTGTCGGCCGCGGCCGGCACGCCGAGACTCGCCAGCAGCAAGGCCGACGCCGAGCAGAAAAAAAGAATTCGCACATGGTTCGAGTCATTATAATGGCAGACTATTGCGTTTGCCGATCGCGAAAATAGCGCCAGAATACGGCAGCTATCGCGAGAACGGGAACTGCCAGGATGAAACCGACCGGTCCAAAGAAAAAGCTTCCGGCAATCAGTGCGAAAAAGACAGGAATGGCCCGAAGCCCTAACGGTTTGCTCAACAGGCGTGGCGTCAAATAAAATTCATCAAATAACAAAATCACAAACCAAACGCCGAAGGCGTAGGTCCAGTGCAGCAGGTCGACGCCGCCGAACAGATCGGCAATCGCAACCAGGACAAGCGGCACCAGCACTCCGATGCGCGGAATAAAGCTGGCCAGTCCTCCAGCGATGGCG
>JAICIH010000397.1 GCA_025924475.1 Bryobacteraceae bacterium
CAACAAGCCGCCTTTGCCCCACACCATATGCGCCATCGGAAAGTAAACAATCGTCGACCAGAGGCAGGTAAACAGCAGCATGGCGCTGAATTTCATGCGTTCAGCGAAAGCGCCTGAAATCAGAGCGGGCGTGATGATGGCGAACATGAGCTGGTAGATCATGTACGTCTCATGCGGAATGGTCGCGGCATAGTCTGCATTGGGCGCCGAACCCACTCCGTTGAGAAATAGATACTGCAAGCCGCCGATGAAGCTGTTGCCTTCGCCGAAGGAAAAACTGTAGCCGTAAATGGCCCATAGCACGGTAACCACGCCCATCAGCGCGAAGCTGTGCATCATCGTGCTCAGCACGTTTTTCGTCCGGACCAGGCCGCCGTAAAAGAGCGCGAGGCCGGGGCCGGTCATCATCAGTACCAGCGCCGCGCTGGTCAGCATCCAGGCGTTGTCGCCCGCCGATTGCGCGGACTTAGTCGCCGCTTCCAGAGCGCTCAAACGCGCGTCCGTGGAGGGTGCCGTTTGGGCAAGTGCCGCGCTGCCGCAGAGCGCGAAAGTCCAAAACAGCGGCCCGAACAGGGTGCGTGACGCCTTTGTCATAGTAATTAATTAAAAAGAGAGTAACAGGATTTCGGCCGTTTACGGGACTCCAATTTTCTATTGGCAGGATCGAAGAATTCTATTGCTTGTTACTCTGGCTATCAAAGCCTATGCCGCACTCTCAATCCCATGCGCTCCCGCTAGGCGCCACGGCGCCGGCCTTTGAATTACCGGAAGTAACGTCGGGTGATATGGTTACGCTCGATCGGTTTGCCGGCAGCAACGCGCTGCTGGTGATGTTTCTCTGCCGTCACTGCCCCTATGTGCAACACATCCAGAAGGAGCTGGTACGGCTTGTGCGGGACTATGCCGGGCAACCGCTGGGCATAGTAGCGATTTCCTCCAACGATCCCGAAGCCTATCCGGAGGACGCGCCGGCAAGCCTGCGCGAGATGGCCGCGGAGCTGGGGTTCACGTTCCCTTTCTGCTACGACGAAACCCAGGAAGTCGCGCGAGCCTATTCGGCCGAGTGTACGCCCGAATTTTTTCTGTTCGACTCCGAGCGCAAGCTTGCCTACCACGGCCAGTTCGACGATAGCCGTCCGCGGCGCAGCACCAATCCGATCACCGGCCCGCCTAGCGGCAAAGACCTGCGCGCCGCCATCGATGCGCTGCTCGAAGGCCGCGCGGTGTCTCGCGATCAAAAGCCCGGCGTCGGCTGCAGCATCAAGTGGCGGGCAAATACGGCGTCGGCGTGAACCCAAACAACCGAATACGGTCCGTCACGCGTATTTCGTGGAGATGCACCACGCATTCATAGAAAAAGCCGCCCGGCTTCGAGGCGCGCGTGCGATAGCGAATTGGGAAATGCGAAAAGATCAGGCTGGCGCGCGCCAGATGGCTGGGCGAACTTACCACTTCGGCGGATTGCCAGCCGTGCGTTTGCATGATGCGGACCGAATAGAAGGCATTTTGAATCGTATTTTGCGCCTGCGGCTCCACGATGACGGCGCTTTCGGGCACGCCCTGCCGTTCGGCGAAATGCGCCATGACAGCGGCTTCCACTTGTGAGTTGTGCGCCGCGCCGCCGGTCATAATCAGCCGCGGCGCAACATGGGCGCGGTACTCTCGCACGCCTTCGAGCACCCGCTCGCGCTGGATCGGCGAAGGACTTCCGTCGGCGTTCGCCGGATATCCGAGCACAATAATCGCGTCAAAGCGCGACTGTGGCGTGTTGCCTCCGGGAATCGTTTCGTAGATTCCAAAGGCTGCCGCAAACGCCAGGACAACTATCACCAGAACGGCCAGTAAAATCCGCTTAACAATGAACATGCGCATTCAGAATAATAGCCGCTCACGCTGGGAATGCCGCTACCCCCACCATAAACTGAACGCATGGCCAGTCGAATCGCCTTTCTGCTGGTGTTCACCGCCTGCGCAATCGCGGCCGAACTTGCGCCGCCCGTCGATTTCTCGCAAATTCCCGGTCCGCTAAAAATTGTTTCCCCTTGCTCGCCGCGAAAGCCCTGGACCGTGGCAGGCGAGCGCGGCGCACTTTTGGGAAGGCAGAATGGCGAGTTTGAAGCGTGGCTGTGGCCAGTCAAGATTCTGAGCCATTTCCGGATTCGCGCGGAGCTGGCCGATTATCCGGTCCCCATCGACGTCAACGCGCTCGCTGCGGAAATGGAGGTAACTCCGGCCGAGACCATTCTCACTTATTCCCATGCCGCGTTCACGATACGGCAGCACATGTTTGCGGTGCGCGGCGCAGAGGCCGCCGCAACCGGCGCGGCGGTATTTTTTGAAATCGAATCGATACGGCCGCTCCATCTCACGTTCTCCTTCGTGCCCGAGATGCTGCGCATGTGGCCTGCTCCCAATTTCGGGCGCCCAAATGGCGAGTGGCGGCCCGAAGGAAACAGCGGATTTTACATTCTGCATACCGACGATCCGAAGTTCTCCGCCATTGTTGCCATGCCGCGCACCAGGCCGGGAATTCTGGTGCCCTATCAGGAGCATCCTCAGACCTATCCGCTCGAGCTGACGCTGCACTACGATCCGGCTCGCGATCACGGCCTCGTCTTCCCGCTCATTCTCTCCATGTTGGACAAGCGGAGTCCGAGCGATACGGTGGCTGCGATAAACGAGCAAATTCCGCAATTGTACCGGCGGACGCTCGAGTATTATGCGCATTTTTTCGACAACCGGCTCGTTGTAGAATCACCGGATACGCATCTGAATGCCGCGTTCGCCTGGGCAGAAATCGCCATCGATCAGGCCCAGGTGATGCATGGCGATGAGACCGGATTGGTGGCCGGCTATTACGAGTCGGCCGATTCGGCGCGTCCCGGCTACGCCTGGTTTTTCGGGCGAGACACGCTTTGGACGGCCTACGCGATCAATAGCTATGGCGATTTTGCTTTGACGCGCCGCGCGCTGGATTTCCTCATCCGGCGGCAGCGCGCCGACGGCAAAATCATGCACGAGTACTCGCAGGCCGCCGATGCAGTGGACTGGGCGGCCACTCCTTATTTTTATGCGTCGGCCGATGCTACTCCGCTGCTCGTCATGGCGATAGAGGATTACGTCAACACCAGCGGCGATACGGATTATCTGAAGCGCCACTGGGAGGCCGTGCGCAAAGCCTACGCCTTCACTCGCGCGCATGAATCGAACGATGGCATCTATAACAATTCGCAAGGCACAGGCTGGGTCGAATCCTGGCCCGGAGGAATGCCGCAACAGGAGATCTATCTGGCGGCGCTCGATCAGCAATCGGCGGAAGCCATGTCCCGGCTTGCCCAAAGAATGGGCGATACACAACTCGCTGGCGCGGCTCGGCGAAAAGCCGATGAAATCCGCGCGAAGATCGCGGCGGAATATTACGATTCTTCCACCGGCTTCTACGCCTTCAGCCGCGCCGAGAACGGCACTCCCGATCGAACGGCTACCATTTATCCGTCCGTGGCCTGGTGGACTGGAACGTTTTCTTTACCGCGCGCCGATGGCATGCTTACCCGTTGGGCATCGGAGGAATTCTCGACCGATTGGGGCACTCGCGACATCAGCGAGCGAACTGCGTTTTACGATCCGATCAGCTACCATCAGGGCTCGGTATGGCCGCTTTTCACGGGCTGGGTGTCGTTAGCGGAATATCGAGCGGGACGCCCTCTCTCCGCGTATGCGCACTTGATGCAGAACGCCGGCTTGACATGGACGCAGGATGCGGGCGCCGTAACGGAATTGCTGTCGGGCCGATTCTTTGAGCCGTTGGGCCGCAGCAGCTCTCATCAGACTTGGTCTTCCGCCATGGTGATCTCGCCGCTGCTGCGCGGTTTGTTCGGCCTTGCCTGGGACGCCGGCAATCGCACTCTGCGGCTGGCGCCGCAGTTGCCGGCCAATTGGGAGCACGCCCGGCTCAGAAATGTCCCATTAGGCAAGTCGTCAATTGATCTAACGTTTGACCGGGAGGCCGGAAGTTGGCGCGTGCGTGCCGCCGCAAAATCGCCTGAGGTCTTTTGCCTGGCGCCGCAGAGCGCGCCCGAGCAGCCATGCAGAAAAGAATTCAGCGCTCCGGCAAAACCGGTAGAGATCGCGATTCCTGCCGCCTTACCGCGCGAGGGATCGGACACGCGCCAGTTAAAAATCCTGAATGAAACCTACTCCGCCCATACCGCAACCTTCACGATCGAAGCCTGGGGCGGCTCCCGCTATGATCTGCCGGTGCGCCGGAACCGCGATCATGTCACGGTCCGCGGCGCCGAGTTAGTGGGCGATAAACTGCACCTGGAATTCCCGGCCTCCGACCGCTACGAACGTAAAACCATCGAATTCCACTGGTAACTTGACTTAGAGACCTCTGCCCGGGCCATACAGAATAGCCCCCGGACGTCTTCCCGTGTGCCGGCCTCCGTCAATCACCACCTGGCCATTCACTAAAACATACTGCACACCCATGGCATACTGCTGCGGCTGCTCATAGGTTGCGCGATCCGCGATTCGCGCCGGATCGAAAACCGTCACATCCGCCCACATTCCTTGTCGTAGTAGTCCTCTATCGAAGATGTGGACCTTTTCCGCGTTGGCCGATGTCATCTTCCGGATGGCATCTTCGAGCGTGAGCAGCTTCTCCTCGCGGACATACCGGCCAAGTACGCGCGGGAAAGTACCGAAATAGCGCGGATGCGGGTGGCCCTCCGCGGTGGGGCCATCGATCGCTACAGCCGTTCCGTCCGAACCAATGGAGATAAACGGTTGCCGCAATGCGTATTGCATGTCGTTCTCGGCGTGATGAAAATACACCGTAGGCACGGAGCCATGATTGTCTTCCAGAACCTTGAAGAGCGCGTCGATCGGAGCGCCGCCGATGTTCGCAATGAGCTCGTTCATGCGCCGCCCTTCGTATTTCTTGTATGCGGGGTTGGAGAACGAAACCAGCAGCATGCCTTCCCAACTGCCCGTAGCCGTGTAGTGGTTGTACCAATTGGATCCAGGGATGCCGTGCTCAATTTCACTGACGAGCCGTGCATGCAGTGACGGATCTTTCAGGTGCTGAAGCATGGCTTGCGTTCCACCTTCGTGCGCCCACGGCGGAATGATAGCGGCAAGATTATTTTGCCCCGCCCGGTAGGGATAAACGTTCGCCGTCACATCCTGGCCATTCGCACGTGCATTCTGAATTTTGGCTACTAATTCGGGCATCTTTCCCCAAAGTGCGTGATCGGCAAGCTTCAGGTGAATGATGTCCACCGGCACGCCTGCCCGTTTGCCGATTTCAATCGCCTCCGCTACCGACTCGAATACGCCCTTGCCTTCGGTGCGCATGTGAGTGGAGTAAATGCCTCCATATTCGGCGGCGATTTTACACATCGCAACCAAGGTGTCCGTGTCGATCCAGGAACCCGGAGGACCGCTTAACGAACTAGCCA
>JAICIH010000398.1 GCA_025924475.1 Bryobacteraceae bacterium
AAAGAACGGTACATTCGCTTCGCCAGCGATGGCTCGCGCCAGCAGCGTTTTGCCGGTACCGGGAGGGCCGATCAGCAGCACACCCTTCGGAATGCGGCCGCCTAATTTCTGAAATTTCTGCGGCTCGCGCAGAAACTCGATAATCTCCTGCAGTTCTTCTTTGGCTTCGTCCACGCCTGCGACGTCTTTGAACGTGACCTTCTTTTGCTGTGAGGAGTGCAGCCGCGCCCGGCTCTTTCCAAAACTCAGCGCTTTATTGCCGCCGCTCTGCATCTGCCGCATCATGAAGATCCACAGGCCGAGCAGAATCAAAACCGGCACCGCATTGAACAGAATCCCGATCCAGCCGCTTCCGGTCGATTCCTTCCAGGTGTACTTGACGCCTTTGTCCTGCAGCATCTTGTAAATTTCCGGATAGTTCGGAGGAATCACCGTGTGGAACGTCTTCGACACGCCGCCTTCGATCATCGTGCCCTGCACGTCGCTGCCGGTTATATCGGCTTCCTTAATTTTTCCGTCCTGTACGTAGGCGACGAAATCGGAGACTTTAAGGGTTGTCGGATTAGTGCCACGGCCAGCCCGGACGGCCATATAAACCAACACGACCGCGCAGATGATAACCACCCAAAAGACTGCCGTTTTAACGTTTGAACTCATGAACTGCCTCAACCCTCACTATTTAAGACGCCGAACCTATACCTTTCGGTTCACGGCATGGTAGGCTAGCCGGACGATTTCCCGATTTTCGCCCGAAACGCCGAACCTGGCTGCGCCGCCAAATTGGCGCGCCCAAACAATCTCTTCTCCAGCCACTACCACCGGCCAATGTCTGCGTTCCCAGAGCGGTATGCGGTAGAGCTGAAACAGCGATTTGATTTTCTCAGCCGTTCGATGTCCGGCCCGATGCAAGACATCGCCCGGAAGCCAGTTCCGCACACTCAACTCCTTGCCGGCCAGGACACCCGCATCCAGGTTCGAGACTTCCCCCACGAAATGCTGCTCTTTCTTGAAATTAGCACAAAAATAGTCGAGAGTAAGGAAGCCCGCTCCAAAAGGCAACTCGTATTTTCTCCCGAATTCGAGCGGCAGCCGGTAATTTCGCGGACGGTCGCTCAGCACACCCGGCTTCGCCAGCAAAAGCTCGTCGAAAGAGCGCAGCGCATCCACCCCCGGGATGAGCACCCGATCGTGCCCTTCGCGGCTGGCGCACAGACTTAAAATCGCCTCCACATGAGCTAAGTCGATGCCGGCGAGATCGCCTCTCAAATCCTGAATCGCGCGGCGGAGCACCCGGCGCTGCAGAGCCGGGTGCAAAGCGTTCAATTGGTCGATTTGAAAAAACGAACCCAATTGGCTTCGAACGGAAATTCGCCCGTAGATGCCCTCAACTTGCTCATTCCAATAGGATTCTTCGGTTTGTGCCAAGCTCGCCAAACCGGCGAGTACCCCTTCCAGATTGGGGTTATAGGTCCGCGTCAGCTCCGGGATGGTCTCTCGGCGAAGCCGGTTGCGGCTGAATCGGAGGTCGGCGTTCGAGGAATCCTCGCGCCAGGTTAGCCCTTGTTCCCGTGCCCAACTCCGCACTTCCTCGCGGCCGACGGCGAGCAACGGGCGAATAAAGCCGTCCTCGGTTATAGGCCGCATTCCCGCCAGGCCGGTCAAACCCGAGCCGCGCAGCAGGCGAAACAGGACGGTCTCAGCTTGGTCGCTGCGTGTGTGTCCTAACGCAATGCACGTGAGGCCGAGTTCCTCGCGGCAGCGCAGAAAGAACGCGCGGCGGGCGCGGCGGGCTTCCTCTTCGAGGTTGCCGGGCGCCGGAGCCGCGTGCTCCACCAAAATTGAGAGGCCGAGCGATTGCGACAGTTCGCGAACGAAGGCTTCATCGCCGTCCGATTCCTCTCCCCGCAAATGATGATTGATGTGCAACACGGTCAGGTCGCTCCGGAGGCCGCACAGAATGTGCAGAAGCGCGACGGAATCCGCGCCGCCCGATACCGCTACGCCGATGCGGCCGGTTGCCGGCAGCATGTTATAACGAATGATGATTTCGGCCGCCCGCTCTGGTACTGTGCCCGCCAATATCGACATTGTAAGTGTCTAATGCAACCTAATTCTCCGCTCACCGAAGAAGAGCTGCATCGCCAGGCAGCTAATATCAAGATTTTGTTGATGGATGTAGACGGCGTGCTCACCGATGGGCGCCTGTATTTGGTGCCGAATGGCGACGGAAAATTGGTCGAGACGAAAGGCTTCGATTCGCAGGATGGCATCGCGCTGCGCTGGCTGAGCTGGTTTGATATCAAGACCGGAGTGATCAGCGGACGCGAGTCTCCCGCGACGGCCGAGCGAGCGGCGCAAGTCGGAATGAAGTGGGTGTTTCAAGGACACATTGAAAAGATCCCGCTGTTCGAACGAATACTTTCGGAAGCTCAAGTCACGTCCAACGAGATCGCGTACGTGGGAGACGATCTTACCGACGTTGTCATTATGCGGCGGGTCGGCTTGTCGTTTGCGACAGCCAACGCGCGCTGTGAAGTGAAGCGGTCCGCTTCGGCCGTTACGCAGGCGGCGGGCGGCGCGGGCGCGGTCCGCGAAGTGGTGGAATTGCTTCTCAAGGCGCGCGGCGTCTGGGGCGATTTGCTCAAGAAATACGAGGTGACCGTCTGACGGACGAAACTTCGGGCAAAGTCGGGCTGGTCCTGACGACCATCAGCGGTCCCGGCGTTTTGCATCAACTCACGGGCGTCATTTTTCGTCATAGCGGAAACATCCGGTCGATATCCATCATTGAAGATCAGCCGACAGTCACGCGGATCTACTTTGAGCTCGATTTGCCCGGGCCGGTAGAGGCTCTGGCGCAAGAGATCGAATCGCTCGAAGTTGTTCGCAAAGTCGAGCGCGTGCAATCGCTCCAGAAAATCTACGGCAAGCGCATCATCATTATGGGCGGCGGCGCGCAAGTCGGACAGGTGGCGTTGGGAGCGATCTCGGAAGCGGATCGCCACAATATCCGCGGCGAGCATATCTCGGTGGACACGATTCCACTGGTAGGAGAGCACACGCTGGCGGCGGCAGTGCGAGCGTGCCGGCGACTGGCGCGAGTGAAAGCCCTGGTCCTTGCAGGATCGATTATGGGCGGAGAGATCGAAGCGGCGGTGCGCGAAGTCCGGGCGGAAGGACTGCTGGTCATCAGCCTGAACATGGCGGGTAGCGTGCCGGATGCCAGCGACCTTGTAGTGACCGACCCCGTACAAGCAGGAGTGATGGCGGTGATGGCGGTAGCCGAGACTGCGAAGTTTACAATCGACCGATTACGCCGGCGCGTTTTCTAGCGTTAAAACTGCCACTTTACCTGAAAAGCGTATTCCCGCAACAATTCACCTTTGGAATCGTAAAGCCGGACGAAGTGCGATCCGGATTCTTTGATGCGGGGAAGACGAACGTCAACCGAATTATTCCGAACAGTAGAGGCACCTTTCCAAAGCGGAGAGCCGAGGCGGTCAACAAGTTCGACTTGCACCGGACCTTCGCTCAAGTCGGCGGCATTCAGATGCATTTGCAGCGGGCGCCATTCGGAGACAACGGCGGTATCCGTTCCGCGGTAAGCCGTAAGGGCGACGTCGTGCGGAATGGAAAAGACAATCGCAGCGCAGGCAAACGCAGCGGCCGCGCCGGCCAGGGATAGACGGGGAAGCGTAAACCAGTTCTTCCAACTGCTGGCGGCTTTAGCCATCTGCTTGCGCGCCGGTTTAGCCTCGAGGTTCTCGAGGGCTAGTTTCGTCGCAGCGATATCCAGTTCCAGAGCCTCAAGTTGCGTTACGCAAGACTCGCAAGCGAGCACGTGCGTTTCGACAATTTCGAGTTCTTCCTCCGAGCACTGATGGAGGAGGAATCGCTCGAGGGCCTCTTCGTCCGGATGATCGCTGTAACGGTCGTTCATCTGTGTGCGGAAGACTTCCGCTATTTCCATGTCTAGACAGTGCGAATTAGCTTGCCTGTGCTCTCACGAGAACCGAGAAAATTCCTCCGCTCGTCAGCTTTTTCCTACCGATATCACCAAACTTCGCTTTAGCTCTAGATTTGAGTAACCGGAATTGCGTTTCCGTCAGCGACATTTCCCGGCAAATTTGCTCCTGCGGCTGCTCCTTCAGGTAGAAGCGGACGAGAATATCGCGGTCGCGCTGAGAAAGCGCAGCGAGAGCGCTTTGCATCAGCTCAGTTTTCTGACGAAGCATGGCCTCCTGTTCGGGGTTCTGCTTGCGATCCGCCACAGTAATGCCGCTTTCGAGATCGGCCTGCTCGCGGCGCGTGTGGACTGCCGTTTCGATATAGGCCGCGACCTGTCTGCGTACTACCGTGCGGACGAAACCCATCAGACGTTCCGGTTCGCGCAGGTCGCCGCGCTTGATCGCATTGACGACGATCAAAAACGTATCGTGTACCTTGTCTTCAAGCTCTTGGGGACCGAGCTGGCGGCATAAATAATAGCGAATACCGCGGCTGAACAGCTTGTACAACTGCTCCATACCGGCATCGTCGCCGGCCTTAATTTTGTCAACGAGTACACCCCACTCTACAGGGGAGTATCCCGATCTTGAGGTTCTATCTCTGACCTCTTGAGTCCGCTGACCACCGTCAGTTGCGGGCGCCGGATAAAGTTTGGGCTGCGTTGCCACCATAAAAGAGTTTCGAAGTTACTCCTTGGAAATAATCGAGTAGGCCGCCCAAAAAGAGGGGGAACTACTGTAATCGTTATTCCGCTGCATGTCTAATTGAGCTTGCTGCAAGGCGACGGCTGCTCTGTTGGCCAGTGGGACGGCTGGCCTAGATTCAATATTAGCTTGTAAATGCTTGTAAAATACAGAAAAAAAACGTCCGGAATCGTCCGGAGTTGGCCAGGCGCTAACCAGAACGGCGCTGGCGCCGGCAAGAAGCCAGGCGCGGCTAAGGCCAACCAGGCCAGCGCTAGGTAGAGTTTTGCCCTGTTCGGAAAAGCAGCCGCTCATGACGACCAGGCTGCCGGGCAGGTGATAGGTTGCGATGGTCTCCGAGGTCAGTAGCTCGGGCATGCCGTTTTTCAGGCTGAGGGCCAAGGCGGCCTCTTGCGCTTGACCGGCAGGGCTTACAACATGTACGGCGAAATGGACGATTTCAGGGGAAGCGGCGAGACTTTTGCGGAGATTTGCAATCGTCGCGCGGGTGCCGGTGAGCAGTTCCTCATCCGACATCCGGCTCAACATAGCCGCTGTTCGGACCTCTCGTTCGCTCCCTACGAGGCGAGCGAGAGAGATGGAAGCGCCGTCCTCGACGGCTTCGGCTTCTTTGAGACGCGCATTAAGCCTCGAATCCGCCAAGTTATAGATCGGATCGGCCACTCCGAGAAATGAGGGTGCGGGGTGCTGGTTGGAGGGGACGAGGAGGAGGAGTTCACTAGGCAGGAAGCGCAACGTGTGG
>JAICIH010000399.1 GCA_025924475.1 Bryobacteraceae bacterium
GCCGTTGGCGGCATCGCTGGCCGATGCGCGCGAGATTGCCCGCGTAACGGCGGCGGCGCACGTTCCTTGGTTCAGCGCTTCGAGTTTGCGCTTCAGCTCCATTCAATCGCTCAAACAGGAGCCGGTGAAAGGCGCGATCGTTTGGGGACCTGGCCCGACGGAGCCGCATCAGCCGCTCGAACTTTCCTGGTACGGCATTCACGCAGCCGAGATGCTTTATACGCTGCTCGGCACGGGCTGCGCCGAAGTCACGCAAACAGCGTCGGAAGCGGCGGACGTGGTCACATGCCGCTGGCACGACGGCCGGCTCGGCACAATGCGAGTCGATCGTCCTTATAGCAAGTTCGGCGCGGTTGTGTTTCGCGACAAGAACCGTGTCGAAGCACAGCCAGACATTCCCGTCGATTACGTTCCGCTGGTCCGGCAGATCGTAGACTTTGTCGCAAGCGGCAAGCCGCCGGTTCCGAATAATGAGACGCTCGAAATGTTTGCCTTCATGGATGCGGCGCAACGCAGCAAGAAAAGCGGCGGCAAAGCCGTCACGGTAGACCAAAGCAAAGGATATTAGGCCCGGCGGCGATGGCCACAAACTGACGGCCTTTCGAGAGAAAGGTCATGGGCGAGGCTTTCATAGGAACGTTCGTCGCGATGTGCCAAAGCGCCTCGCCGGTTCGTTCATCGGCCGCTACAAATGCGCCGTTCGGATCGCTGTAGAAGATCACGCCGCCGGCGGTTGCGAGTACGCCAGGCCAGACCTTCATCATGACCAGGCCGCGCTGCGGCACTTCCCAGGCGACTTTACCGGTTTCGATTTCGATCGCGCGCAAAACCTTTTCGCCGGGCTCGTCTTTGCGGTCGACGGTTCGAAAGCTGCGCGTCCGGGGCGCGCCGCATTCTTCGAGCGTCATGACGTAATAAAGGCGCGTGGCCGGACTGAACGCGGTAGAGCCCCAATTTGCGGCATCGTTGGGGCAGCCGGTCTTTTCATTCACTAGCTGCGGGCGGCCATCGCTGCCGATGCCCGACGCCCAATTCACGCGATGCAAAAACTTCTGCGCCAGTAGCAGTTCGCCATTCGTCCGGTCCAGAACGTAGAAAAATCCGTTGCGATCGGCGTGCAGCAACAGCTTGCGCATGCGGCCATGAAATTCCGTATCGATCAAAACCATCGGCTCGGTGGCATCACGATCGTGCGTATCGTGCGGCGTGAACTGGAAGTGCCACTTCAATTTTCCGGTGTCCGGATCCAAAGCGAGCACACAGTTCGTGTAAAGATTGTCGCCGGGGCGGTTTCTGTCGTCGGAATCAGGCCACGGATTACCAGTCGGCCAATAGAGCGTGTTCAATTCCGGATCGTACGATCCGGGGAGCCAAGTGGAGCCGCCGAGGTAAGCAGGTTTTTCCGGGACGGTCCAATGCCGCCAAAGCATCTTGCCGTCCGATGTTCTGTAGCAGGCGATAAATCCGCGGATGCCCCAATCGGCGCCGGAGACGCCGGCAATCACGGTATCTTTCACAACCAGCGGCGAGACAGTGGAACCGTAGTGCTGCGGTTCTTCCGGCATCGTCACTTCCCAGACAACGCTGCCGGTGGTTCGATTGAGAGCGATGAGATGAGCGTTGTCGCTGACCATGAAGATCTTGTCGCCATGCAGCGCTACACCGCGATTGGTGCCGAGCGATGCATCGCCGACAAGACCGGGCGTGCGCGGGCGCGAGTAGTGCCAGATTTCCCTGCCCGTCGCGGCATCGATCGCAAACGCTTCGTTGGCTCCGGTCATATACATGACGCCGTCTACGACGAGCGGAGTTGTTTCCAGACCGAAATGCGAGGTCGAAAAAATCCACTTCAACCCTAGTTTTGAAACATTGCTTTTGTCGATTTCTGTCAGGTCGCTGTAGCGGTTCGCGTTCCATTTTCCGTTGTAGGTGGGCCAATCGCCATGACGAAAATTTTGGGAATGAACGGGCGGGTTGGGGGTGATCGGAGTTGGTTTACAGAGGTAAGCCAGCAGATCGTCAAAGTTGACATTCACCGGCTTCATCAGAGATTGCTTTTCTTCATGGACGGCGCGAATTTCCGATGCAGCAAAAGAGTGCATGGCGCCCTGGAGGTCCTGGACCTGGATGTCGAAATTGCTGCGATGGCGCGCGAAGCCGCGGCCGGAGCGGCCATCGCGAAGTTCGACCGTGACCAGCTCATAGCCGGGCGTAATGTGTTCGTCCGGATGCAAAAGAGATTCCTGGATTTCGACGGCGGTCATTTCCCGCGCGACGTTCGATAAGTCGGGTCCGAGGGTGGAACCGCGGCCGTGAAACATGTGGCAGGACGAGCATTGGCCGCTTCCGAAAAAGATCTTCTCACCGGCGGCTGGGTTGCCGGTAATCGGATTGTCCGCGGCGGCGGAATTGAGAGAACGGACATAGCCCGCAACGGCTTCCAATTCGCGTTGCGGCAGCGCAAATGCCGGCATGCCGCGATCCGGAATGCCATGTTGAATTACGTCGCGCAGTTGTTCGATGGAGCGCGCGCGAACGCGCCTGTTGCTACGCAAGACAGGCGCTTGTCCGGTGTTGTGACAACCGGCGCAGCGCTCCGTGAAGATTTTTGCACCGTCCGTTTGGCCATTGCCAACAAAGGGAAGGAGAAGCAGTACGAATAAGGTTAGTCGCATTCCGGCCTCATTAATACCCATAGGATTGCGGCGGAGATGAGTGGGATCAGTCCGAAACCGATAAAAACAGGCGTGAAAGAAAAATGATCGACAACCCAGCCGGTGATTAAAGTGAAGATCATGCCGCCGAATCCGGCGCCCATGCTGGCGAGCCCCCACACGGAAGCAACGGCATTCTTCGGAAACACATCGACGGGCAGCGCCAACATGTTCGCCAGACCGCCGGTGTAACCGGCCACAGCAATGGATACGAATGCAATGGAGAGCCAAGCGCTATTGACCAGCACGGCGGGGATGGCAGCGGTCATTAGGAGAGCGAAGATCGTGAGAGCGGTTTTGCGAGCCACCAAAACGGGGAGCCCGCGGCGGAGCAGCCAACCGCCCGCTACGCCGCCGAGTAGATTTCCGATTCCGGCTACGGCAAACGGGATCCAGGCGAACGCTCCGATGGAGGCCATGTCGAAATGGCGCGAATGCTTCAGATATTCGGGGAACCAGAAAATGTAGAAGTACCAGGCCGGATCCATGAAAATTTTCGAAAGCGTAAAGCTCCACACGAGACGCTTTCGAAACAGGCCCCAGGCGGCGGGCGGCCGTTCCGTGACGGCAGCATCTTCGGGAGTGCGGTAGAACTTCCACCAAAAAGCGAGCCAGATGAAACCCAGCAACCCGATAAACAAAAAAGCCGAAGGCCAACCGAAGCGCAGCAGAATGAAAGCGACTACGGGCGGCGCAAGAATCGCTCCGACAGACGAGCCGCTATTGAAGACGCCGGACGCGAGCGCGCGTTCGCGCTCGGGAAACCATTCGGCGACGACCTTCACTCCGGCAGGCCAATTACCGGCTTCTCCCATGCCGAGCAGAAAACGATAGGCGCCGAGGCTGAAGGCTCCGCGCGCGAAAGCGTGCAGAACGGAACTGGCCGACCACCAAGCGATGCACAGCGCATAGCCGAGCTTGGTGCCGAGACGATCGATGAGCGGACCCGAAACGGCGTTCATGATCGTATACGCCAGCATGAAGGCGAACACGATGCGCGAATACGCCACGTTGGTCATGTGAAACTGCTCGATGAGCACGGGCGCGGCGACGGAAAGCGTTTGCCGGTCGAGATAGTTGATGACGGTCGCCGAGAAGACCAGCGAGATCATTCCCCAGCGCGCCAAGACCTACAGCCCTGCCTCAGCGAGATAGCCGCGCAGGCGTTTCAGGTCCCGGCTCATGGCGGCGTACACCTCGTCCCGATTGGCGACATTGCCCTTCCCTTCTTCGGCGCCGCCGAGCGGATATTCGAAATGAAGCTGCAGCGGGCCGGAAAAGCGCGTCGCGGCCACCATGCTGAAAAATTCCGGGAATCGCACCATGCCTTCGCCGAGCGGAGTCCAGGCGGGAATCCAGCGCTCGCGCGCATTCTTCTTCCAGAGGAAATCCTTGACGGCGATGCCGCGAACGTACTCGCCGGTGATACGGAAGCTGTCGATCCAGCCGCCAAAGCCGCCTTCGACGGTGGCGTGGCCGATATCGTAGTTCACTCCGACGGCTTTCGGATCCATACCGCGCAGGATTTCGTGCAGGTCCCAGATCGGCGCGCCCACTAAATTGATGCCGGAATGAGTGTGATACATGGCGCCTACACCGTAGCGGGTGTTCAGGGCGGCCAATTTTTCGACCCGCGGTTTGAATGCTTCGATCTGTGCGGCCATGGGTTGCGTATTTGTATATTTGAATCCGCCCCAACGATAGTGCTTGATCCCCAATTCCGACATCGTGCGCAGGATGTCTTCGCAGTGCGGAGTGTCGACATCGGCGATGTCGGTGGTGAGCATCGGAACTTCCAGATGATGTTGGCGGATGGCGGCGACGAGAGGCGGAAGATCCTGCCTTACGCGCTCGGGCGCTACGTGGCCGCCTTTGCGGACGGCGAGATCGATGCCGTCGAAGCCGATTTTGGCGGCGGCTTCGGGCAGGTCGTTGCCGTGGAGAAATAGGAGGTGTTTGGAGAAGATGGCGACGTGAGTCCGCAAACCGGGGACGGAAAATGCGGCGGGGGCCATGCCCAGGGCATAGAGCGCTGAGCGGCGTGAGATTTCGTTGTTCATGCTGCCTCCACTTTGCGGGCGGCCGCGTTCCAGCGCAATCGGCGGCCTTGTTTCCATGACATGTTCGCCATTTGCACGACGAGAGCGGCTTGAAAGCCCAGAGCGACGGGAGCGGTGGGGCGCCGACGGGTGCGCACACATTCGAGGAAATTAGCCACGTGCAAATCGGTGGCATGGGCGAAACCCAACTCCGATTGCATTTGGGCGGCAACGGTCTCCTCGGCTCCGCGCATGTAGAGATTCCAATTTTCGCGGCCGATGTCGAGGCGCGCGTGGTCGCCGTCGAGTTGGACGAGCTGATCGTTGTGAGGCTTGTATTTCATGGCGGCGTAATTGATCGTAAAGACGGCCATAAAATCTTCCGGATATTCGGCGCAGGCGGTCACGGATTCGGGCGTATCGAAGCGATGCGGCTTGCCCGCGGCCGCGGTCACCGATTCGGGATAACCGGCGTTCATGAGCATGTGGATTCCGTCGAAGACATGGGCGCCTTGATCGACCAGGATTCCGCCGGCGTAGTCGCTGTAGTAGCGCCAGTTCCGAAAGCGGTCGGGGTCGAAGGGACGCTTCGGGGCCGGTCCCTGCCATTGCTCCCAATCGAGCTTGCCGTTGAGCGGAGCGCTGGGGCGATCGTCCAAATAATTGTTGAGCCACCAGGAACGCACCATGCGCAC
>JAICIH010000400.1 GCA_025924475.1 Bryobacteraceae bacterium
GAATCGAATATGGAGTCGATGGAAATGATGATTTGCTTTTCGAAAGCGAGAGTGCGGACAAAGAGCGGATCGCGAACGCCTGTGAAACGAACGGCGCGCTGGTACCAGTAACCAATGCCGTACGATTCGATGCGGTCGAGCGGCGGAGTGATTTCGATTTTGGAAAAGCCCGCCCTCATGACCGGCGCACCTTTCGGAATCCGGCGATGGCTTCCTGCATGCGGCGGATGGTGTCTAGATTGCGCGGTGTTCCGAAGTGAGCGAACCGGTTGGTGAACTGCTCGATGGGAGCGAGGAAGTCCTCGGTGGCTTTTGCCGGAGTGTGGCACATGTCCTGCAGGGCGAGATAGTGAACGATGGCTTCGGGCGGCATGTCCGCATCGAAGAGCCGGCGCGCGAGGCGGAAAGCGAATTGTTCGCGCGTGGCATGAACATCCCAAACTCGCTCGCGGAACCAATATTCGTGTGCGAAATAAGGAATGGTATACGGATCGAATTCGCGCGGACCTGGGATTCCGGTGCCGACGCCATAACCGCGCCCATTCCAAGTGTTGCCGAACCCCATGCCGGGATCGTAGCTGGTGTAGAAGCCGGGCAAGGCGGTTTCATCCGGACGCGGAGCGTCGGTCGAGCCGTGCCAATCGCTCATTTTGACTACCGTGTGCCAGCGGAGGACCAGCGGGTGTTCGGCGAGCGCATGGTCGCGAGTGGGATCGCCCCATCCCCAGGTCCAATAAATTCTTTTGCGATCGATGGCATCGAGCGCGTCGAGATAAGCCTTGGGATTGAATTTTCCGGCAGCGATGGCGAATTCGAAATCAGGGCGTTCGCGCCAGATGGTTTCGGCGAGCTTGCGAATGCCGGCGACGGATTTCAGGCTTTCGGCGGGATCGGTACGCTCGGCGCCTTCGCCGACGGGTTCGAGATAGATGCCCTCAGCGCCGGGGAGCAGATGAAACAGATCGAGGTAATAGCTAATCGAGCGCGTGACATCGCCATGAAATAGCTTGCGCTGGTGCCAGGTGTCCCATCCGCCGCCGATCAGGAATTTCATGCCTAGTTGCTTGCACAACGCGATTAAGGAACGGACGTTCGCGGGCTGGGCGAGATCGGTGCCAACGTATTCGCCGCCGTATTGCGGCAAGAGGGGAAATCCATCAAGCCAGAAATAGTTTCGATTGCAGGTCAGCTCGGAGTTGAACTCGAGCACGCGGCGCCAGTGGGCAACGGAATCGTGCTGCGCCCAACAAGGCAACATGTAAATGCCGCGATAGGAAAATTGCGGAATTTTTTGGATGTTTATGGGCCAATCGACGGACGCGGTATCTTTCGTTACCGGCATCCGGAAAAAGACAAGCTCCTGAGCAGCGTACTTTAACGCCACCGGCGCACGGGCCAGAAGCAGAACGTAGCGTCGGGATTTATTTTCGTAGGTGACGATACGAAACCCTTCCTCACCGAGCTGATCCGTTTGCACGTCAACGCCTTCGCGACCGAGCTTCGCAATGATGGGATTGTTGGCGGCGTTGCCCGCTACGATCGCTAGCGATTTGGAACCGGGCGCGCGGGATACGGGCAGCGTCCAGCCGTATTTATCGGCGGTGTAGCTATTGATCGTCTGCTCGACGATAGGCGGGGCGATCAGCTCCGCTCCCTCACGGTCGCGGTTCTTTATCAACTGAGAAGGCTCAGCTAAACAACCGAAGAGCAAGCCGAGGCAGACGACGAAGCGCATAAGATGTTACTGCAATGGTCCGGATTTCAGCCTTTTCGTTCGCGTGGACTGGACGATGGCGACGTACAGGTCGCCGCGATACGCGTCGGTGGCCAATTCGAATAGCTTGCCGTCGATGGTGTAAGTTTTGCGCTTCACCAGCAGCACGGCCACGTTGGGAGGCAGGTCGAGCATTTTGCGATGATTCCGGTTAGGCGCGATGGCCGAGATTTCCTCTTCGCTGCGGGCCAGCTCGATGCCGTAATTTTCTTCGAAGATCTGATAAAGAGAGTGGTCGACAATGTTGAAGCGCTCCAGGTTCGGGCAGCGGGAGACGGGAATCTGGACGGATTCAAGGGCCATGGGAATGCCGTCGGCGAGGCGAACGCGATCAATGAGATACATCGGAGCGCCGGGAGCGATATCGAAATCGGCGGCAATGGCGGCTGGGGCTTCGATAGTCTTGAACGAAACCAGGCGTGAAGACGGAACGCCGCCGCGACGCCGAATTTCTTCGCTGAAACTACGCGTTTCCTGCTCCTGTTTCACGAGGCGATTCTGGACGGCGAAAGTGCCGCGGCCGCGCTGGCGCTCAATCAAGCCTTCGCGCTCGAGGACGTCGTTGGCCTGACGCATGGTCATGCGGCTGACACCGAACTGTCTGGCGAGAACCTGTTCGGGAGGTAGAGCGGCGCTTGGCGCAATGCGCCCGGAGCGCAGAAGCTCACGGACGGCGGCGGCAATTTGCAGGTATACAGGCTCGGCTGCGGCTTTATCGAGGCGGACCTTCCAGACGCCGGAATTTTCTTTCGACAGGCTTGTCATTGTTATCTAGAGATCTGATATTTTGAATAGACTTTTAAAATAAGTCTAGACATGTTTACCATTCGTTAACGGAAGCTGTCAAGTCCTCGATGTTGGAATGGAGGAGAATTTTGAAATTGTCAGGACTTCTTCAATCGCTGGCGGGCAGTCTTATTGTTTCCTGCCAGGCGCCGGATGCCGATCCGTTCCGGGACGCGGCGTTGATGGCGCGCTTCGCGCAGGCAGCGGTGCACGGTGGAGCGGCCGGCATCCGGGCCAATAGCGCCGGAGATGTGACGGCGGTGCGGCGGGTAGTGGACGTGCCGGTGATCGGCATTCAAAAACGCCGGCAACCAGATGGGAAAGTGCTGATTACGCCGTCTTTTGACGATGCACGCGATTTGACGGAGGCGGGCGCGGTGATCGTGGCGGTGGAATGCACGACGCGGGCGCAGAGATCCGGCGCGCTGGAATTAGTGCGGAAGATTCGGGCGGAATTGGGAGTGCCGGTTATGGCGGACATCGCGACCCTAGAGGAGGCAATTGCCGCGGAACAGGCCGGGGCGGAATTGGTAGCGAGTACCATGCGCGGCTATACGGAAGAAACGGAACACCTCCGAGCCTTCGAGCCAAGCTTCATTGCAGCACTAGTAGCGCGCTTGCAAATACCCGTTCTGGCGGAGGGGCGCGTGGATACGCCGCAGCAGGCAGCGGAGGCGCTACGGGCGGGGGCGCACGCGGTGATTGTTGGAACGGCGATTACGCGGCCGGAGGTCATCGCGAGACGATTCGCCGCGGCGCTCGAAGGAAACAGCAGAGCGGCGGAGGCGACCGTCATCGGCATCGATTTAGGCGGTACCAAGACGAAAGCGGGAATTCTAACCGGAAGAATTCTCGAATCGCAATCGGCTGTGCTTACGCCGACAATAGGACGGGATGCGTTGCTTCAACATCTGATCGATATCGCGGCGCGCAAGATAGAAGAAGCGCGCCAGGCCGGAAAACCGGCGAAAGCAATCGGCATCGCAACGGCGGGGTGGGTGGATCCCGTCGGCGGCCGGATCGCCTATGCGACGGACAATCTTCCGGAGTGGACGGGAACGCCGCTGGTCCGAGGGATCGAAGATGCATTGCGTTTGCCGGTGGCCATCGAGAACGACGTGCATTCACTGGCGATTGCCGAGCGTCACTTCGGGGCCGGGCGCGGCGTAGACGATTTTGTCTGCCTGACGCTGGGGACGGGTGTGGGTGGAGGATGCTATAGCGGCGGAAGACTGGTTCGCGGCGCGCATTCACTGGCGAGCGCCATCGGGCATATTGCGATTGATCGCAATGGCGAACTCTGCAATTGCGGATTGCGAGGGTGCCTGGAGAGCTATACGAGCGCGGCGGCCTTGGTGCGGTATGCGCAAGGCGAGTACGCGTCGGCGGAAGAGGTGATTCGAGCAGTGCGCGCAGGCGCGGTCACGGCGCTGCAGGCGCTGCGGGAATATGCGGAATACCTGGCGATGGGAATGGCTTCCATCGTCCATCTGCTCGATCCCGAGGTTTTTATTCTGGCCGGAGGAATCGCGCAGGACAATGACATTCTTTTAGACAATTTGAATGAATTGCTACCGCGGTTTGTTATGGCGGCGAAGATGCGGCGTTTGCGGGTGTGCGCTTCGCGGTTGGGGTATTACGGCGGGGTGTATGGGGCTGGGATGGTGGCGCGGGAGAAATTGCGGCAGTGCCATCATTAGGAATACGTTACGACGATGACTGGTAGTGTTGCTATTCCAGAGCGGATTCACCGCCTCCATGACTTGATTTATGACTTATGGTGGAGTTGGCATCCGCGGCCGCGCGAAGTGTTCCGCCGCCTCGATTACACTCTCTGGCGGTTAACGGCGCACAATCCAGTCTTGATGCTGCGAATGATCGGCGCCGAAAGGCTGAATGAAGCCGTGCAGGATCGTGAATTCCTGGTTGTATACGACGCCGCGATCCGGCACCTTGATGATGCTCGTGATTCCAGAAGCACGTGGTGGTCACAACATTTTCCCGATCTGGCTCATACTTCGATTGCCTACTTTTCTGCCGAATTCGCCTTGCATCAATCGCTGCCGATCTATGCGGGGGGTCTTGGGGTCCTTGCTGGTGACGTTTGCAAAGAGGCCAGCGACTTGGGGGTACCGCTTACCGGCGTCGGCTTTATGTATCCTCAGGGTTATTTTCACCAACATGTTACGTCGGATGGTTGGCAGACGGAGATCTACGAGCGCCTGGATTGGGTTAACGCGCCGATTCAACGCGCTCTTAGACCGAATGGCGAGGCTTGCGTCGTAACAGTGCAAATGGGCGGGCGGACCGTCCGGGTTGGAGTATGGTGCGTTGTTCTTGGCCGCGTCAGGCTGTTTCTGCTGGACACGGATGTGGAGGAGAATGCGCCGTGGGATCGCGAACTGTCGGCACGGCTTTACGGTGGAGACCGGGAGACTCGTCTGAAGCAGGAAATGATCCTCGGCATCGGAGGCGTGAGGGCTTTGGACGCGTTGGGCGTCGAGCCACGCTTGTGGCATTTGAACGAGGGGCATGCAGCCTTCGTAACACTCGAACGGCTGCGGGCGCTTGTAGAAGGCGGCCAGAGTTTCGCCGACGCGTTGCGAGAGGTGCGTGCCACTACTGTCTTCACAACGCACACCCCGGTTCCGGCCGGCCACGATGCCTTTCCGTTCCATCTAGTAGAGAATCAGTTCGGCGCCTCTTGGGGAGCCCTTGCACCGTATCGCGATGACTTCCTGGCTCTCGGGGCTCACGACAATGGAGGCGGATCACTTTTCAACATGACCGCTCTTGCCCTCAGGAGCGCCGGTGGAGTCAACGCGGTGAGCCGGCGGCATCGTGAAGTGACGAGCTCGATGTGGTCCCCAATCTGGGCGAA
>JAICIH010000401.1 GCA_025924475.1 Bryobacteraceae bacterium
GGCGATCGCAAGGGTGAAGCCGCAGGATGCCACCACCAATCCATCGCTGCTTTCCAATGCGGCGCAGCGGCCGGAGTACCAGCACCTTGTGCAGGAGGCGCTCGAATCCGCCGAGAAGAAGCGCGGGGACCACAAGGCGCAGACCGAAGCCTTCATGGACAAGCTGTTCGTCAACTTCGGCACCGAGATTCTAAAAGTTATCCCTGGGCGCGTGTCCACGGAGGTGGATGCCGCGCTGAGCTTCGACACGCAGGCGATGATTGCCAAGGCGCGCGAGTTGATCCGGCTTTACGAAGAGCGGAAGGTCAGCCGCGATCGCGTACTGATTAAAGTTGCGAGCACCTGGGAAGGCATTCGCGCCGCCGAACAACTGGAGCGCGAAGGCATTCATACCAATCTCACGCTGCTGTTCAGCTTCGCGCAGGCGGTGGCGTGTGCAGAAGCTAAAGTTACGCTGATCTCGCCCTTCGTTGGACGTATTTACGACTGGTACAAGAAAGAAAACGGCGGCAAGGATATTCCGATCGATCAGGATCCCGGCGTCGCCTCCGTTACGCGCATTTACAATTACTACAAAAAATACGGCTATAAGACTTTGGTCATGGGCGCAAGCTTCCGGAAAGTGGAGCAGATCACGCGGCTCGCCGGCTGCGATTTGCTGACCATCAGTCCGGAATTGATGGAAGAAATGCAGAAGACGCAAGGCGAAATCGAAGCGGCGTTGACGCCCGAAAAAGCCAAGGCCAGCAAAGACGAAAAGCTGCACCTGGACGAAAAGACGTTCCGCTGGATGCACAACGAAGACGCCATGGCGAACGACAAGCTCAGCGAAGGAATCCGCAAATTCAACGCCGATGCGCGCAAGCTCGAGAAATTTGCGCAGACATTGGTTACGGAGAAAGTGGGCGCTTAAGGCGCAGTTTCTGCGTCTTCACGCCGCTCAGATAGTCGCGCAGCGGGCGCCTGGTGACCGGATGAACAAGGTCCGGCGCGATTTCCAGCAGCGGCTCGAGCACGAAGCGGCGTTCGAGCATGCGCGGATGTGGGACGATAAGGCGCGGTGTGTCCATAACTGCGTTATTACCGAAGAGCAGGATATCGATGTCAATGACGCGCGGACCGCGCCGGATGCGGCGCACGCGTCCCATCTGGCGTTCTACGTCTCTGACGGCCGTTAGTAGTTGCAGTGGGAAGCAGCGCGTTTCGCACGCGACCGCCATATTCAGAAACCAAGGCTGATCCGTCACGTCCTGGGGTTCAGTTTCGTAGATCGAAGAGCGCTCAACGACGTGGATTCTTTCGCTTTCAAGTAAGGCCAGCGCGCGCCTCAGATTCTCCTCGAGATTGCCTAGATTCGAGCCTAACGATAGATATGCGCGTTTAGTTGTCAAATGGAAGGGGATTCTGGCCCGCGTAAAGATGGCGTCGTGGAATCCGAAAGTGGTCGAAGGCGCGCTCGGTGGCGACGCGCCCGCGCGGCGTGCGATCCAAAAAACCGAGCTGCATCAGATAGGGCTCGTACACTTCTTCGATCGTGTCCGCCTGCTCGTCTATGGAAGCCGCGATTGTGCTCAGGCCGACCGGTCCCCCGCCGTACTTCTCGGCGATGGTGTGCATGATTTTCTGATCGACTTCGTCAAGGCCGTAGCGATCGACCTTCAGAAGATCCAGCGCCACCTGCGCGACCGGCAGATCAATGTGGCCGCTGGCGCGCACTTGCGCATAGTCGCGGACGCGCCGCAGCAAGCGATTGGCGATGCGCGGCGTGCCCCGTCCGCGTCGCGCAATTTCGCGCGCGGCGTCGCTCGTAATCGGAATCTCGAGCAAACGAGCCGAGCGCTCGACGATTCTGCCGAGTGTCTGTTCGTCATAGGGATCGAGCCGGAGGACGATGCCGAAACGGCCGCGCAGCGGCGCGCTCAATAAGCCTTGGCGTGTGGTGGCGCCAACGGCGGTGAACGCCGGCAGTGTAATGGAATGGGTCCGCGCTCCGGGACCGGCGCCGATGAGAATATCGAGACGGAAATCTTCCAGCGCTGAGTAAAGAATTTCTTCGACGTCCGGCTGCAACCGGTGAATTTCGTCGATGAAAAAAACCTGGCGTGCGCGCACGTTGCTCAAAATTCCGGTGAGGTCGAGCTTTTTCTGCAGGATCGGGCCGGCGGTTTGATCTAAAGGCGCCGAAAGCTCATGCGCCACAATGGCGGCCAGAGTGGTCTTGCCAAGTCCAGGCGGGCCGCAGAGCAGGACGTGATCCATGGCTTCGCCGCGATGTTTGGCCGCTTCGATAGCGATCGAAAGTTGCTCGCGCACATGCGGCTGGCCCTCAAAATCCGCCAGCGTCGCAGGGCGTAGGGCCGCTTCGAACTGGCGTTCGTCTTCCTGTACTCCGGGGGAAACCATGCCTGAAGCGCGCATCCGATAACCAACTTAGCGTAAATGTTATTAACGCACGGCGGCGAGGGCGGCGCGAAAGAGCGGCTCGAATTCTGCCGGCGCGCCCCGTTCTTTGACTTTACGCAGCGCTTCTTCGGCGGCTGGGCGCGAACAGCCCAGGTTTTGCAGCGCCGAAAGAACGTCTTGATCAAGGGGATCCAGTGGCGCGCCTGCGCTCGCGGGAGCCGCAGTTCTGCCCGCTATATCGATACTGGCAAGTTTGTCTTTCAATTCGAGCACCATGCGCTCAGCCGTTTTCTTCCCGACGCCAGGGATACGCACCAGGTGCGCGACATCACCGCTGCGAATGGCCGAAACCAGGTCAGCCGTGGGCAAACCGGACAGCACTGTGATGGCGAGCTTGGGACCGATGCCCGATACCGAAATCAGGCGCTCGAACAAAGCTTTTTCTTCCGCTGTGGCGAAGCCGAACAGCAGAAGCGCATCCTCGCGGACGTGCGTATGAATGCGAAGAGCGGCCGTTGCGCCGGCGTCTGCGAGCGCAGTGTAGGTGGAGATCGGAATTTGCACATCGTAGCCCACACCAGCCGATTCGACGATGACCTGGTTGGGATGTTTTTCGAGAATGGTGCCGCGAAGATGGCCGATCATGACCATCCATTATCGAATGGGCGTCTACCGAGAGTTTTCTTCTTCGATGGCTTCCAGTTCTGCCAGCGATTCCCAATCTTTCGGCCGCCCGGCTGCACGTTTCGCCCGGATCAATTGTGAAAGGCTGAGACATAAACAGCGAGTTTCAAAAATCCGCAGCTCGATTGTGTTCGGCAGCAGGTCTTCGTATCTGCCGCCTCCTGGAATTTCACCAAGCAGGTCGATATCGCCGAGCGATGTAGTCAATGTGAAGTTCAATCCCCCAGCCAAAGTGGCATGGCTCCAGACAAACGGTAGGCCTTTAGGAACACCGCGCAGGTAGGGTTTGTGCGTTGCGAGGGCCGCTACCAGCCGCTGCAGGTTGCCTGGGCTGCGCTGATACACGATGTCCAAATCCTGCGTAAGACGCGCCGAACCATGTGCGATTGCGGCGACGCCGCCTACCAGAATAAACGCGACTTCGTGCTCGGCGAGAGCGGCTAGCAGCGCTTCAAAATCCGTCATGAACGTTCGGAACGAGCCGCTTTGCCCGCGCGGCGCACTTCATCGGCGAAGCGCGCCAGGGCCATCGCCTTCCGGATACGTTCTTCGACCGTGAGTTTCAGGTTCTCGCGAATCAGAGTCCGATCGATGTCTTTCTTATAGGCCTCGACGACCGGGTCCGGATCGGGTCTTGGAACATCCTGCATCCCTTTATTTTACGCGCGCTTACGGCTTTTCGCGAAGAACTGTGTTACGCTTTGGATCACCTTGTAATCGAACTAAAGAGGAGGTCGCATGCGAAAGTTCCTGTTGAATGTAGTGGCAGCCGCGATGTTGTGCGGCGGGGCCAATCTGTTGGCTCAATCGGATACTATCCGCCAAGCGCAACAGGCATTGAAAGATAAAGGCTTCGATCCGGGCCCCATCGATGGAAAATACGGGCCCAAGACTCGCGAAGCGGTGATCAATTACCAAAAGCAGAATAATATCGTCGCCAATGGCCGTCTTGGCGGAGAGACCTATGAACGCCTGGGTGTCAAACGCGACGCGCCCGGAGAGCATATGGAAGCCGCCGGCAGTGAAATCAAGAATTCCTATGGCAAAGGTGGCAAGGAAATCGGTCAAGGCGGCAAGGACTTGGGGCACAACCTGAAGCGTGGCCAGGTGACCGATGCCGGAAAGGATTTCGGCAAGGGCGTTGGACACGGAGCCGCCAAAATCGGCGTGGGAACCGGCAAGGCTGCGAAGAGCGCCGCCAAGGGCGTAAAAGACGCGTTCACGCCCAGCGAAAAGAAGTAACTTTATCCACCAATTCGTTCAGGAGGCGAGTTCATCGCCTCCTGAAACTCTCCAGTCGAACGTCTTTTGGTATACCTATGTCTGTATACCGGAATGGCCAAAAAGCAAGCAGACTCGCAGCCGTCCGAAATGCTGCAAGGTACGCTCGACATGCTGGTTTTGCAGACTCTCCTGCCGGGACCCGCGCATGGGCACACCGTCGCGTATGTGATCGAAAAGCGTTCGGAAGACATTCTCCAGGTAGAGCACGGCTCGCTATATCCGGCGCTGCACCGGCTCGAAGATCGCGGCTGAATTGCATCGTTTTGGGGTACGTCCGAAAACAATCGCAAGGCCCGTTATTATCGCCTCACGCCAATGGGGCGAAAGCAATTGCGTGCCGCCACCAGCCATTGGGAACGCATGGTGCGAGCCATCGGAGCGGTGCTACGCCCCGTCGGAGATTAAATGAGCTGGCGGCGTTTTGTCCGGCGCGCCTGGTGGAACCGCGAGCGAGCGCGTGAAGTCGCCAGCTATCTCGAAATCGAAACCGCGGAGAACGTAGCGCGCGGCATGACCGCGCGCGATGCGGAAGTCGAAGCGCGCCGCAAACTTGGGAATCGGGACTTCGATCCAGGAGGAGATCTATCGCATGAATACGGTGACCTGGTTGGACGATTTCTGGCAGGATCTGCGCCATGCCGCGCGCACGCTGCGCCAGAGCCCCGGTTTTGCATGCGTGGCCGTTCTTTCGCTGGCGCTCGGCACGGGAGCAAATACCGCGATTTTCCAACTTCTTGACGCGGTTCGCCTGCGTAGCCTGCCGGTTCGCGATCCGCAGTCGCTGGTTGAGGTCCGAGTCGTTGGCGGCGTTCGCGGGATGGGGCTCAACGACGGTTTATACGGGCAATTGACTCGGCCGATATTCAACGAGTTGAAAAAGGAATCGCGCGGACTGGCGGGCCTGTTTGCCTGGTCGCCGGACGAAGCGCACGTGGGCCGTGGCAGCAACATGCGCCGGGTGCAGGCCCTTTATGTCACGAAAGACTTCTTCCCGACACTCGGCGTTACGGCGCGGCAAGGGCGGCTGCTGCTGCCGGAAGATGAGAGCGCCTGCCCGGCA
>JAICIH010000402.1 GCA_025924475.1 Bryobacteraceae bacterium
AAGGGAAGGGATTGCACCACGGCGTCCAGAAACATTGCGACCTGCTCATCCGGATTCCCATGGCCGGCGAAGTGTCGGCGCTGAATGTCTCCGTCGCCGCCGGTGTGGCTTTGTTCGATTGGCGCAGAAAGTTAGCGACCGAACCGCGCGCGTGAGTTGATCTTGAAACTGAGCCGCGACCGTAGGGAGCGGTTGGCCATGTTTTCACAAACCCGTGAGCAAGCGGACTACAGTTTACCGCGCCGTCGCGGGCGGCTTAGTTCCACCAGGCGCAGGCGGCGGTGTCGTACGTGTCGCCGGGCCGGTCGTGGTTCGCGGAGCCGGCGTACCGGGCGCCGGCGTAGTCGTCCCTGTGGGCGCCGGAGCGCCGTTCGTTGACGTCTTGTCGTACAACGCGATGATGTCCTGCGTAATATCGATGCCGCTCGAAGCATAGAGCACCGGCGTATTCGGATTGCTCACATCCAGAATCATCGAGTAGCCATTATCTTTGGCGTACTTCTCGATCACCGCCATCATGCGCTGGCCCAGCCCTTGCAGCACCTTTTGCTGCTCGGTCTTCAGGTCTTCCTCGGCATCCTGCATGTCGCGCTCCAGCCGCTTCTTCTTTTCATCGATATCGCGGGCAAGCTGGTTGCGCTTGTCCTCCGCCATGACCGCGCCGCCCTTGTTGTACTGATCCTGAAGCTGCGCCACTTCACTCTGGCGAGTATCGAACTCTTTCTTCTTCGGAACGAACTTGGCATCGAGTTCCTTCGAAGCCTTTTGCCCGTCCTTGGTGCCGACGATCGCCCCCTGAATGCTGATCACACCCACTTTGGTCGGCGGTTGCTGCGCTTGCGCGCCCAGCGCGAGGCAGGACAGCGCCACCGCGGAAATAATACTGCTTCTCTTCACCATCTACTTAAATCAATTCCTTTCGGTAATTCCTTCTATGGTCACACAACCCGCGCCAGCCGGAACGGCAATTGGCTAGAACGTCCGTCCAATCGAGAAGCGGAAGATAGAATTCCGCTCGCGATACGAAAACGCCCGGCCAAACGACGATTGCACAAAGCTTTGGTACGTGGCATTGTTCGGGAAAAAGGAGCGGTCGGCTGCAACCGGCGGCTGCAGCACTGTGTCGACTTTACTCAGATTATACGCCCAATACACCCGGAAAGGCGCATTTACCACTGGCATGAGTACCTGCAGCTCGATGCCGGTCGAGACGCGTGGAACCTGGGTATGCGGCGCGATGTAGGCCCGGCGGCCAAAGTCGGCCTGCGGAAAGATGTTATTCAACTCCGTCACCCGGTCCGGGTTCAGGCCGAGCTGGCCCGGAAGCGTCAGCCTGTCGATGCCTGCATCCAGGAAGGGAGCCAGCGTGACCGGCCCCACGATCGGGATGCGGTACTCGTAATTGAACACCGCGGCCGTGTCGCCGCCCGGCAAGATCAATTGATAGGCCGGTACCTGCTGCTGTACAAACGTACTCTGAATGGAACCATCCGTGGCTCGGAATTTTTGCACACGCTGCGTTCCATCGTTGTTCAGAACTGGAATAGTCGTCGTCGTCGGCAAAAACGCAATCGGGCTGATCGTCAAAATATCGAATCCGCGGATATCGTCCTCGCCGCCCATGTAGTAGCGGCTGTACGGCGGCGCTACCTTGCCGGCAAAGCCGGAAATGAAGCGCGCGTTCAAGTGGAAGCCCATCACGTTGCTGCGGAAAATCCCGCGCCGGAAATAGGCTATATCCAGCGCCGGCTGTAGCGTGTTGACATTGCCGCCGATCATGTCGCCCGTAAATCCCATGCTGGCATTGACGCGCAAACCCCGCGTCGGAATAATCGGGTGATTCACCGTGTTGTACGAGTAAGTCGGTGTGATCGTGCTCGTCCGGATGCCGCTCAGGCTGTTCGGTCCCCCGATACCTTGGAAGTTCAGATATTTGAAATAATCGGTGGCTCCTTCGGAAATCGGCTTCAGCGTTTGCACGCTGTAGGAGTAGCTCAAGCCCACACGCGCAAAACTCCGCCGCAACTGGTAGCTCGCAAAGGTCGTAAAGCCGGCGCCGTTCGAAACGTAATTCAACAGGCTCGACGAAGGCAGCGAGTTGAAGTAGTTAATCAGATTCCGGCCCAACAGAATCGATGCCTGCCGCCCCTGGTCATAGCTGAAGCGCGTGTAGAACACCGTAAATCCGGCCTGAATCGGCTTATCAAACAGGTACGGCTCGGTAAAGCCGAAGGTCACGTTATTCTGCAGCGTGCCGATCTGCGCGCCCAGGCTCAGCGTCTCGCCAAGTCCAAGGAAGTTGTTGGTCGAATACGAGAAGCCGATAAAACTTCCCGAAATACCCGACACGCCGCCGTTCAACTGAATCGAATTCCTGCCGCGCTCTTTCACCTTCAGCAGCAGATCCACCGTATTCGTCTTCGTATCGCGTGTGACCGTCGCGGCGTCCTCCGGTTTCAGCGGATCGAAGTAGCCGAGCTGATTCAAGCGCAGAATACTGGTCTCCCAGAGCTGCTGGCTATACAGATCTCCTTCATCGATCAACATCTCGCGGCGAATGACTTTGTCGCGCGTGGTGGTGTTGCCCTGGAAATCGATGCGCCGCACGAAAAACTGGTGCCCTTCATCCACATCCATTGTGAGATCGATCTGGTCCTTGCCCGGCACGACCTCGGGGTCTGGCGAGCCCACAAAATCGATATAGCCGAAGTTGCCGTAGAGTTTGCGCAGCTCGTCCATGCCTTTCTGCAGCTTCTCGGTCGAAAATGGATCACCCGGCGCCATATGAAACACCTGCCGCGCGATCAGGTCCGGCGTGCGGAACAGCTTCATGCCAACGAAGTTGAAATTGCGCAGATAATATTTGTCGCCCTCGGCGATGACCATCGTCACGTCCACGTGTTTGCCGGGCTTGTTCGGATGGATCAGCGGGATCTTGAGACCGCGCCCGTATACGTCGTAGACCTTTTCCGAGTGGTTGATCACGCGCGCCGTAAAATACCCGCGCGATTGATAAAACTGCCGGATACGCTCGGAGTCCTCCTCGAGCTTGGTGGAATCGTAAGTCCGCGCGAACAGGCCTTCGAAAAGCAGCGAGTGCGGAATCCCGATCGGTTTCAGGTTCTTCATCGTGCGAACAATCGCCCGCCGGGAAAATGCCTTGTTCCCTTGCAGAATGATATTGCCGACTTTCACTTTTGGCCCTTCATCGATCGCAAACGTAATATCCACGCCGCCCGGCGGCACTTGCCGGATCTGCGGCGTAACTGTGGCGTACTGGTGGCCCCGCTCCGCTTCGTAATCCTGCAACACGTTTTTCGCATGCTGCACTTTTCCCGGGTCGTAGCGCGATTCCGGCGTCAGGCTTACGTGCCGCTCTTTGAAGCGATCCAAAATTTCCGACTTGGTGATCGATTTATTACCCGTGTAGTCGATCGTATGTACTGTGCGCCGCTCCGTCACGACGAACGTGAGCACCACCCCGCCATTCGGACCCTTTTCTTTCTCTACTACTAAGTCGTCGAAGTAGCCGGTATTCCACAGCACCATGAAATCGCGCGAGATATCCGCCGGATCGTACACGTCGCCCTTCTTGGTAAAGATAAGCCCGCGCATCGTGTCCTGGGGCACTTTGCGCTGCCCGCGGAAATTCACTTGCTCCACGATGTTCGCTCCCACTGGAGCGGGCTTGGCTTCCTGCACACCCGGCGGCGTGCCGGGTGCCGGCGTAGGCGTCGGCTGCTTCGGCTTCTCGGGAGCCTCCGGAACATTCTCGAACGGATTGTTCTGCTTGGGCGGAGGATTCTGCTTAGGAGGAGGGTTCTGCGCCGGGCGAGGATTTTGCGCAGGAGGATTTTGCGCCGGTTGCTGCTGGGGAACCGGCTCGGCGCGCACCATCCGCCCGGCAAAGGGAAGCCAGAAACAGAGACTCGCGAATGCGGCTACAGGGGCGGTGAACAACGGCATGCGCAGGCGTCTAAGCCTGTGGTAAATCATCTCTGAGAGCAAATCCTTTCCATGCCGGCGATACGAAGCGACCCTTTCTCGTTCCACAGGGACGAACACACCCCTGACGTTATACGGCCCATGCTGGTTTCAGCGGAGGAATAAAGCTAAGGTTAACGCCCGAAGCCTAAACCCAAATTTCCTAGTGTAGCGGATAGAGAATTGTCTAACGGGATGGAAAAATTGTTCAATGGACCAAACGTGGAAGTCGTCCCGCTGACCTCGGGCGGCGTGCGTGGATTCCTGCACCAGCCGCTCGGAAACGGTCAAGATGCAATGATTTTGGCGCACGGCGCCGGTGCCAACGCACAAGCCCCACTGCTCGTCGCAGCGGCTTCCGCCTTCGCCCGCGCTGGAATTGCCACGTTGCGTTGCGACCTGCCGTTTCGCCAGCGTAAGCCTCACGGGCCGCCTTCTCCCGCCGACGCCGCCGCCGATCGCGCCAACCTGCGCGAAGCAGTCGACCATCTTCGTACTCTGGCGAACGGCCGCATCTTTTTGGGCGGGCACTCCTATGGCGGGCGTCAGGCCACCATGCTCGCCGCCGAAGACACTTCCATAGCAGATGCGCTGCTTCTGTTCTCTTATCCCCTGCACCCGCCCAACCAGCCGGATAAAAAAAGAACAGCGCATTTTCCACAGCTCCGAACCCCGGCCATGTTCATCCATGGCATCAAAGATCCGTTCGGATCGCCGGAAGAAATGCGAGCGGCGCTGTCCCTCACACCGGCCGCTACATCGCTCGTACTTCTCGACCGCGCCGGTCACGATCTGCTCCGCGGAAAGTTCGATCTCGCCTCCCTTGTCGTCGGCCCTTTTCTCGAATTTGTAAAAAAATGATGATGAACGACCGGCTCTTCATCGTTACCGGCGGACCCGGAGCCGGCAAAACCACGCTGCTCCTCGAACTCGAGCGGAGAGGGTTTCGCGTCTCTCACGAAGTCGCCCGGCAGATTATTCAGGAGCAGGTCGCCGCCAACGGCAACGCACTGCCGTGGGCCGATACGCGCCGCTATACCGAGCTGATGCTGGAGAGATCGATTGCAGCCTACCGCCAGAGCAGCTCCACCGAAATGGTGTTCATGGATCGCGGCATTCTCGACGTGGCCTGCTACGTGCGCCTGATCGGCCTGCCGCTCTTCGAAGAACTGCAAACCGCCTGCCACGTATACCGCTATAATCTACGCGTCTTCCTCGCGCCGCCGTGGCAAGAAATCTACGCGACCGATAGCGAGCGCAAACAAACCTACGCCGAAGCTGTCGCTACTTACAAAACGATGGCCGGCGTCTATCGGGAATACGGCTACCAGCCCATCGAACTACCCAAAACCGATCCTCAACAAAGAGCCGACTTCATCCTGGCGATGCTCGCGCCCACGATAGCAGTCGCCGCAAAAGAACCGCAAC
>JAICIH010000403.1 GCA_025924475.1 Bryobacteraceae bacterium
GAGGAACTCGTCACCACCGCGCAGCAACTACAGGACGAAATCAAGAAAGCCGGCAGCTATGTGGTTCCTGTCGAGTCGCTTAAGAAGACGGAAGAGATCGAGAAGCTGGCGCGCCGCATTCGGGGACGCCTGAAAGGCTGACCCGGCATGATACTCTGGCGTGACAGTCCATGGTTCGCGAAAAAAGACAGCTCATGAGCGCGTCCGAGATGGACCGCACGCTCGTGCGCCTGGCGCATGAAGTTCTGGAAAAGAGCGACGATTTACAGCAGCTTGCGTTTGTCGGCATCAAACGGCGAGGTGTGCCGCTGGCGCGGCGATTAGCGGATAAGATCGGCAACCTCGAGAACATGACGGTGCCGGTAGGGGTTCTCGACATCAACCTGTATCGCGACGATCTGTCGTGCGTGGGCGAGAGGCCCGTGCTCAACGCCAAACAGATCGATTTTCCGGTCGCAGGAAAAGACATTGTGCTGGTGGACGATGTTCTCTACACCGGCCGCACGGTTCGCGCGGCTCTGGATGCGCTATTCGATCATGGCCGTCCGGCTCGCGTGCAACTTCTGGTGCTGATCGATCGCGGTTTTCGCGAGCTGCCGATCGAAGCCCGCTATGTGGGGCGCGTAGTACAAACCACGGCAAACGAAATCATCGAAGTCAAATTCCAGGAAATCGATGATCAGGAAAAGGTGCTTCTGGTAGAGAGAGTAGAGGACCAATCCCGAGTCAGCGCGTAGGCACGCGAGCAAGCGAATGCACGGTTTACTCGATATTGAGTCGCTGCCCAGGCCGGAAATTGAAGCGATCCTGGCGCGGTCAAAAGATTTTCAACCTGCCCCCAAACAGCCTTTCCAGCGTTTCACGACGCTCCAGAACCGCACGGTCGTGAATTTGTTTTTTGAATCGTCCACGCGCACGCGCACCAGCTTTGAAATCGCCGCGCGGCGTCTTGGCGCGGAAGTACTTTCCATCGCGGTCGCGGCATCCAGTGTTTCCAAAGGCGAATCGCTGGTAGACACGCTGAATACGCTGGGCGCCATGCGGCCGGACGCCATCGTGATGCGGCATGCGGCTTCGGGGGCGCCTCATTTTCTGTCGCGCTATCTGCCAATTCCCATTGTGAACGCCGGAGACGGAACGCATGAGCATCCCACGCAGGCCCTCCTCGATGCGCGCACGATTCTCGACCGTAGAGGCACACTCGAGAAGCTCCGCGTCGCGATTATCGGCGATATCGCGCATAGCCGCGTGGCGCGGTCGAACATTTTTCTGCTATCCAAGTTCGGGGTCGAGGTTGTGCTGTGCGGGCCGGCATCGCTGCTGCCGCGCGAGATGGGCAAGATGGCTCCGCGCGTCGAGCTCACCACAGACATGGAAACTGCAATACGGGATGTGGACGTGATCATGATGCTGCGCGTCCAACTCGAGCGCCAGCACGAAGCGGCATTTCCAGAAGGCGAATATTTTCGCTTTTATGGCTTGCGGCCGGAGCACGTGGAGCGCGCCAAGCCCGATGTGATCGTCATGCATCCGGGGCCGATCAACCGAGGGCAAGAAATTTCCTCCGAGGTTGCGGATTCGCAGCGGTCCGCAATCCTCAATCAGGTGGAGAACGGCGTGGCGGTGCGGATGGCCGTGCTCGAAAGGGTTCTTGCCGGATGAGCAAATTGGTTATCCGGAACGGCCGCGTAGTCGATCCTTCCCAGAATCGCGACCGGATCTGCGATGTGGCGATCGAGGACGGGACGATTCGGGAAGTGGCGCCCGGCATTGACGCGCAGGGGGCGGCGGAGTTCGACGCGACCGGCCTGGTGGTAGCGCCCGGTTTTATCGACATGCATGTGCATCTCCGCGAACCCGGGTTCGAGCATGCGGAAACGATCGAGACAGGAGCACGCGCCGCAGCGGCCGGAGGATTCACCTCGGTTTGCTGCATGCCGAATACGCAGCCGATCAACGATAGCCCGAACGTCACCAGTTACATTGTCGATCGGGCGCGGCGCTTCGCCGTGGTCAACGTTTTCCCGATTGGCGCCATTACCAAGAACAGCGCGGGAGAAGCGCTCGCCGCGTTCGCGTCGATGAAGGAGGCGGGCATCGTCGCGATATCCGACGATGGAAAGCCAGTCATGAACGCCCGCGTTGCGCGGCGCGCCATGGAATTTGCGCAAGCGCTGGATCTGCCGTTGATCGAGCATTGCGAAGATCTGCATCTGAGCGCGGGCGGTGATATGCACGAGGGTCTGGAATCGACGCGATTGGGATTGCGCGGCATTCCACGCAGCTCGGAAGACGTGATGGTGGCGCGCGATCTCATCCTGGCAGAGCTAACCGGCGCGCGCTATCATGTCGCCCATATTTCCTCGCGCCATGCAGTGGAGATGGTAGGATTCGCGAAAAAACGGGGGCTCCGGGTTACATCGGAGGCGACGCCGCACCATTTCGTGCTCGCCGATAGCAATATGACGCCATACGACAGCAACTACAAAATGAAGCCGCCGCTTCGCGAGCCATCGGATGTGGGCGCCGTGAAACAAGGACTCATGAACGGCGTGGTGGACGCGATCGCTACCGACCACGCGCCGCACGCGGGCGCTGAAAAGATGCAGGAATTCGAGCGCTGTCCCTTCGGCATTATCGGGCTCGAGACGGCGCTCGGGCTCGCTCTCGAACAGCTCTATCATCCAGGTCATGTCGATTTGGGGCATTTGATCCGCTTGTTTACTCAGAACCCGGCGAGCATTCTTTCTTTGGATCGGGGCACGCTGCGCGCGGGAAGCGCCGGCGACGTTACGATCTTCAGCCTCGATCGGGACTGGACCTACGATGTGGGCCAGTCGGCGTCCAAGAGCCGCAACACACCGTTCCATGGCCGCAAGTTCAAGGGCGGGCCGGTAGCGACGATTGTTGCGGGACGGATTGTCTGGCAGCTTTGACGGCGGCAATCAACGCATCGACTTCATGATCTTCGACCGTGCGCATATCCAGTACGATTTTGCCGTTTTCCATGCGTGTCACCACCGGGCAAGCGCCGGTACGCAAGTGTTGTTCAAACGCCGGCGCCGCAGTGACGTCGAGCTCGACAACCCAGGTCGGCACGGTTTGATCCGGTAGCGAACCGCCGCCAGCGACCGATTCGCCGGGGCATACGGCCGCTTGCAGTTGTTCTTTCAGTTCCGCGGCCACGCGTTCCGCGCGCGTACGAATTTCGTCGAGCCCGGCAACGATCATCCGTAATGCCGGGATGGCCTGCCAGTTCTGACGAATCAAGTGCATTAACGCGGTTTCGAGCGCCTGAATGATGAGCTTATCTACACGCAATGCGCGATATACCGGATTGCGGCGTAGACGGGCGATGAGATCCGCATCCCCGGCGATCACGCCGGCCTGCGGACCGCCCAGTAACTTATCGCAACTGAAAGAGACTAAATTCACGCCCGCAGCGAGACTGTCGCTCACCAGCGGCTCCTTGATACCGAACGCGCGAAGGTCCGCCAAACATCCGCTGCCCAAATCTTCAAATACCGGAATGCCGCGTTCGCGAGCGAGCGCAGCCAGATCTTTCAAATCCGGCCGAGCGGTAAACCCGCTGATGTGAAAGTTGGAAGGATGCACGCGCAGAATAAGACGCGTCCGCTCGTTGATAGCGTCACTATAGTCGCTTAGATGCGTGCGGTTGGTGGTTCCTACTTCGCGTACGATCGCTCCGGAACTGGCCATGATCTCCGGGATGCGAAACCCATCGCCGATTTCGATCAGCTCACCGCGCGAGACGATCACCTCGTGATCCAACGCCAGTTCCTTAAGCACCAAGTAGACGGCGGCAGCGTTGTTATTGACCACAATCGCCGGCCGGCCGAGAAGACGCTCGAGAAGACGAGCGGTATGTGTATCGCGGCGGCCGCGTTTACCGGAGCTCAAATCGTATTCGAGATTCGAATAGCCCTCGATCGGCGTGAACGCAGGAAGCGGAGCGCGGCCAAGATTCGTGTGCAGCACCACACCGGTGGCGTTGATGACACGCCGTAAAGAAGGAGTGTGAAGCGCGCGCAGTCGATCTTTAATGAGTTGACCAAGGGGGCCGGACGAAACACCGGACTTGCGCATTTCGGAAAGCACAGCGCGTATTTCGGCAACGACAATTTCTCGCGGAAATCCCTCGAAGCTCTCCAGCTCACGGAGGACCTGATCGACCGAGGGGAGATCGCGCGGACTCATCACGCAATGGCCCGATCGGCAAGCGCTTGTTTGAGGTATTTGCCGGTATAGGACTCAGGCGCCGCCGCAATCGCCTCCGGAGTGCCCTGCGCCACAATGCGGCCGCCCGCTTCCCCGCCCTCGGGTCCGAGATCGATGATCCAATCGGCTGCTTGGATCAGGTCGAGATTGTGTTCGATCACCAGCACGCTGCCGCCGTTGGCGATCAGCCGCTCGAACGAGGCAAGCAGTTTCGCGATGTCGTCGAAGTGCAGCCCCGTGGTTGGCTCGTCAAACAGAAACAGAGTCCCTTCGCACGTGGACTGCGCTAAATGCGCGGCCAGCTTGACACGCTGCGCTTCGCCGCCGCTCAAGGTGGTGGCCGACTGCCCCAGCCGCAGATATCCTAATCCCACATCGTTCAAAACTTTGAGACGCGCCGCAAGTTTCGGGGTACCGCTGAAGAAAGTCAGCGCCTCGCGAACGGTGAGCTGCAACACTTCGTGAACATTCAGCCCGCGATACCGCACGTCTAAAATACTCTGCTTATAGCGCGTACCCTTACATTCTTCGCAAATCAACTCCACGTCGGCGAGGAACTGCATTTCCACGGTCACGGTGCCGTCGCCCTGGCAAGTCTCGCAGCGGCCGCCTGGGATATTGAACGAGAAATGACCGGGCGCATAGCCGCGACGCTCCGCTTCCGGCGTTCCCGCAAAAAGATCGCGGATCAGGTCGAAGGCTTTTACGTACGTGACCGGGTTGGAGCGCGGTGTTCTTCCAATGGGCGATTGATCGACCATCACGACACTGGTCAACAACTCGGCGCGGTCGACGCGCTTCAAAGGAAGTTTGCGCGCCGTTCCCTCCTCTTCCTTCTCGGCATTCGCCGCCTGCCGTTCCTGGTTGACGCATAGGTCGAGCGCGCGATAAATCACTTCATGCACCAGGCTCGACTTCCCGGAACCCGATACGCCGGTGACCACCGCCAGCATACCCAGCGGAATGTCAACGTCGATATTTTTCAGATTATTTGCGCGTGCGCCGATGAAGCTGAGCCTGCGCTTCGCGTTAATCTTGCGGCGCTCTTTCTTATGGAAAACCAGCAGCTCACCACGCAAATAGCGGCCGGTCAGCGA
>JAICIH010000404.1 GCA_025924475.1 Bryobacteraceae bacterium
AGGGTAAACCGGCCGCCCGAACGGCCGTTCCCCCTCGCCCGGGAGAATTTGTCCGCCTTTGCACACTTCTATTTCAGGACGTTGCGAGCCTGCCGAAGCTTTTCCAATGCTTCATTCTGGCCTTGGTCTTCTCGCTGGCGCTGAGCGGGCAGCCTTCGACCGGAATTCGGGGCAGAGTTGTAGACGCTCGGGGCGGCCAGCCTCTGGCGAACGTTGCCGTGCAGCTCGGCGATCAGGCGTATTCGACTGTCTCCGATGCCGCCGGCGAATTCGAATTTGCGGATGTTCGGCCCGGAGACTACGTCCTGAAGGCGACTGCGGTTGGCTACCGGCTCACGACGGCGGATGTCCGCGTAGCCGACGGCGAACTGCAAAGTGTCCAGGTAATCCTCAGTCCCGCTAGTCTGCGGCGAACCGATACGGTACTCGTCAAGTCGGAACCGATTACAGCGCCCGCCGCAAGCGATAGTCTCGGAAAGTTTTCGCTCGGCGGCGATCAGCTTAAAAATCTGGGCTCGGTACTGGCGGATGATCCGCTGCGGGCGGTACAGGCAATTCCCGGCGTTGCCTCGAACAACGATTTCGAGTCACGATTTTCGCTGCGAGGCGCGGACTTCAACCGTATTGGCGTATATCTCGACGGCGTTCTCCTGCATGAACCGCTTCATACGCTGGACGGAACCGGGACCTCCGGTTCAGCGAGTGTCTTCAACTCAAACCTGATCGAGAGCGTGGACCTCTATGAGGATGCATATCCGGCGCGCTTTCAAGATAGCTCCGCCGGGGCACTCGACGTACACATGCGCGACGGCAATCGCGACGATTATTCGTACCGGATCTTTGCCAATTTCGCGAGCGCCGGCGTGGTGGCGGAAGGCCCGATACCGCGATTCCGGCGGTGCTCCTGGATAGGCGCTTACCGCAAAAGCTACTTACAATATCTTCTGCAACAGACGCTGAGCGATCCATCCATGGCGTTTGGGATTTCGGACGGGCAAGGACGATTCAGTTGCGATGTTTCACCGAAAAATGCGGTGACCCTGGAATTGATCGACAGCTACAGTGGCCTCGATCGGTGGAGCATGCGAAGCAAGCTCGGCGAGAACTCGCTGATGCTGGCCCGCCAGCGGTTCGCGATCGCAAACCTGGGATGGCGCTATACGCCCGATGACAAGCTGATGATTTCGAGCCACGCCGCCTGGATGCAAGAGAATTTCCACAATGAAAATCCAGATCGACAGGCGTTGGGCGCCGGCAATTATCGGGAGTGGGCGCTAAACACGAACGTGACCTGGATGTGGAATCCCCGAAGTCCATTGGATGCCGGAATCTCTCTTCGGCAGATTCGGGATGCCGGGCTTTCGAATGTGTTCTTAGACGCCGGTCCACTGGATCTGTTCGATACCTATGCGGGCAGCGGAACGTTAAGCGGCGGTTTCTTCGAACAGTCCTGGTTGATGGCGGATGGCCGGGTCCATTTGAGCGCGGGCGGCCGTTGGGACCATCACTCCATCAATCGAGTGACCGCGTTTTCCCCGCGTGCAGGTGTTACGTTCAACCCCTGGCGTTCGCTGCGCCTGGAGCTGGGCTGGGGTCAGTATGCTCAATATCCTCAGATTTCGCAACTGACTGCAAGCCTCGGCGGCCCCAACCTGCTGCCCACGAGATCGGCCCACGCGGTGGCCGCAATAGAACAACGCTTTAGTGAAAGGACCCGATTGCGAGCGGAATTTTACGATCGCGAAGATCGCGATTTGCTTTGGCAGCCTTTGCTGGAGGCCCGCCTGGTAGCCGGTGTCCCGGCGGGCGCGGCCGCTCATCCGATGTACACAAACTCCTTGCGGGGACACGCTCGCGGTGTTGCGATGTATCTTCAGCGTTTCGGCGCCAACGGTCTCAGCGGGTGGATCTCCTACGCTTACGGGAGGACCTGGATGCACGACGGAGTCACTGGGGATTCTTTTCCTTCAGACTTCGATCAACGCCACACCATTAACGTGTATGGCAGCTATCGGCTGCGGCCGACTGTCAGCCTTAGTGTTCGGGAAACATACGGCAGTGGCTTCCCCCTTCCCGGATACCTGCGGCCTGCTGAGGGGTACCTGGAGGCGGATGGCCAGTACATGTACGTCACCAGTAAGCGCAATCGCTGGAGACTTGGGCCATACCAGCGCATTGACCTTAGAATCAACAAATCGTGGGCCCACCGGCGCTGGATGACGACCCTCTATACCGAGGTCATGAATCTCACGAATAAAACCAACTACCGCTTTGACAGTGTCGATGCGTACAGCGGCACTGGCGGTGCGTGGGTTGTGTTGGATAAGATGTTCCCCATTCTGCCATCGGTCGGGGTCGTGTTCGAGCGTTGAAAGCAGAACCTTGACGACCGTCGCGGAGAGCGCATTCTGAGCCGCGACTGCAAGGAGCGGTTGTGACGAGCTTGTTTTAGCGCTGCGGAGGGCCTAGCGGGCTGGTGCAGCCGGACGTCTCACGGGTGTCGGAAATGCTCGAGATTTTCCAGCCTGCGGACGTTTTGAGCAGGCTCACGGAATCGACGCCGCAATGGTCGAGAGCGCCGTTCAAATGGAAGTCGTACTCGGCCCAAACGACGGCAATCGGGCCATGAATCAGCACCGTAGGATTCCAGATTCGCTCCAGCCAGACGTTTTTGGTCGTCGCCAGAAGGTTGGCAAATTCCTGGTAACTCATGCTGGCAGGCTTGCCGCTTTCGGTTACCGAAAGGAGGACGGCGTTGGGGGTGAAAAGCGATCGAACGATATCCACTTTCTGCGCGGCGATGGCGTCGAATAGTTGCTGGACAACTGCTTGCGGTCCGGGCTCCGTGGGCGGCGGGGTCTGGGCCAGCAGAGGAGACCCGGCGGCGAGTAGGAGGAGGCAAACAGCGCGCATGCCACAGTCTACCGCCGAAGCGCGAGCGCCTGTTGCGCTCGCGCAGCGATTAGCTCTCAGGCTTCAGCAATTAGCTTTTTGTGTGGCTGCGCATCTTCTGTGAGAACTCTCTGGCTGATTGCTGAACGCTGGGCGCTGAAAGCTTGCGCGATGAAATGTCGGGTACCGATGTTCAGCCGTTACCGCTCAAAATTTGCCGGGCCGCGCGTCGTCCGGTTGCGATCGCGCCGTGCACGGTGGCGCTATGACCGCCGAGATCGGTAGCCTCGCCGGCGAAATAGAGAGTTTCCGAGACCGGTTCGGCGAGGGCAGCGCGATCCGGGAGCGCGCGCGTCGGCACGTAGCTGTACGCTCCCCGCGAGAAGGGATCGGTATGCCAATCGTGGAAATAAAAGGCTTCGAGAAGATTGGCCGTGCGGGTGGGATCGGCGCCCGTGATGCGAGTTACGGCTTCCAAAGCGCGAGAGATAACGTGCGCTTCCGGCTGGCCGAGGAGAGGATCGGCGTGGGAGCCGGCGCTCCAACCAATGAGAAGAGGCGCTCGGACGGATAGCTGGGTCCACCAGGTGGGAAAGACGTCTTCGTCGGAAAGCAGGAAACCGGCGGAGGAGAGGCTCTGGTTTTCTTCCCAAAAGGCTTCGCGGAACCGAAGCACCACGCGCACGACATGTCCCACAGCGAGCCGGCGGGCGGCACGGAGCGCATCGGCCGGCTCGGGTTCAAAGCGAATAGCATCTTGCGCCTGAAGAATACCTAATGGCACGGTAATGATGACTCGGCGGCAGCGAACGATGGTGTGGCCGCCGGTGAGGGCGTGCCGTACATGAACAGATGCTTCGCCGGGCCGCCGCCAGACGATGCGCTCGACAATGGAATTCAGACGAAGTTTGCGCGCGGGCTCTGTGACCCCGGCAAGCAAATAGAGCGCCAGAGCCTGATAGCCATCGGCCAGGCGAAAGGCCTGATCGCCGTCGATTTGGTCGGCGGCGGCCGCATCCGCAGCCAGGGAATGGATGCCGACAATCTCCTGGCGCGCGGCGTTGAAGCCTTCCACGTAACCGGCGGCCCAGCGCTTCGCTTCCTCCGTATGCACCGAATTAGCAAGAAACTCAGAGAACGGAAGATCCGGCTCACGCTGGGCGGCGAGCCGCATATCCTCCATGACACGGTCGATGGTGGACCAGGCGTCCTCATCCACTACCCGGCCATTTCGCAGGCGAATGGCCTTCTGCCCGCAGTCGTAAGCCGTGAGCGGCGCGGCCCGGATGATGTCCCAGATTTCGGGCGGGCGGCCATGCACGAATTCGGCGCCGAGCTCGATAGGAAGCGGAGAGAGAGGATCGTGAACGGTGAAAATACGGCCGCCGATGCGCTGGCGCGCCTCGAGACATAACGCCGGGCAGCCGGCGCGATCGAGTTCGCGCAAGGCAGAAAGCCCGGCGGCGCCCGCCCCAATAATCGCTACTTCGCAGTCCAAAGACACGCTGAAGCGAGCTTAGCGCGACGGGCCGCGAGCGATGAACATATGATAGTCGTCGTGCCGCCGTCCGCCACCTACGATTTGGACTTCATGATGGAAGCCCTGGTGCAGGGCAAGGGCGCGTGGGTCCACGCGGAAACGCTGCCGTTAGCCGAGGCGGGATTCCTCAAGGCCCAACTCATGATGGGCATCCTGTATCAGCTCGGAATCGGTGTCCGGCAGGATGGGCAGGAGGCTTTGAAGTGGTACCGATTAGCCGCCGAGCAGAACGACGCCCTGGCCTGGAAGAATATGGGGACGCTGTTTTTGTTGGGGCTGGCCGGCGTGGAGGTAGACAAAGCACAGGCCCTCTATTGTTTTTCGCGGGCGAGAGCGATTGAAATCGAGCAGACAATGGAGAATCCGACGATTCACTAGAGGGCGTCCAACGCAAGGTTCAATCGAAGAACATTCACCCGCGGTTCGCCAAAGAGTCCGAGACCGCGCGGCTTGGTTGCCGAAACGATCAATCTATCGACAACCGCTTTATTCAGATGCCGGGCTTGCGCCACACGCGCGGCTTGCGCCTCAGCGTTGGCGACACTGATGTGAGGATCGAGCCCGCTGCCGGATACGGTCAGGGCGTCCGCCGGAATCGGCCCGGCGTAATCCGGGTTTTCTTTTCGGAATTCACTGGCAGCAGTTTTCATGCGGTCGTACAGTTTTTGATTCGTCGGGCCCAAGTTGGAGCCGCTCGAAGCGGTTGCATCGTAACCGCCGCTGCCGGCCGCCGAGGGGCGTGGATGAAAATATTCAGGACGCGTGAACTGTTGCCCGATCAGCGTGGAGCCCAGCACTTGCCCGCGCCGCTCGATGAGGCTTCCATTCGCAGTTTGCCGAAAGAGAAGCTGGCACAATCCGGTAACGACGCCCGGATAAATGAGACCGGTCAGCA
>JAICIH010000405.1 GCA_025924475.1 Bryobacteraceae bacterium
GATTTGGTCGAGCGGACTGAAACGATTGCCGCTCAGATTGCCGTCGTAGGTGGGCCAGGGAACTCCGTTGCTCGCTGATACTGCCGCTGGTTGTTCTTTGTTGAGCAAATAGAGCTTTCCATCGTCGCCTAGCACTTGCCTATCAAAATTGCTTTCGTTCTTTACGACGCCGTGTATAGTTCGGCCGTCGCGGAGCCGCACGGTGGTATTGGCCTTGGCGGCGTTCTCCACCTGGGTCGGCTTGGCGCCCGCCTTCAGCGACACAACGTAATCGGCGATCGCACTCGCTTCCTCGCCGGAAAGGCGGAAGGCGGGCATGCCGCGATCGGGAATGCCTTGGCGAATGACATCGAGTACCGCAACTTTCGAATCCGCGCGAGGGCGGGGAATGCCTGCAATGGCCGGTCCATGCCCGCCGCCTCTTCCGTCCTCGCCATGGCAACCGGTACAGCGCGCTTCATACTGGCGCTTGCCCGTCTGTCCAGTTAGTTGATAGGCGAACAGAAGCACGCAGACAAAGAACCGCGCGCGTAAGCAAGCGGCAGTTATCCGTAGCGGTCTAATTTTTTTCACTCCGGGCTAGAGCCTTCAGCAGTCAGGCGTCAGCTTTTTAAGAGCCGGTGAGCATGCGGTTTTAAAGCTGAGTGCTCTCCACTCCTTGAGAGCTTCGGCCGCAGGCGCAAGCTGATATCAGAGGTAAGATGATCCGCGGAGTTGCCCCCGCGGCTAGCGGCTGATCGCTGAATGCTAAGAGCTTCCATCTAAACTTTCACCCACGCCTGGCGTCGCGAACTCTCCGCCACTTTTTCAAGCAGAACCATGCCGCGCAAACCATCTTCAAGCGTCGGATACTCCACCGGCGCCGAATGATTCGCCACCCGCGCATAAAACCGCTTGAATACCTGTTTGTGCGAATCGTCGTAACCTTCGCTGTGGCCGCCCGGCAGATCCGCAAACGCCGCTGCTTCCGGATAGAACAGCGAAGCGTCCTTAACGATTGTCTGGTTCGGTTCGTTGCGATGCCCGATCCAAAGCGTATCCGGCTCTTCCTGATTCCAGGCGACCCCGGCCTTCGTTCCAAAAATCTCGAATGCAAAACGATTCTTACGGCCCGCCGACATCTGGCTCACCGTAAACGCCCCGCGCGCGCGATCTCCCAGCCGCAGCATCACCATGCCGAAGTCTTCCGTTTCCACAGGGAATGTTTCGTACTGCGAAGGCGCCGCTTTTTTGGCGGAAAACGTTTCCACGGAACCCTTCGGCCGCTTGCGGGTTTTATGAAAGATCGACAGGTCGGCGCAAACAGCGGTGATCGACAATCCTGTCAAGTGCTGGATCATGTCCATCCAGTGCGTGCCGATATCGCCCATCACCCGCAGCGCACCATTCGATTTCGCATCCAGCCGCCAGTTCCAATCGGTATCGTAGAGCAGCCAGTCCTGCGAGTACGTTCCCTGCACGATCAGGATTTCGCCTAGATCGCCGTGCGCGATCATCTGCCGGATCTGCTGCACGGCTGGGTAATAGCGCAGATTGTGCTGGACGCAGTGGACGGCGTTTTTCGACTTGGCTACCTCCGCCAGCTTGCGCGCCTCTTTTACATTCATGGCGAGCGGCTTCTCGCAGAGAACGGCTTTGCCCGCCTTCAGCGCCGCGAGCGTCATCGGAAAATGATCCACGTTGGGCGTGCAGATATGCACCGCCGCAATATCTTTGCGATCGAGAACCTCTTTGAGATCGGCGGTAGCGGCGGGAATGCCGAAATCGTCGGCGAACTTGCGCGCTCGTTCCGGCCGGCTCCCCACAACCGCTGCAACTTCCACGTTTGGCAGCCGCCGCACATTCTCCGTGTGAACCTTGCCCATGAAGCCCGTGCCCACGATGGCAGTGTTGATCTTTTTCGAGGTCATGCAAAAGAGTATATGCGAGGAGGTACGCCTATATATTCAAAAGACTAGGCTTATGGCGCGCCGGCGTCCCTCTAGATCTACGTTTTTTCATGGCAATATCCAAAGTTTTTACGCGCTTCGGGAGAATGCCGCCGGCGCGGTTTCGCTAAACCGCAGATAAGACAAATCCGGCCTGGAAGTGAACCTTCGGCCCCCGGCGTGCATCTAAGTTCCCAGAAGGTCACAAAAGATGACTATAGAACCTCAATCAAGAGCGATTGCCATCCCGGTGGAGAACCTGCGTACCTGGTTTATAGGGGTATTTGCCGGATTTTCGCAACCTGTTGCTTCTGCTATGGAACGCGCCGCCGAGTGGGCTGGAGAAACGGCGCAAAACTTCGGAGCCTTGGTCTCGGCTCTGATGGGTCCGGCGGTGCTGTGCGCGTATGCAATCGCCTTGTGGAGTCTGTCGGCGAGCTTCGGTTGGACAGACACATTCCTGTTTACCTCCGGCGCATTATCCAATTGGTTGATCTGGCTGGCGCTCGCTATCCTGATTCACGTAGCCGCGAGCGTTTTGCGCCGCCGCATCGAAGAATAACGGCGTTTTCTCTGTTATCCTCACAAGTGAGGAACCCCGTAGTCGATGCCTTTTAGTTCGCGTTCTTACGTGAATCGGTATACGCCGTCCAACCGCTTTCCCGTAGGAGTGAAATGGCTTCTGATTGCGAACATCGGGCTGTTTCTGCCCTATTACGTACTGCCCGTACGCGGCGCGGTCCATCAATTTCTCGAAAATTTCGCTCTCGTCCCCTCGCAAGTGGTACAGACATTTGCCATTTGGCAGATTGTCACCTACATGTTCCTGCACGCCGGGATCAGCCACGTGCTTTGGAACATGCTGGCGCTGTGGCTGTTTGGCATTGAAATCGAGCGCACCTGGGGTACCAGGAAATTTCTGCGCTTTTATTTCGGCTGCGGCATAGCAGCCGCTTTCACCGTAATTGTTGCGGCGTATATCTTCGGTGGCGCCGATATTGGCACGGTTGGCTCATCGGGGGCGGTATACGGGCTACTGGTCGCCTATGCCGTGATGTTCCCCGACCAAACCATTCTGTTCGGGTTCTTAATCCCCATGAAGTCGAAGTACTTTGTGATGATTATCGGCGCGATCGTGTTCCTGAACGCCTACATGGCGACAGTAGGCGGCCAGCAGGGGTCGGGTGTCGCCGTTACGGCGCATCTCGGCGGAATGGTGGCCGGTTATCTTTGGCTGCGCGGCAGAAGGTTGCAATGGCAGATTCGCGAGCCGCTGACTTCCGGCTACAAAGATTGGAAACTGCGCCGCGCCAAGAAAAAATTTGAGGTATATCTGAAGAAGCAGGATTCGGATCGAAACCGTTGGGTTCACTGAGCGCGTTCTTTTCTATATGAAGTATCGATGGTTTATTGCGTTCGCGGCCGCCCTCAGTTTGACAACTGCCCTGGCAATTGCCGGTTGGGCGCAGGAAGGTCCTCAACCCTCGAGCGGCGATTCCGTCGCGAAACCCAAAAAGCCGGCGGAAGCCACTCCCCCTGCCGATCAAGCGCCGATCCCCTCCGAATACAAGCGGCCTAAGAACGTTCCCCCGGCCGACAGTCCTACCTTCGAAGCAAACGCGACCACGGTAAATGTCGATGTGGCCGTAATGGATGATCACAATCATTTCATTCCGAAAATTCCGCAAGGTGCGTTCCGCGTCTTGGAGGATGGTGTGCCGCAGCAGATCTCGCGTTTCGGCCAGAGCGAAGCGCCCATGACGATCTGCATGCTCATCGAATTCAGCGGACGTTTTCAGGCGTTCTGGAGCTGGGGCTGGGAAGAGACCCTGCAGGCTTCCTACGGATTTTTGTCCACGCTGAAAGAAGATGACAACGTGGCCGTCGTGGCGTACGATCTGCGGCCTACGATTCTTTCCGATTTTTCGCCCGATAAACGCAAGGCCGAGGAGGCTATGGCGCGCCTGCGCATTCCTGGGTTCAGTGAATCGAACGTTTTCGACGCTCTCACCGATATGGCCGACCGCATGTCCACGATCGAAGGCAGAAAAGCGATTCTGCTGATTGGAACCGGTCTCGATACCTTCAGCAAATTGACATTTGACAAAGCGCGCCGCCAGTTGCAGGAAGCCGGCGTGCCGATTTATACGATCAGTATTCTCCAGATTGCCCGCTTAATGGCGGAATCGCGCGGCATGAGCGGTCCCGCGGAAATGGATTTTCTGCAAGCCGATAACGAAATGCGCACGTTTTCGAAAGAAACCGGCGGCCTCAGTTTCTTTCCGCGTTTCGTAGCCGAATACCCCGCGGTGTTCCGCCAGATCGAGCAGGCATTGCGCGATCAATACATGATCTCCTACCATCCGACGAACACCGCCAAAGACGGAAAGTTCCGCCGCATCAAAGTCGAGCTGGTAAACCCGGCCACCAACGAGCCGCTCCGCATCACAAACCAAAAAGGCAAGTCGATCAAGTATCAGATCATTGCCAAAGCCGGATACAAGGCGCCGCGCGCCGTCGATTAAACGATTCCAAAACAGAACCGCGCACGTAAGTAAGCGGCCAACGATCGACCGAGCCGCGACCACAGGGAGCGGGCACATGCGGCTACTCCTCCGAACATCCCCATCCCCAACTCACCTCCATCTGTCAAGAACTCGATCTTTTTCTGTTTGAGTTCGATAGCGACGCATTGACACATTGCGTGCGGGCTTGTTACCTTCGTGGAGTCTTTGATGCGAACTGTTTCTTCGCTGCGCGCCTCGTCTCCCGCGCTCATACTCCTAGTCGACGACAACCGTGACGGTGTGATGGCGCGCCGTTCCGTGCTCGAAGAATTAGGGTACCGGGTGGTCACGGCCGGTTGTGGTTCGGACGCCCTCCGCTCTGTCGAAGAGAGCTCTTTCGATCTCGTGATTACGGACTATCGCATGTCGCCTATTGATGGGTTGGAGCTTATTGCGAAGCTGCGAAAAAAAGATTTTCGCAATCCGATTATTCTGCTGAGCGGTTTTGCTGAAAGCCTCGGACTCCGTCCCGAGAACACTGGCGCCGATGTCGTGATCATGAAAAGCGCGAACGAAGTGTCAAACCTGGTAAGACACACCAAGCGCCTGCTGAATCCGAAGAAGCCGCCGGGAATGCATAGCGATCGTAAGGCGACGAACAGAGCAACAAAGCGCGCATAAGGATCGATTCCGAGCCACTCTGGTTCATCGAACCAAGCGTCTCTCAAAGTTTCAGACCGGCGTCGTCCACTTCGAAGTGAGCGTGTTAAATGCCGACTGGATGTCCTCGATCCGGCGATTTGCTTAAGATCGGCGACCTCCACGGCCGGATATTCTTGAGGCCGTCTCACATACCAACGCGAGACATGTTTTTGTGGAAC
>JAICIH010000406.1 GCA_025924475.1 Bryobacteraceae bacterium
AGAGAAGTAGCCGCTACTCCGAAATAAATCTGCGGCCAATGTCTTCTTTGGCCCGGCGCATGAGTCTCCCGGATTGAACTGAGCAGTGACAACTCTTTATGGTAGTGGACGCCTGGCCGCCCCAAACTGTTGCTCGATATAGCGCAAAAGGCGTGTCGCGATACGGCCGCAGGCGTGGCCGTCTCCATACGGATTATGCAACCGCGCCATGCGGTCGTATTCTTCGCGATCTTCGAGCAAGCGAACCGCTTCCCGCACTATCGCTTCGCGCGCCGTCCCTACGAGCTTGACTGTGCCCGCCGCGACGGCTTCCGGCCGCTCCGTCTTCTCGCGCAACACCAGAATGGGTTTGCCCAGCGAGGGACCCTCCTCCTGCACACCCCCGGAGTCGGTAATTAACAGGTCGGCGCGCCGCATAAGATCCACAAACGGCACATAATCGAGCGGCTCGATTAACTTCACGTTGCTCTTGCCTCGCAGCTTCAGATCCACCGCGTGCTGCACGTTCGGATTGGGATGAACCGGCCAGACGATTTCGACATCCACCCGGCTGGCTAATTCGCCTATCGCATCGCAGATGCGCAGAAACCCTTCGCCGAAGCTCTCGCGCCGGTGAGCGGTGACCACTATCAGCTTTCGACCACCGTCGCACGCAAATGCGGGAAACCCGTTGAGCCGGCCTGCCTCGAGTGCGTTGCGAATTGTTAGCACCGCATCGATCCCCGTATTCCCGGTCACCTCGATCGCGTCCGCCGGCACGCCTTCCTTCACCAGATTCTCCGCCGCCCAACTCGTCGCCGCAAAGTGCAGCGTAGCCAAGCGCCCCGTAAGCACGCGATTCATCTCTTCCGGAAAAGGCGAATCGAGATCGAACGTGCGCAGACCCGCTTCTACGTGAGCCACCGGCGCCCTGGCATAGAAAGCCGCCAACGTTCCAGCTAGCGTTGTCGTGGTGTCCCCTTGCACCACCGCCAGCGCCGGTCGCAATTCGGTAAAAATCCTTTCTAGCCCGCTCAGCAGCCTACTTGTCAATGCTGTCAGCGTCTGCCCCGGCAGCATCAGATCGAGATCGTAATCAGGCGCGATATCGAATGCCGCCAGTACCTGATCGAGCATCTGCCGGTGCTGCGCTGTTACACAGACAATCGTCTCCAGATGCAAGGAGAAAGGCTCGCTGCGTAGTGTGGAGATGAGCGGGCACAGCTTAATGGCTTCCGGCCGGGTGCCAAAAACCACTAAAATGCGTTGTTTGAGCGATTGTTGTAAAGGAGACGTTTTACTTGTGACGATAGGTGATTCGTCCTTTGGTGAGGTCATAAGGAGACATCTCCAAAGTGACGCGGTCTCCCGCCAACACGCGGATTCGATTGCGTCTTAATTTGCCCGCCAGGTGGGCGAGAACCGTTCGATCCTGGTCCAATTGGACGCTGAACAGCCCGCTTGGAAACTTTTCCACTACCGTCCCGGTGACCTCAATACTATCTTCTTTACTCATCCGCCCCCAGAAAATGGTGTGCGAATTGGCACAGTCCCGCAAGACCGGAATTCGCTACCGGAAAGTATACCGCGCGCTTATGCATATCGTGGAAAACTTCGGCCGGTTGTTCTACCCTTAGGTCGGAGCCAGCCGTGACAGCGTCTAACGTGGAATTTCATCGCGAATTCAAAAAGAAAAACGTTCTGGTTACGGGCGCCGGCCGTGGGATCGGCAAACGCATCGCGCTTGGCTTCGCCAAATTGGGCTCAAAAATTGCGCTCGTGGGCCGCAGTAAAGCCGAAATCGATCTGGCGCACATCGAAATCGAACAGGCCGGCGGAAACGCGCTGCGGGTCCGGGCCGATGTCACCGATCCCGAGCAGATGACCCTCGCCGTCGATCGCGCGCGTGTGGCGTTCGGCGGCCCGATCGACGTCCTGATTTGCGCCGCCGGTTCCGCTGGACCTCTATATTCCTTTCTACAGTCCACCTCGAAGGCCTGGGCCGAAGCCATTCAGATCAACCTTCTGGGCGTCGCGCACTCCTGCCGCGCCGTGCTCCCATCCATGATCGAAAAACGAGCAGGAAAAATCCTCGTTCTGACTTGCGATAGCGATGCGCCTCCCAAGCTCAACTTCTCCGCCTACACTACGTCAAAAACCGCGGTTGTTCGCTTTGTCGAAGCGCTGGCCGCCGAAGTACTCGACGACAACGTTCAAGCCAACTGCTTCGACCCTGGCGCGGCCTATACCAACTTCACGGACGAAATCATTCGCGCCGAAGCTCGCCTGGATCCCCATGTGGTCGCCGCCGCCAAAGAAACGCGCCGGACCGGCGGAGTCTTTCCCGAGTTACAGCTCGCGCATGTTTCGTTTCTTGCCTCCGAACAGTCGAATCACATTACCGGAAAGCTGATCCATGTGACCGACGATTGGCAGAAGTTGCGCGACACCACACTGCGCCGCGACGCGCTGACCTTGCGGCGCGTGAGCAAATAGCCATAGAATCATGCTACTTGATCATGCTACCTGGATCAAGTAGCATGAATAAGTAGCATGAATGAATCTGAGGTTCTCGAAACCATCGCGCGGCTTCGCGATGTGCGATCCGATTCAACTCATGTCGAAGCAAAGACCGCACGAAACGAGCTGCCGAAACGGCTTTGGGAGACAATCTCGGCCTTCTCCAATACGCGTGGCGGCGGAACGCTCCTGCTCGGTGTATCCGAAGAAGCGGATTTCGCCATCACGGGCGTAAGCAACCCGGGCAAGATACAGCACGATTTGGCCAGTCTTTGCACCTGCATGGAGCCACCCGTACGCGCCCATATCGAAGTGCATCGCATTGCTGGAAAACATCTCTTGACGGCGCAAGTACCCGAATTGCCGGCGGCCCATAAGCCCTGCTATCACCCTGGCGCCGGCCTCACGAATGGCGCGTTCATTCGCGTAGCGGACGGCGACCGGAAACTCAGCCACTACGAAGTTCAGATGTTACTCTCTGCGCGGGGCCAGCCGAAGGATGACGAAGAGCCAATACCGGGAACAACTATCGACGATCTTCAGCCGCGGCTAGTCAGAGGACTGCTGGCTCGTCTGCGCAGACGACAGGGCAGCCCTTTCGCAAAGCTAAGCGACGATGCTGTACTGCGCAGCATCAAAGCGCTCGTTCCCATTGGAAGCCGGTGGGTATGCTCGCTGGGTGGACTACTGTCGCTCGGCAAATACCCTCAGCAATTTTTCCCGGCGCTTAGCTTGACTTTCGTGGTTTACCCCGGCGCCGAGGTGGGTGAACCCGGTGCAAGTCAAGAACGATTTCTCGACAACGTCCGTGTTGAGGGCCCAATTCCAGCGATGCTGGAACCCACTATGGCTGTGCTTCGCCGCAACATGAAGCAGCGATCTATAGTACGAGGCCTCTATCGAGAAGACGTAGAGGAATACCCGGCGACTGCAATTCGGGAGGCTCTCATTAACGCACTGGCGCATCGGGACCTGAGCACAGCGGCTCGGGGCACGCCCGTGCAGGTCCAAATGTTCCAAAATCGTCTCTCAATCGTTAATCCCGGTGGACTTTTTGGTCCGGTAACAGTAGATCTGCTGGGTCAGGAGGGTATTTCCTCGACACGAAATAGCGCAATGCTCCGCTTGCTGGAGGACATCACTCCCGCCGGCGACCGGCGCGCAATCTGTGAAAATCGCGGTTCCGGCGTCGGGGCAATGTTTGCGGCGCTCCGGCAAGCGGGATTGCCAGAACCGGATTTCGACGATCGCATCTCCTCTTTCCGCGTAACATTCTTGAACAGCCCGGCTCGCGGCATGGTAGCCGGCGTGCGGACCAGACGAGACCGCCGGGATGAAATTCTGGCGCTGCTTGCAAGCGGAGGCGATTTCTCAAGAGGACAAATCAGCGCCGCACTCGGCCTCACTGACGTCGCAACCCGGAAATGGCTCACAATCCTGCGGAAAGAGCGGATGATCGAAATAACCACCAAGGAAAAAACCAGATCCAAATACGCGCGGTACAGAATAGCTAAAGTTCGGACCCGTTCCTCCAAACGTGGCTCGCCCACACCGGACCGCGCCGGCAAATAGCGACGCTGTACTAGCGGCCGAATGTCCAAGTACGTGGACGCTTTGCCGACTGCACCAAATAGCCCAACGGAACGCCGCCGGAAGCGTTTTTTTCTCGCGGCTCTTATTCACCGCTCCACGAGAAGACTGGGCCGCAGCAGCAATCGCGTTATTTAGAACGTGAATCCCACGAGAATTTCGGCTTGATTACTGTTCGTTCGAAAATTGTCTGCGGAGTTCTTGTTCGCCCAGCGGGTATAACGGAATTCGGGCGAAATCTTCAGGAGACGAACATCGATCCTCACTCCGCCTGCGAGCACAAAACCGTTGGAACCGGAACCGAAACGATTGAGCAAATCGCCGAGGCGACGGTATGTCCAACCCAGCCCAACATAAGGCCGAACAGTGTGTCCAGGAAACTTATATTTCGCGAGAAGCGGAAAATCCCAAAGACCGCTTTTGAAATCACCGTCCGGCCCGACACGTGAAGCAAACCTGTGATAGCCCACGCGCCGGTAGAGCGCGTCGAACTCGACTCCAAAACCCAACGGGAGATCCAATTCAATCATTGGACCCACGGTCCAGTGCGAAGGCAGGTTAGCCCGTGTGTCGCTTCCGGTAGAAAAAGTCGTCGTCACATCCGTGAGCGGAGCGCCGGCTTTCAAGCCCGGGTGAATCTGTCCCAAGACGGGAGCAGAGGCGACCAAGATAAGAGCCAATATTCGGATCATCAAGACAATCCTATAGTGGGACCGCCGCAGTTCAGCGCCAATCATCCATGACGTAGACGTCCTCTCGATTGAAACCCTCCACAGGAGGACGCTGCATAGCCACGCCCTGCGTCATCACTCGATATCCACGTGCGCGCATGCGCTCAAAAGCATGGCGGCGAGCGAGGTTCACTCCGACTTCTACATTCGCCTGGCGCGAGCATGCAAACGCCTCGCAAGCATCCAGCAGTTGATCGAATCGTTCAGCCGCGCCGGCGCCTCCGCGTGCGGCGCCGAATTTCACGTAACACACCTTCTCACCGCCTTCGGTTCCGGGTCCGTTCAAGCACACCGCGAAAGCGTCGAGACCACCCCGCGTATACGTTAAAACGACATCTCCGCCGCCCTGCGCGAGCGCCGCCTCGATTTCACCGCTGAGATCGAGCCCCTTCTCGATATCGTGGGTAAGCCTGCCGCATGCCACAATGGCCTGTTCCCGCTCCTTTGTGGGCAATTCCGACAGAAACCGCATCGCGC
>JAICIH010000407.1 GCA_025924475.1 Bryobacteraceae bacterium
TGAAACCACCCACGAGCGCGCCTTCCATGAGTGTCTGACCGAGCTGCTAAAGATAAATAGCCGAAAAGAGAAAAGCAGGATTGGATGAGGCCGCGCTTTCTCAGCGAGCCGAAGACTCAAGCAAGGTGTTCGAATCGCAAAAACGCAAACAGGAGGAGCACGACCGCAAACAAGAGCAGCACAAGATGAAAAAAGACCTACACCAATGGGCCGTCACGCTAGCCGAAGCCAAGGTTTACCACCAACAAACCCTAACCGATAGCGTGAAAACACTCCAGGACATCGCAAAGCTAAAAGCCAACAGCTAAAAGCCAAAAGCTGAAAGCTGATCGCTGAGGGCTAAAGGCTTTTTTAAAACGCTAGCTTCATCGAAAACTGAATATTCCGAGGCGGATATGCCGACGAAATCGTACCGAAATTACTGTTCGAGAGATTGTTCTGCGGCGCCTGGAAATTAGGATGATTGAACGCATTCAGGAAATCCGCCCGGAATTGCAGCTTGAGTCTTTCGGTGAGCGGAAAAAATCGCGCCACTGAGAAGTTGTATAACTGCAGTCCTGGATCACGAACATTCCCATTCCCGGAGTTGCCGAATCTGCCCTGTGGGGCGGGAGCGAACGCTTCGGGATTAAACCAACCGTCCGGGCCGGGATTGGGGAGCATCGTCGGTCCGCCGACGTAATCCGCCTCCCGGCTGCCGGTCAGGACAGTGGTATTGCCCACGATGTTGTCGGCGAAGCCGGATTGCAGGTGGATAATTCCGCTTACCTGCCAGTTACTCAACGGAATTCGCAAGAAAGCCGGTTGGCCTTGTAATTTGGGGAGATCCCAGACGAAGCTTCCGGTGAAGACATGATTCGTGTCGTAGGAAAGCGGCCCATACATCCAGTAGAGGTTGTAATAATTCTTGTCGTTTTCCGTATCGGAGGACGCGTTCCCTAGCGCTTTTGACCACGTATACGCCGCCGTGAAAGTGACGCTGCCAACGCGCCGGGACAATTGCGTTTGCAGCGCATGGTAATTGGATGTGGCGGCGCTCATGAACTGCTGGATCGTGGAGTAGCCGTGATAAGGCCGCAGCCTGTTGATGTTCGTCGTGGAGGGAACCGAGCCGAGCGCTTCGAAGGTCGGCTGATTGATATCGGGCTCGACCAAAAGATGACGCCCGAGCGTGCCGAGGTAAGTCGTTTCCAGGAAAAGATGAAGCGGGAGATCGCGCTGGATGCCGAAGCTGAACTGCTCGGAGTAGGGAATCTTCAGATTCGGCTGCACGGTCTGCAGAGTGCCGAACGGAGCAGGCGGGCTGGTAGCGCCGCCGGCAATATTGGAAAGATTTCCGTAATTGTAGGACGTGCTCGAGACGTAAGGAGGATTGTTCAAGGTGTAGAAAGTGGGGTTGCCTTGAATGCGATCGTAGAAGAGCCCGAAACCGCCGCGCAGGACGGTCTTGTCGTTTAAGGCATAAGCAAAACCGACGCGCGGAGACCAGGTGGCGTGGCTGGGATACATGCCGCGCGGGCCGCCGTCCGGCACCGCGAGCACCGCCGGATCGGTCGCGTTCGGTACCAGATAGTTGTATTTCGACGGAATGCCGTTCGCAACGCGCAGCAAACCGTTGTAGATATCGCCGGAGCCCGGGACAATCTGCCCTTTGGAGTTGATGGTCACGGCTTGGGCTGGATCGTATAGCGATGGCACGAAATTGGTCAAGTTGTCGATTTGCGAGTACATCGTCATGAAGTACTCGAAGCGCAGACCCAGGTTGAGGCTTAGCTTTGGAGTGACCTTCCAGGTGTCATCGATAAACGCCGATGGCTCCGTGTAGCGATAGTAGCCGATGGGATCGTATTGATCCTCGGTATAGGAGTTGAAGTTGCCGAGCAGCGCGTCGGCCAGGGCATATCCGCTCGTGTTGGGATTTCCGGTGGCGTTGAAACTGATGTTGCCGTTGTAGTCGGACCGGCCGTTCTGATTCTTCCGGTTTCGAATAATCATGACTCCGGTACGCATCGTGTGCTGGCCGTGGACGATCGAAACCGTGTCGCCCATTTCGATTTCGGCGGTCGGCGAAGTCAGTGTGTGAGACGGGCCCTGCGCGCCGGCGAAGCCGGTGATCGAAACGTCGGGTATGCCATTCGAGTATTGGCCGATCGTGTCGAAGACTCGATTGAACGTGAATCCTTGCGTACTGCGCAGCCAGGTGTCGCCCTGATTGAAATAGCGCTGTCCATTCCAGCTCGCGCCTATGTGGGCTTCATTCACGACGCTCGGGGAAACGATCCACGATTCGTTGAGCAGCGCGCTCTTTCCCGGGCGGTCGCGAATTTCGGGAGTAATGGGGATGTGTGCGTTGGTGCTGGAGGGTCCGAATCCCAGATAGATCGAGTTGTAATCGTCCACCCAGCGGCCATACAGCGTGTGTTTGTCGTTGATGCGGTAATCGACGCGGCCGAGGTCTTCGCGATAGTCGAGCGGGTTAGGCGTTTGGAAAATGGCGTTGTTCGATACAGCGGCGTTTTTGTAGGAGGCGGCCAGCGGAATGACGGTCCGATACAGGTTGGCAATCGCTTTGCCGTCGGCCGTAATCTTGGAAGCGGGAATGATGTTGCCCGGGTAGTTGCTATTCAAGGTGGCGCTAGTGCCGGCAAAATTTCCGTCCAGTTCAGCCAGCGATGGAAGCGTTTCGCGCGCGGGTGCGGCTTGCTGGCGTAGCCGTTTCCATTCCTGGCCAACGAAGAAAAACAATTTGTTCTTGAGAATGGGGCCGCCCAGGTTGTAGCCGAAATCGTTGTAGCGGAGTTGGGTTTTGGAAGGCGAGAAGACGTTACGGGCGTCCAGAATATCGTTGCGAAAGTACTCGAACGTAGCTCCATGGAATTCATTGGTCCCGTTCTTCGTCGCGAGATTGAAAGTGGCGCCGGTGGAGCGGCCGTATTCAGCCGAGAAGTTGGAAGTTTGAATTTTGACTTCCTGCATGAAGTCCGGGCTGACGTTATTGATCAGGCTTCCATTCGATCCATTGTCAAGATTGCCGACGCCGTCCACCGTAATGTTGTTCTGATTGCTGCGATGACCGTTCACCACCTGGTTGGTTGCGCTCAGGGATGTATTGACGCTGAACTGATCGGGATTGGTAACGGCCGCGCCTGGAACCAATGTCAGTAGCTCCATATAGCTGCGGCCGTTCAAAGGAAGATTGTTCACCTGCCGCTGGTCGATAGCGTGCGCGACTTCGCCGGAGGTAGTGTTCAACTGCTCGGGGCGCGCCTCGACGACTACGGATTGCGAAAGCTCGCCTACTTGCAATGTGAAATTCGCGGTGAGCCGGGCGTCGGCGGAGATATTCAATCCGGACTGGCTGCTGCGCTTGAATCCGGTCTGATCTACTTCGACTTTATAGGCGCCGATCGGTAGCTCCGCGACGGAATAGAAGCCTTTATTGTCGGTAGAGACGGAACGCGCCGCTTGCGTACCGGTATTGGTGATCACGACGTGAGCGCCTGCTATTGGCGCTCCGGTTGGATCAGTAATGGTTCCGGCGATGCGGCCCACCAGTATCTGGGCATAAATACCGGAGGCAGTGAGACTGAGAAAAATACTGGCAAGACGGAGTACGGCACGAAAACTAACGCGAGACATAAATCCCCCACTCTCATGTAGCGTCAATTGCCGGCAATTGTCTTTGAACGAGAGGACCGAATTTTTGTCTAAATCGGAACCGGGCGCTCGTTACGCGCACGACGCAGAAGGAGAAACAACAGGATCGTTCCTATGGGCACGAGCAGGCCGGAGGCGACCAGAACGGGAGCGTAGCCGAGATGGTCTACCACCCAGCCCGTCGAGAAGGTAAAAATCATGGCTCCCACGCCGGCCCCGGTTCCCGCAAGTCCCGAAATAGAGGCCACCAGGCTGGATGAAAACAGATCGCTGGGAAGAGTTTGCACATTGTTGACCCAAAATTGAAAAGCGAACAACACAACGCTGATGAGGGCCATCGCGCTGACCGGCGAACTGACGCGGCCCACCAGCATGCCTACCGGCGCAAGCAATGCGGCAAAAACAATCGCCGCTCCGCGAGCACGGTGGGCCTGCCAACCGAGGCGTACCAGGTAGCCCGATGTCCATCCTCCAAGTAGCGCTCCGGTGTCCGCGGCGACATACGGAATCCAGGCGGATAGACCGATGCTCTTTAGAGAAAAGCCGCGTGCGTCGTGCAGATAGAGAGGCAGCCAGATGAGATAGAGCCACCAGACGGGATCGCCGAAAAAGCGCGCCACAACGATGCCTTGCACTTCGGGCATCTTGAGTAGTTTCGTCCAGGGGATGCGCGGGGCCGCAGCTTGCGGTTCTCTTTGTCCCGCAAGAATGTGACTGAGTTCCCTGGGCGCAATCCATTTGTGCTCGGTGGGTAACCGGTAGACTACTAGCCAAAGCGCCAGCCAGACGAATCCTAGAAGACCGGTCGCCACGAAGGTCATCTGCCAGCCGAAGCGGAACTGAAGCCACACGATCAATGGCGGCGCCAGCGCCGATCCGAGCGTTGCGCCGGTATTGACGATGCCCATGGCGAAAGCGCGTTCCTGGGCGGGAAACCATTCGGCGACGCTCTTGATAGCCGCGGGCCAATGGCCGCCCTCGCCCAATCCGAGAGCCGCTCGCACGAAACTTAAGCTGGCGAGCGAGCGCGCCACGGCATGGGCGATTTCGGCAATCGACCAAATGCACATGGCCAGCGCGAGGCCGAAGCGCGTGCCGATACGATCTTGCAGCTTTCCAAAAAACGTCTGGCCGAAGGAGTAAGTCAGAAGGAACCACGTTCCGATGCCCGCATACTCCAGGTTCGAGAGACCCAGGTCCCTGCAGATGAGAGGAGCAAGAACGGAGAGTGTGAGGCGGTCGATATAGCTGATCAGCGTGGCCAAAAACAGCAGCGCGCCGATCCACCAGCGCAGGCCGGCGATCTTCATTATTCCAGCTTGCCCGCCGGCTGCCAATGAATCAGATCTTTGGAACGCGCCAGGCCAATGCGGTTCCAGCCTCTATGCAGATACGTGGTGCGCTCGTTCCGGCCAGCGTAAATCAAATAGAAAAAGCCATCGTGCGATCTCCAGTCGTAGAGCGCGGCTGCGTTGGCGACATTATCTGTGTTGAACGATTCGATCGGAATTTTCAGCTCGTATCCTTGTGTCCACTTCAGCCAATCCGACGAGTTGGCGAGCGTGTAAAGCCGTGGGCTTGGAGGATTATAGTCGGTGGCAAGCAGGCGCCA
>JAICIH010000408.1 GCA_025924475.1 Bryobacteraceae bacterium
GGGAGCAAAGGAAGTGATGGTCGCCGGAGTCGTGGAAACCGGCAAATACGAATACCTCGGTGAAGACCCGCACCCGGCCGTCTTTCTACCTCTGACGCAAAGTGGATTGAGCTGGACCACGCTGGTAGCGCGCACTCCGCTGCGCGCCGAAGAAGCCACCGAACTGCTACGAAAAACCGTGCTCGATCTCGATCCGGACCTGACCATCTTCAACGCAGGCAGCCTGAAAGATCAGTTGGCGCTCCCATTGTTTCCGGCTCGTATCGCCGCCATTGTGCTGGGTACGTTCGGTTTCCTGGCGATGATGTTATCGGCGACCGGCTTGTTCGCGCTGATGAGCTATACGGTATCGCGCCGCACCCGCGAGATCGGTGTCCGCATGGCTCTCGGCGCGCGGCCCACTCAGGTGCTTTCCGCTGTCCTCCGGCGCACTCTGCTGCTCTGCGCCGCGGGCCTTTCCATCGGAATTGCCGTTACGCTAGCCACCGGAAGAATGCTTGGCGCGATTCTATATGGCGTGGACCCGCGCGACCCGGCGACCTACGTTGTGGCGATCGTGCTGATGGCTGCTGTTGCGTTCGCCGCTTCCTGGAATCCCGCGGCTCGCGCCGTTCACGTCGATCCCGCGCAGACTCTGCGTGAACAGTAGAAGACTGCGTTCAGCCGCCATGGCGGATTCGGCAGTAAGTGGCGGCGGTATAAGAAAGCTCTAAATGCCGATATCTCCATGAACCGATGAAATAAAAAGCCATGTTTTTTGAGATATTCATCAATCTCCCAGAAGAGTGACTTTCCTAATTGCATCGGCCGAAAAGAAACTTCGACGTGGATAAGGCTCACGCTTCGGAGCACGTGGGCGGCGCCCAAGAGAACTTTTAACTCCGCGCCTTCGGCGTCGATCCAAAGCAGATCGGGGGCCTGTTTTCCGGCAAAATACTCGTCCAGAGTAGTAGAAGTAACAACCGCCTCGTCTTGCACGATGCTCCCCCGCCTTTTGGTGTAATCGGGGTTGATGCGAAACATCGATGAGAAGCCTACATCTTTATTTTCTGATAGCCTCGGATTAACTGGGTAAAACGGTAACTCACCGATGTTATTGGAAATAGCTAGTTCGTTAAAGTAAACGTCTCTACCGGCGAGTTGCTCTAGATTGTTACGGCACACAACGGCTGCCGCAGGATTCGGCTCGAAAACGTGAAGATACTTACCCGCAAGCTTTTTGAAGAGATAAATGCCTTCCAGAGCGTCTCTGCTGCCAATGTCGCAAATAACAGGCTGGTCGGGTAAAACGGCCTTAGCAAACCTGATGAACTCCGGCGAGACCTCCATCTCTTCCACTATAAACAGTGGATTGATTAGGAAGTCGTACTGGTTCCTCGCGCAACAGGCCGGTCGGATTTTGCATAATCAGCGGCATGTTCTCCGGCCGAAGCGATATCCTCGCCGCCAGTTTCCCGGAGAATGTCTTTGGCTTTGCCGGTCCAGTCGCTGTTGTCGGAATGTACGGAAAGCAGAATACCACCTTCCTTAACCCGGCCGGCGTAGCGTTTTGCCTCATATTCCGGGATGCCCATACCCACCAGCGCCCCAATGATCCCGCCCACGACCCCGCCGGAGCCAATGCCCGCTAACGTAGCTATGATCGGTCCGGCTGCGATGATAGGCCCAATGCCCGGAATCGCCAAAGCGCCGATGCCTGCAAGTAGCCCGAGCGTACCGCCAATCGCCCCTCCGGCGACCACGCCGGTTGTCGTACCCTCGGGTGCTTTGGTTGCCTTTTCGTGCGCGAAATCCTTGGTCCCGACGTTGTCCTGAAACAGCACCGAAATATCTTCATTGCGGAATCCTGCGGCCAGAAGCCGGTCCACCGCTTCCTCCGTTCGTTCGCGTGACGGATAAATTGCATAAACGGCTGTATTTTTCCCTGCCATCTTCTTCTCCTCTTCCTACGACTTCCGATTGGGCCGGTTGCGCAACAGCTTCGGTGGCTTGGAAAGCACACGCTCCGCTTTCTGCGGAGCACGCCGCTGTAACACGCTTTCCGATTGCTCGCGCTCTTTCGGCTGACCCGTGATCGTCTCCACCACATCTCCCGCGGCATTCACCCGTTCCGCAGTAGCGCTTTCTTCTTTGACGGGAACGGTCTGCTGCACCGTTTGTACCTCTTCCCGCCGCGTCAGATGAATCTCCTCAGTCAGAATCCATTGCCGCTCCACTCGAACGACTTCGGAAACAACCGGCACCACTACGGTATTGCCCGACCGCCGCACAGGTAATGGTCCGTCCACCGGACGATTCATGTGTACATGCTTCACATCGACTCGTCCGGTGCGAAGTTCCTGCTCCACAACTTCCTCATGGCTGTGGATGTGCTTGGTAACGCGGACGCCGCCTGTTTCTTTCGGTACGGCGTCCGCTTTCACTTCCTCCCCCACAACAGGGATGACAACTTCATCCTCTGGCGAACGCATGTTACCGTGTCCCCGCCGCCGCCGAGGAAGCTTTCCCCGTTACTTTGTCCCACCCATACCGGACGGAATCCTTCATCCTTTCCCAGGCGCTATTCGGATAGCGCCGGCCGTAGTCGCTACGCAGATCCGGCTCGACTTCGTCGAAGCGTTTTCCGCGGTATCGTGGATCGGCGGCCATTGCATAACCGTAGTTATACGCGGGCGCGTATTCGTCGTAGTTTCCGCCGCTCGCGCCATAACGTGCGTCAAAGTCGCGCCGGAAGTCGCTATGGAGCGCAGAATCCCTACCTTTCCCGAGATCCTCGACGTTCACTTCCGTGCGCCGTACGGTATCGCGAATCGTTTGCTCGCGCTCGGTTGTATCTTTACCCACTCGAATCTCTTCGGTGACGCGAGCCTGCTTCGATACCACGGGTTCATCCACGTATTCCTTCATTTCGATTACCTGTTCGGCATCCGTTCTACGGTCCGCATCGGTAGCGGCGCGGTCGGCCGGTTGCCGGTCCACGTAGACTTTTTCTTCGCGTAGACGGAGCTTTTCTTCGACAGGCTCTTCGACCTCCCTCGTATAAATGCGCACTCCGCCTCGCAACACGCTGCGCTTGCCAACACGCAACTCTTCGTTGACCACGGGAACAGCCCCGCTTTCGCCTGTTTTCCGCGGGGCCTCGTGAGGGGAGCCCACGAATTCACGATGTACGTCTATGGGCGAATGCCGGTTCAGGATATCGGCGGCACGATCTAGGTTGTCACCTCTAGCCTCAACGCTGAGAACAACATTGCCCCGCCGCGTAGCGTTCTCATAATAGGGTTCATCCTCATGGCGATCCTGCCCGAAGATTCTTTTGAACCACCCCGTAATTCCGCCCTCGTGTGGCCGCTCCGACGATTCGCCGGAGCCTATATCGATGTCATCTGAATCGAAGCCGTTCTTTTTGAGTTCATTCGCGGCAGCCTGGGCCGCGGAAGGACTCGCATAAACCGCTACGATCGTGGAACGCGTTGTTGTTGCCATTCTGTCCTCTGCGAATTAGACCCCTCCGTCGTATTTCGGTGACAGGCTACGCAATCAACAAATAGAAGAAGTGCGTTGTTTCCGGTGTTCGCTTACGAACGTCTGGAATACGGAATCGAACGGATCGGCTTGCGAATTGCCAGCCGAATTCGAAGAAAACGATCCGGCGGTAACGGCTTTCGAGTTGCAATTCTACTAGGAGATTGTCCCGCGTCCTCTTTGATCTCCGATATGCGGCGAGAAAGTTCGTACGAACGCCCTGGCTGGCGCTGGCGCTATTGCTCAGCATCGGGCTCGGTATCGGCGGCAATGTCTCGGTTTTCGAATTCGCTCGACGGTTGACTCGCGTGGATTCTCCATTAGCCTCCCTCGGCCGGATCGTTTCGATATTCAGTCAAGGCGAGCTCGGTGAAGCGGGGCCGCTCGCCTATGGTGAATATCTATCCCTCAAGCGCGACATCCGTATGTTCGACCGCCGTATGTTCGATCGCCGTATATTCGACCGCCGTATATTCGACCGCCGTATATTCGAGTGGATCGGCGCGGCGCGCGTACAGCCGGTCAGCATCGGACTGGCGAATCAATCGGCGGTCCTGTCCGTCGCCGCTGTAACTTCCGATCTCGCCCGCGCGCTCAATCTTCCCGTACAGCAGGGCGTTGTCATCAGCCGTCGCATCTGGCGGAACCAGTTCGGCGCAAAGAACAGCATTACTGGCGAATACATTCTGATCGACGGCGTCAAAACACGCGTGAGCGGCGTCGCGCCGGAGCGCCTCGAAGAGTTGTATCGCGGACGCGCCATTGACATTTGGGCGACGCTTCAGGACAAAGATCTCACGGAGGCAGAACGTGTTTCCCGCAACTTCTGGGTTCTCGCCCGGCTGCGTCCAAATTACCCCATTCGTCAGGCGCAGGATTCCATTCGTCCAAGCCATGACCACAGCAGCCCAATGGTGCTGCGTCCATATACAGGTGTAGCGCCGGAGATGGAGGCGGTCATGTCGCGCATCGCTACTCTATTCGGCTTTGCCGCGGGTGCAATGTTCTTTGTCGCTTGCGCCAATGTAGCTTTTTTCTTGCTGGGACGCGCGTTCGCCCGTTCTTATGAAACCTCGGTCCGTGTCGCGCTGGGCGCGAACCGCCGCCAGCTCGCCAGCGAGCTCTTCTGCGACAGCTTTGTCATTTCCTTAGCCGGCGGAGCGGTTGGATTCTTGTTAGCCTTCTGGACTTCACACATCGTCCCGGCGCTTCTCTCCGATCAGGACGCGGAGCAACTCCTGTCCTCATCCGGTTTTGCCAATACTGCAGTGGCATCCTGCGCAGGTGCCGCCGGAATGATTTTGTGCGGCCTTATCCCGCTTTTCATCGAGCGCCACAACCGGCCGGCAGGCGTGCTAAATCGGGAAAGCGCCGGACCATCCATGGCAAGTGTACGCATTCGCGCGTGTCTCGTTCTTTTGCAGGCCGCCGTGTGTTCCGTACTTGTCATTTCCACGGCTTACCTTGTTTCCTGTCTTCATGCCGCGCTGGAAACCGGCTCAGCCCGCCTGGGCAATCATCCTTGTTACTGTGCAAGCGCAACCCAGTATTGGGTTTCGATACTTTCAGCACGTTCAGCAAGCGGTGCAATCGATGGCCGGCGTTTCCGAAACGGCGTGGGCAGGGTCGCTTCCGGGCGCTCAACCCGCGTGGCGGACATTTCGCATCGAGCCGCGCGATTTGCCGTTGCGCGATATTTCGCTGAACAC
>JAICIH010000409.1 GCA_025924475.1 Bryobacteraceae bacterium
CCAGGCCACGGAGTAGATGCAATCCTTATGGCCCTGCATGGTTTTGACAAGCTGGTGCGATTGCGTGTCCCAGATTTTGATTTCACCTCCGCGCTGGGGCGGCCCGCCGCCCGCAGCGAGCATTTTTCCGTCTGGGCTGAAGGCGATGGAGCGCACATAATCCGCGTGGCCGGGAAGCGTGGCGAGCAGCTTGTTTGTTGCCGGGTCGATGAGCCGGACTTCTCGATACGCGCCCACCGCAAGCACCTTTCCATTGGGAGAAAACTGCAGCGACGCGATTGGCGAAACCACTGGCACGTCAGGCTTGATGTCCGGTATGGCTAGCGGAGCGAGCGTCGCCCCAGCTTCCCCGGCCGCTGGTCCCACGCTGCCCGCGTCGATCCATGCCTTGATGGTCGCGATGTCCGCCGCCGATAACGGATCGCTGCCGAATGGCATGCGCGGCTGCACCTTCCCCTCGATCATCATCACCAAGCGGCTCTCGCCGGACTTGCCTGGAACGATAACCGGCCCATGCGCGCCGCCCTTCATCAGGAGGTAAAATTTCTCCATCACGAGGCCGCCCATCTTGGCCGCGCTCGAGTGGCACGCCAGGCAGTTCTTTTGCAGGATAGGGGCAACATCCGAGGTAAAACCGGGTGCTGCGGCGTGCGCCGGAAATTCCAGGAGCGCCGTACAGATAGCTGCGAGTAGGACCGTCTTCATCAGATTTAACACTCGCTCAGTGGTTGAACATGAACGCTTCACTGGTCAACATGGCCCACATCATGTCGTTCAGCGCGTTGCGGCGTGGGTCAGTTGCTCCGGACGTCTTTTGCTGTTCGGCTGAATGAAGAGCCTTTACCAGCGCGGCTAGTTCAGTCTCCTTCGGGTAACGGCTGAAGGAAGCGAAATACAGATCTTTCACGATTTGTTCATCGGAAAGACCGCGCTTTATCAGTGCATCGATCGAGTTATCAGGCGCACGCAGCTTATTGTTGAGCGTGTCGCCATTAATAATGTGCAGCGCTTGGGTGATGGTAGGCACAGAAGTGCGCTCGCTTTCCCGCGTCTGCTGCCGCACAGGCCGTCCAAACGTATTTAGGAAGTAAGATTTCACCGCCGTATCCGGCAATTGCAGCGCGCGTGTGCCGGCAGGATACCCGTCGAACTTTTCCGGTTCCTGAGTCACTTGCGAATAGGCATCGAGCAACACCTCCGCCGGCAGACGTTTGATCAGATAATGCGAGCCGTATTTGTCGTCGCGGGCGTTTTCTTTCAGCGGCTCCGACGAGGCTTGGTAGGTGGCCGATTGCATGATCGTCCGAATCATGTGGTTGATATCGAAATTGTGATCGGTAAAGTCCTTCACCAGTTCGTCGGGTAATTCATCGTTGGTGGCCGGATTGGTAGCACGAAGATCATCAACGGGTTCGATCAGTCCGCGTCCCATAAAATTCCGCCACAGCCGGTTTACAAGACTGCGGGCAAAAAACGGATTATCGGCCGAGGTGAGCCACTTGGCAAAGTAAACTCGCGTATCGCCCGGCACCGTTTCCGGAAGCGCTTTGGCGTCCAGCGGCTTCGGCGGCAGCACCATCATAAAGCGGTCATCGGTAAACTCGCCCGTCGGGGCTGAGTAAACCGTGACGTTATTGAAGAGTGGACCTATCCCCGCACGCGCTCCGCTCGGCGAGAAAGTCTTCAGCCGCACACGAGCGAACAGGTTGGCCATTCCGTAGTAGTCCTTCTGAGTCCACTTGGCCAGCGGATGATTATGGCAATGCGCGCAGGTGATGGTAATGCCGAGAAACGCCTGCGCCATGTTCTCGGAAGTGTCTAGCGGATCGCGATGGATTACCCAATAATTGGCCGCGCCATTCCGAACCGTATTGCCGGTGGCGGTGACAATCTCACGCACAAACTCGTCCCACGGCTTGTTCTGCGCAACGCTGTCGTGAATCCAGTTGTAGTAGCTCCACATCTCCTCATTCGAAAGACGGTTGCTTGAAACCAGTAGCAGGTCCGACCACTTATATGCCCAGTAGTCGACAAATTCGGGCCGCTTCATCAGAGCGTCAATCAGCCGGTTCCGTTTGTCCGGAGAAGAATCCCGCAAAAACGCTTCCACTTCGGCGGGCTTCGGCAGAATTCCGGCGCCATCCAGATACGCTCTCCGAATAAATTCCGAATCGCTTGCGGGGAGAGAAGGCGGAATGTGCAGCGCTTCCAGGTGCTTCAATATGGCGTCGTCAATGTAATTGTGCCGCGGGGCATTCTTGAATATGGTCGGCTGAAGCTGGTAAGGGTAGGGAATCCGCAGCCGCGAAAAAGCGACGTGGCTCTGGTACCACACCGTGACCGGAGCTTCGCCGAAACTGTGCATGGTAACGTGGCCCTGATCGTCCACGGTGGCCACGCCTTCATCGCCGCTGTCATACTTGGCCCAGCGCGTTACGTCCTGTGTGCGGCCGTCGGAAAACGACGCCATCACAACTAGCTGCTGCTTGTTGCCGGGACGCAGGGAAGCTTCGCGCGGCAGCACTTGTATCTTTGTCACGCGCGCGTCCGTCTCCTGTGGCGCAGGCATTCCGTGGGCAATCCAGCCCGAAATAACTTTGTACTCGGGAGAGTCGAGCATGAAACGCCTTCCGCCGCCGTGCGGAATCGTCAGAGTCGGTTTCAACAGGATCAAACTTTTGGCGGGTTCCATCCGCTCGGTCCGGCGCGCCAGCGCCTGGTGCGTGAGTGTGTAGTAATCGACTTCCGGATCGTAGCCGCGCAGCGTCAGCTTGAATCCGTTCTTGCCCGCCGCCGCGCCATGGCACGGTCCGGAGTTGCATCCCATCTTGGTCATCACCGGCAGCACGTCGTTACGAAAGCTCAACGGTGTGATCTTCGAATAATTCTTCACGTCGAGAGAAGCGCTGGCCCGCTGGCCCTCTACTGTGGCCGCAATCGTCGCGCGGCCATCCCCTCGCGGCTGGACAAAATCGTCTTTATCGACCACCGCGACTTTGCCGTCGGAACTGGCGATTTGCGCCTGCGAGGTCAGGTCCTCCTGGTGCCCATCGGCAAACGTGCCCTCTACTACCAGCCGCTGGCTGTAGCGCGGGCCAACGAAGGTAATCGAGGACGGCAGGATATCGATTTTTGTGAGTGCAACCTTCGGATAGCTTGCCTGATCCGCCGCGGGCTCCGCGAACTTGGCCGGCGTGCTTGTCTTCGGCTTGGCCTTTTGGTGATACGTCGCATCGTCGTGGCTCGATTGAAAAGCTTGAACCGCATACGGCACGGCGAGAAACGCGAAGAGCGCGGCCGGAATGAAGGTGTTGCGGCATTTCATACGGCTTCTCATACTAGTAGCTCGTCTATGGGCTCCAAACCGTGATCCACCAGGCGCACCACGCGCCCTTGTGGAGTCTTCAACTCCATGTCAATCGGTATGCCCAGGCATTTGTAGACTGTCGCCGCCACGTGACCCGGCATTACGGGCCGGTCCTTCGGTGCGGCGGCTATGGAATCGGAGGAGCCCACGATTTGGCCGCCCTTCACTCCACCGCCTGCCATAACCACTGTCCAGCACTGCGGCCAATGGTCCCGGCCGCCCGCCGGATTCACTCGCGGTGTGCGTCCGAACTCGCCGGTGGCGAGCACCAGCGTGTTATCGAGCAACCCGATGTGGCTCAGATCCTCGAGCAGTGAGCTGTACGCATTGTCAAACATCGGGCCAACCAATTCGCTATAGCAGCTAATCGGACTGAAAGGGGCGGACCCGTGAATATCCCAGGTGATGTCGTTGAAGACCGTTTCGAACATGTTGATGGTCACAAAACGCACGCCCCGCTCCACCAGCCTCCGTGCCAGCAGGCATCCCTGCCCAAATCGATTGAGGCCATACCGCTTGCGCATGTCTTCGGTCTCCTGGTTGAGATCAAAGGCCTCGCGCGCCTTGGCCGAAGTCATTAGCGTGTAAGCCTGGTCAAAGGTCGAGTCCATCAGTTTGGCGTCCTGATTGGATTCTTCAAAATATTTCACCGACTGATCGATCACCTGCCGCCAGTCCCGCCGGCGATCCACGCGCACCGCCGAGATGTAATCGGGCGGAAGCATGTCCGGCACTTTGAAGTTCGCCTCCGCCGGATCGGCGTTCAATACGAACGGATCGTAGGCCTTGCCCAAGAACCCCGCCGTATCGCCGTGCGGCAGGTTTCCGCCAAGCTGCCCGATCATATACGGGATCAGCACGTTCGGCGGCATATCGCCGCGCGCGCCTTTTTCAAACCTCAGTACCGAACCATAATTCGGCGATTCCAGGCCGCCCTGGAACAGCCTTCCGGTTTGCATCATCTGGCAGCCTGTGTCATGCACCGCCGCCGCCGTGTGATACACCGAGCGCAGCAGTGCAAATTTGTCCGCGTGCTTCGCCATGCGCGGAAAAATTTCGCATATCTCAATGCCCGGCACGTTGGTCTTGATGGGCTTGTAAGGTCCACGAATCGAAGCCGGAGCTTCCGGCTTCATATCCCACGTGTCGAGCTGGCTTGGACCGCCCACCAGCATCAACTGAATGCAGTTCACGTCTTTCTTGGGATCCACTGCCCCGGCGGCCTTGAAGGTGAGGAACTCGGGCAGCGTGAGGCCCAGAAAACCCAGGGAACCGGCGTGCAGAAAATCGCGGCGGGTTACACCGTCGCAGAAATGGACTTTTTTGTCAGCGTCCAGTCTAAACACTATGTCTTGCCTCCACGACCAGGCAAGCATGGGACTCATGATCGGCAGCCTGCGCGGCCTACTCACTCGCACTCTTCTTCAGCTTTGTAGTCCGGCCCGGCGCGGTATCGTGCGAGTGCAGGGGAACACGCGCGAGCCCGTACAACTTACAGGTTGGCGTCCTTTTGCGGCGGTATCAGCATATCACAGCCAACACAGGCGTGAATCGTGAATGAGAATCCGGAGCGTGTACAAACCGCTTACTTGCGTGCGCGGCTTAGTTTCGAGGCGGCGTTCATGCTCGTGTTTTCCGAAGAATCGCTACGCCACCGGACGAGCAATTTTCAATCATTCAGGCGGCTTTGTCGGGGAGTTGCAGCCAACCTTTGTTCTTGAATTCGTAATAGCGGCCCTGGTCGATAGCGCCTTTGAGGAGTTGCTGCTGCTCGCGGGCGGCGATTTCTTCAGTTGAAAATTCAAAGCCAATTTCGGCCGGATCGAACGGCACGCCAAGCAATCTGGCGGATCGATAA
>JAICIH010000410.1 GCA_025924475.1 Bryobacteraceae bacterium
ATCAGGTGAGACATGCGGCCGAGAACATTGGCCGGCGCTGAAATCACGCGCGCCCAGACGGCTCCTTGTTCGGCGAAGCCATAAAATGGCCGCGGATTGTTATAGAAGCGTTCTGCCAGAAACTGGAGTTGCTGGCGCTGATGGACCGGGTAGCCATTGCGCGCGGCATACAGCGCGGCGCGCTGCGGAAAATGCGTGGCATGACAAGCCACGCAGAGCGAAGTTTCCTGATGAACGCTCGATATACGATCGAACACCCCGCCGCGACGAGGCGTATTGGCATGCCAGGAATCGGCAGCGCCCAGAATGTAATCCAAGCCGGTTCGCGCGGCTTGCTGCGGATCGGAGTAAGGCGGGACGTCGTACACATGGGTGCGAAGTTTGTATTCGGGGTGGCTGGCGCGCACGGCGATCCAATAGGTTCCGGCGTCTTTCAGAATGCGCGGAGTGAATTTGTTGCCGGGAAGCGCCTGCACTTCGTGCGGGAGCGTAACCGGATCTTCGCCTTCGTGATATTCGACCAGCTTGCCGCCGCTTTCGCGATAAACGGCGACATTCACGGGCACCTGGTCGCGCTCCATGAGATCGATCTGGAAAAACACGAGCTTCGGCTTATCGGAGGAAAAATCGAACTTGTACCAATCGGTCAGGTTCGGGTCGTCTACCAGAGACTTGCGAGGAGTGCCGGGCAGCGGAATATATTCTGCGTCATCGCCGTAAGCGAAGACTGTTTTGCCGAGTGAAATCGGGAGCGCGTCCTGCCAGCGATGGCTTGGCGCGCTTTTTAGTTCTGGCGATTGGGGCCAGCGATTCACCTGAAGGTGATACCCACTGTTTGCATCGGTAGCTTGGATGGCTAAGCTAACAGGACCGGACTCGACAACGCGAAATTGCGCGTACAAGTCGGCATCGCCCGCGTGCAGAACTTTGCCGACCAGCACTTCTCCGCCCTGCCGCACCTCGACATTGATCCGACTATTGGGCCGCAGATCGCGGAGTGAATCGAGTGAATAGAGGATGCTGTATTGATGACCGGGTTGAACGCCGCTGAGCGGCACGTTCTCTGTCTGGACTTGTCCTGATTTCTGCAGCACGACCGGCAGCGTCCTGGCTGCCGCGAAAGAACAAAGAAGAAGAAATCCCGGGAGAACCCGGGGCCGTAAACCTGCCAGATTGGGCCCCATCGTCAAAGGATATACCATTTAGTTCGGACTGCGCCATAAAGCTTAGGGTAGTAAGAAAATCCCGCTATTATCGATCTTGGTGCAGGGTGCCAAAGATCGTCCAATTGGTCTTGAGGAACGGGTTATTGCCTGCTTCCAGGGGCTAGCATCCGGCGATGCTGTTGGAAAGCAAACCGAAACGTTGCCGCACAAGGAAATTGAGAAATTGTATCCCGGAGGCGTAACAGGTTTTCACGGCCAGCCGGGAGACATCATCCCTCGATATCTAGGCAAGAAGTATCCGTGGCGAATTGGGGAGACCACAGATGATACGGAGCAAACGCTTGCGGTAGCGCGCGCACTTCTTCGTGAACGAAAAGTCAGTCATGAGGCAATTGGGAAGGAACTCCTGCAGTGCAGGAAATCTCTTCATCCAGGCGTTTCGCTATGGGCATTTCACCAAAGTGGTGACCCGGCAAGAATCACGACAGAAGGTAATGGCTGCGGGGCCGCCATGCGCGTTGCCCCCATAGGCGTGATCTACCGATCCAGCAGACTGGACGATCTTATTCAAGGAGCTTACGAGTGCGCCATCCCGACGCATGGCGGCCAACTGGCTATTTGCGCGGCTGCCGCCGTTGCTTGCGCCATCGCCGCGGCGCTTGATGGCAAGTCGGCTGATGAAGCGCTGGAAGGCGCCTTAGAAATATCTCAAAAGGCAGAACGCCTTCGGCCTTCGAAAGGAAAGCCAACGATGGCCGACTGTCTTCGCAGAATACATTCGGATCTTGCAAGCCGCGACCAGTTACGAGTCAACGCGATTGCACAGAAGTACTTCCCGGATACACCTCTCACGATCGTTCCCCTGGCAATCAGCTTGGCGGTGATCACCCAATCATCGGAACAGACAATCCTTATCGCCGCAAATCTTGGGGGAGATTCAGATTCAGTGGCTTCTATTGGCGGTGCAATTGCGGCTGCTCTGCGTCCGCAAACGGTGAATTCGGAATGGGTTGAAGCGGTGAACTCGGTAAATCAGGACAATTTAGCCGAAATCGCGATTTCACTGGCAGCTATGCGTTAGCCGCTGTTCGAACATCGCGCTCACCATTCGTTGGGTGCGATCTTTGTATCCGTATAGGGTTCGGCCCACAATGCTATCTGGAGTTGTACCGATTTACACCATGCCTGATGCATCCGGTCCACCTCTTCCGCAGAGTGGCCTTTAGCGGCCAGAAGAGGCTTTAGGATGTGGGCGTCATTGATAACAGCGGTGAATGTGACAACGTAGCGCAACGGGATGTAGCCGATGGACTCCACACCATCGGTTTTGTTCTTCTTCACGCTCGTGTGCCGGAGCGCTATCTCCTGCTGGTAGTTCAGCCAATCCTGATCGTAAGGCCGCAGACAGGTGTCGAGAATCCATTGCTGAAAACGCAGGCCGCTGTTTTGGGAATAGTGCGGATCGGCTTGCCCGTCGAGCCGTTTGGAGTATCGCGCTAAATGAGGATGTGCGGCAATCACGGTACGCCATCGTCCCACCAACTCTTCCGTCCGATCCGACAACACTTCTCCCGCGACTCGCAGGTAACGTTCATCTTCTTCGGTCATACCGACGCTCTGCTTTAAGAGCTTCAGCTCGTCCGTATTAATGGGCGATTTCGCCACGCCGGATTGTCCGTATGTGTATCCAGGAATGTTTTCAGCGATTTTTGTTTTCATAGGACCGATTCTGTTCGCCTATCTAGAATCGTAAGCCTCGCGTTTCGGAGTACATCGGCAGTACAATAAATTTATGGCTTTTTCTCACCTGGAGAAGCCGCGTGACCGGCGGTTCCAACTTCGTGCGACCGCGGCGGAAGAGGAACTGATTCGAGTAGCGGCGAAGCAGAAAGATGTGAACGTCACCGAATTCATCATGCGCAGCGCGTGTGAAAAGGCCGAAGAGGCGCTAGCGAACAGGACTCGCTTTGTTCTTGACGATGCACGATGGAAGAGGTTCATGGCCGCTCTGGATCATCCAGCTCAAGATAAACCGCGGTTACGGCGTCTATTCACGGAAGAGCATGTGACCCGACGGCGCTCATGAATGGCTCGGCCGACCCCGAGTTTGTAATTGACAGGCTCAGCAGCGAGCACAATCTCAGCGAGTTCGATTGTGGCAACACAAGTCTTAATGAGTGGCTTAAGAAGTTTGCCTGGACGAACCAGCAGTCCGACTCGGCCAAAACGTATATTGCGCTCGATGGCAATCGAGTTGCCGGCTACTATGCGCTCACTGCAGGGTCGGTTCACAAGCATGAAAGTCCGCAGCGTATCGCGAAAGGCTTGGCCAATCATCCGATCGGAGTAGTGCTGTTGGCGAGACTTGCCGTGGATCGAAAGCAGCAGGCGAAGGGATTGGGCAAGGCGCTGCTGTTCGATGCATTGACACGCATCGAAGCCGCCGCCGATCTCATCGGTGTACGCGCCGTGCTAGTTCACGCGATCGACGAAACAGCCCGGCGCTTCTATCTCCACTTTGGATTTGAGGAATCACCTGTCGATCCGTATCAACTGATGCTGCTTCTCAAAGATCTGCGGAGAGCTGCCGGGGAGCGGAACGCGCCACGAACTTAGAACTGAAAACGCAGGCCCATCTGTAGCTGGCGCGGATTGCCTACAGTGCTCGTGATTTGGCCGACCTGCGCGTCCCGATGCTCGCATTGGGCTGACCGAATTGCGGGGATTGAAGACTTTTCCGTACCGGCGATGGAGTCGTTATACTTACTTAACATTAGCCGAACCGTTCAGAATGCCAATTCCCGATTCAGGAATCTCGGTGTGCTCACCAGTCATGAGCCGGACCTTGCCCGCTCGTCGTAACTTTCTTCGCTTTGTTGCTGGCAGTCCGCTGATAACGATGGCACGAACCTCGCCGAATCCCGCTATCGTGACCGCGAAGGATTCATTGAGTGTCATGGACTTTGAGCCGCTCGCGCGCAAAGCCCTTCCACCGGCGCATTGGGGTTACCTGGCCACCGGCGTCGACGACGATTTGACGCTCCATATGAATCGGGAGGCGATGACCCATTATCAGTTGCGGGCGCGCCGGCTGGTGGGAGTCACCAATCCCGACCTGAAGACTGAAGTGTTCGGCGCGACGTGGAACATGCCCATCTATTTGAGCGCAGTCGGTAGCCAGAGGATGTTCCATCCAGATGGCGAGTTGGCGACTGCTCGCGCGGCCAAAGCTCAAAAGACCACGCAAATGCTTTCGACCGTCACCTCGATCAGCTTGGAGGATGTCGTCGAAGCACTGGGCGCTGCGCCTTGGTACCAGCTATACATGCCGAATAGTTGGCAGGAGACGGAGAAATTGGTCAATCGCGTGGAAGCGGCCGGCTGCTCGGTATTGACTTGGACTATCGATACTTTGGGCGGACGAAATACCGAGACCGGCACACGTTTGGCCAGGACCGACTCGCGCAATTGTCTCGGCTGTCATGTATCGGCGCCTATCACAGGATCCCGTGTGCAGATGATTCGCGCCAAGCCCATGTTCAGGGGTCTTTCCGGCGAAATGAATCCGCCGTGGGCGGATTGGAGTTACGTCGACCGTCTCAAGAAGATGACGAAGATGAAGCTCGTCCTCAAGGGTATTGACACTGCGGAGGATGCAGCGTTGGCGCGCGAGCATGGCGCCGATGGGGTGGTGGTATCGAACCATGGTGGACGCGCCACGGAGACCGGCAGGGGAACCATTGATATTTTGCCGGAGGTGGTTGACGCGGTAGGCACACAGATGCCGGTTTTCGTCGATGGCGGATTCCGGCGCGGCAGCGATGTCTTTAAAGCGTTGGCTATTGGCGCCCGCGCGGTGGGCATCGGCCGGCCCTACATTTGGGGCCTGACGGCTTTTGGCCAGGAAGGCGTCGAACGCGTGCTCGAAATCTTGCGCGCCGAGTTGACGCTAACAATGCGAACTTGCGGAGTCGCTTCGACCCGGCAACTTACGCGTAACTTTATTCTTCGAAACGGCGCAAAGCTATAGGTAGCGCGAAAACCGGCCGAATACTCAG
>JAICIH010000411.1 GCA_025924475.1 Bryobacteraceae bacterium
GTTCGAACGCATTGGTGATCGCTTGCTCCGACCCAAGGAACAGAACATTAATCAAATCCGAGGGAACGTCGCGTGGAGTCGCCGTGCGCACCGGCAAGCCTTTTACGAGGGCTTCGACATCTTTGGAGGCGGGCAGCATCGCCGTTTGGCGCGATGTTTGCGGTTCAGGGACCTTCGCAATCCGGAGCGGCGCCATCAACGTCAGCCATAATTCCACGCCCTTTTCATAGGTAATGCGTGGCTTCTCTTCTTCCGCAACAATGAATCGCCCCAGTTCGAGTGATCCCAGCACCGCCGGATGCGCCGCCGCCGCCAGCAGCAGAATATCTTCGACTTCACCCGGCCGCCGCCGTAGCGGCCGCAATCCGTGAATCACGCCTTCGCTATCTACCGATTCGCGGCCATTATCTACATTGAGCACACGGGCGTGAAAGGCTGCCGAACGATTGGCTTTTCCCACCAGCTCGCCAAAGTTGAGCCACAGCACCGAATGGTTCAGCCGTTTGTGAGCGGGCGTCGGATTCGCAACCGTTCCGCGCACGACAAATCCTGCGGACAGCACGTTTTTCCCGTGCACGTTGACAGGGGCAATCAGCATCGCCGCGACAGGTTCGCCCGCCTGCGAGTGCTTGCTCGAAAGCTCGCTGCTTAGACGAATAGAAAGATTCGTGCCGGTTGGAAGCTCGACCTGTGCGAAGCCCGTTTGGCAAGCCAGAATCGGCGCGAGCAGGAGCGCTTTAATGCACAGGCAGCGACAATGCGATATAGCTCTTGGATTTCTCAGCCGGAAGCACGCCGCCGGGCGGCAACTTCGCGCCTTCCGGAAACGGATTCCCTCCCGAAACCGCCAGCAAAATATATTCACGTCCACCGGCTTCATAGACAGCCGGCACTCCAAGAGAGCCATTGGGCAGATCTTTCGAGCAAATCAGTTTACCTGTGTCTTTATCAAAAGCGTACAACTTCGAATCATTTCCGGCAAACAGTACCAGTCCTCCGGCCGTGATGACAAATCCGCTCTTCGGATAGACATTGCCGCGCAATGTGGTACTCGGCCCCGCTTGCGGCAAGTCTCCATATGGAGTTTGCCACTTGATTTTGCCCGTGTTCAGATCGTATGCGGTAATCGTACTCCAGGGCGGAGTGATCACATATCCTTCGTTCCCGTATCCGGTCTTGTAACGGGAGGGCGGCGGAGTCACATCGTCCGGATACGGCGGCTCCACACGGGAAAATGCGGCCAGTATGCGAGCCGAAGCGGCGGAGCCCGGCGGCGCCGCAGCGGGATCGCTCAGAAATGTAAGCAATGCACTCATCACTTTCGGCGGCACGGAAGGAAACGCCGGCATCCCGCCTCGCCCCTTTTCAATCACGCTTTGCGTCGCCTGCTTACCCAATCGCTGGACGGCTGTGTCGATGGCCGGGCCACGGTCGCCTTTCAATTCCTCGCCATGACAAACCTGGCAGTTTTGCTCGAAAAAGGCGCGTCCTTCCTGGGCCGGTGTCGGAGGCCCGCCCAGCAGGCCGCGGCCGGCCCGATTTCCTTTGGGCCGCGCCGGAATGGTTCCACCGGCGTTGGCTGCAGTCGATTCTCCCGCCGGAACGAGCTTGATAATCGACGGCATATCTTTCGACTCCACATACACCGTGCCGTTCGTAGGATCGGCGCCGCTGCTGAAGAACAGCGCTCCGCCATTTACGCTGGGCAGCAGAATCGTATCTACCAGCGCCGGGGGCGTATAAAAACCTTTGCGCGCGCTGGCGATTCGGTCTTTCCAATGCGCTTTCTCTTCCGGCGTCATGAACACGTCATACATGTCCTTGTCGCTCATGCCCTGCCGCGCAAACGCCGGCACTACGGTGGGAAAGGGCTGCGTCGGCGAGGTCTTTTCACCCGGTACATCGGACTTCGGCACTGGCCGCTCTTTGATCGGCCACAGCGGCTTACCCGTTACGCGATCGAAAACGTATAGAAATCCATTCTTGCTGGCCAGTGCCACGGCGTCCACCGTCTTGCCATCGTGCCGCACCGTGACAAGCTGCGGCGCAGCGGTCGGATCGTAATCCCAAACATCGTGATGAATGGTTTGAAAGTGCCACAAGTATTTGCCCGTTCGGGCGTCAAGAGCCAGCAGGCAATCGCCAAAAAGATTGTCGCCGTGCCGATCGCCTCCATATAACTCGTACTTAGGAGAAGCTATCGGCAAATAAACAATCCCGCGCTTGCTATCTACCGTGATCTCACCCCAGGTATCCACGCCGCCCATGTATTTGTATGCATCTTTGGGCCAGGTATCGTAGCCGAATTCGCCAGGGCGGGGAATCGTGTGAAACACCCAGAGTAACTTCCCGGTTACTACATTAAACGCGCGTATGTCTCCCGGCGGAGCAAGATAGCCTTCGCCTGTGGCGCTGCCGAGAATCAAAATATTCTCAAAAATGCGGCCGGCGCTTCGCGACGATAAGCCGCGCGGTGCGCGATCGAGCCCGATCTTCAGATCGAGTTTCCCATGATCGGCGAAGGAGTCCACCAGCTTGCCGGTTCTCGCGTCAATCGCGTGAAGAAATCCTGACGCCGAGACAAACAGCCGCCGGTCGCTTCTATCTTTGCTTTCCCAATAGTTCGCACCGCGTTGTCCGGCGATTCCGCTGAAGCGCGCAAATGCCGCGGGCATACCCGGCGTACGCTCGAACGGGTGCACCCAAAGCTCCTTGCCGGTCGAGGCATCGACGGCTACCAGCGAGCCGCCCTTGGCCGCGAAATAGGCGACATTATCTATTACTAACGGGCTGAACGTGTAGCTTATGTCGTCGCCTGTTTCGTAAGTCCAGGCGATCTGGAGCTTATCTACATTTGTGCGGTTGATTTGCCGGAGCGGCGAGTAATGCGAGCTGTCCGGTCCGCCTAGATACTCCTGCCAATTCGTGTAAGTCTTCTGGGCGAATGAGCTCGTGGCGGTGAGCAAGATCAATAGAAGCGGCCGGCCGCTTGCTGACGCGCGCGGTTCTTTAGCGGACATGTTTCCCCCAGAAGATACTGAGTCATTGCACGATCTGCAATGGCATTTGCATGCCTTCAGGACGTGATCGTATCAAAGCCTGAATTGGGAGGTCAACAGTGAATAGCTTAAGCGGCGTTAGCCAGTTTGAGTCCTGCGAGTGAAAATTCGAAGCCAAATTGAGCCGGGTCGAATTCGGTCAGTCACACCTTTGGAAGAGGCCCGGCTGGCCGGTAGGTGTTGAGGAGGACGCCCCTTGGCGTGCTCCGCGTTGCAACCAGAGAGAGACCACGTGGCGGGACGCCATTTTCGAACAGCCGCTTTCCTTCGCCGAGCACCAACGGAAAGACCCAGATGCGATATTCGTCGACGAGTTCGGCGGCGATCAGAGTCTGCAGCAATTCGCTGCTGCCCCAAATATGCAACGCCGGCCCATCCGACGCCTTCAGCCGGCGGACTTCATCCACGACATCACCGCCTATGTGCTGCGAATTCTTCCAGTCGAAACGATCGAGACTACGCGTGGCGACGTATTTCGTCGCCTTGTTGAACGCCTTCGCGATCGGACCGCCCTGGTTCGGCCAGTAGGCGGCGAAGATCTGGTAGGTCCGGCGTCCCAAAAGCATGTCGAACTCACCGGCGATAGTCTCGTCAACGGCCTGGCTCAGGGCGTCGTCCAAGAAGGGCATCGCCCAGCCTCCGTGGGTGAACCCGTTCCTCGGATCCTCCTCGGGGCCACCGGGCGACTGCATGACGCCGTCCAGCGTGACTTGAGTGATTGCAACGATCTTTCTCAGTTTCGGCATACAGAATGACTGTACGAAGAACAGGTGGACCAAGACAAGATCCAATTTTGCCGGAAGTGACTAGTCCAATCCTGGCGCTTCGGCGCGCGAATGACCCAGCGAATCTCATGGATCGGCCGGCCGCACAGCAGCGAGAGTGAAACAGGCGGAAGAACTCGGGATTTCCTCAACTCGCCCCATAAACCGGCACCGCCGCACCATGAATCACTTTGGCATCGTCGCTGCACAAAAACAGAATCACGCGCGCAATCTCTTCAGGCTTCGGCCATTTGGAGAAATCCGCCTTAGGCATCGCCCTGCGATTGACCTCCGTATCGATGATGCTCGGAAGAACCGAGTTCACCCTCACGCCCGTGCCTCGTAATTCCTCCGCTAGCGAGTCCATCAGTGCCAACGCGCCTGCTTTCGAAGCCGCATAAGCGGCTGCGCCTGCCTGGTGATCCACTGCTGCCTTGGAAGCTACATTTACAATCGCGCCGTGCCCTTCCTTCAGCATCGCCGGGACCACTGCCCGCGCCAGCGTAAGTCCTGGACGGAAATTCACGGCCAGCATGTAGTCGAATGCTCTGCTATCCGACTCCCACAACTTTGGGCCGCCTGTATAGCCGCCCACTGTGTTCACCATCGCATCGAGCCCATTGTGCTTGGCCACAATACTGTCCACCAAGTGCCGCGCGGCGGTTTCGTCGGTAACATCCACTAGATGCCCTTCCATGTTTTCGAGCGCGGCAAACTCGTCCGGATTGCGATACGTCACAATCACCTGGGCGCCTTCTTCCAGAAACGCCCGGCTCACCGCGCGCCCCAAGCCGCCGGTCCCACCGGCAACGAGTACAACTTTTCCCGCGAATCTCACAGTCCTCATTATTCCGCGGGCTCTCTGATATCGTTTGTGAACAATGCTTTTCGCGTTCTTGCTTGTCGTGTTCGTAGTAGTTGGTATAGAGAACGCAAAGCTTCAGGAAACGCGCAATCTCGCGGGTGACCTTCATCACGTGCAAGGCATCGATCTCGACCGGGATCATTTCTGGGTCACGTCTGTCGACGCTGCCGGCCACAAAGGATATCTCGATCAATTCAACCGAGCCACCGCGAAATTCGAGCGCCGGATCGATCTCACCGACGGCCCTCGCTTTCATCCCGGCGGTTTCTCGATTCACGGCGATTCCATCTGGGTTCCCGTCGCTGAGTACAAGCCGCACAGCACAGCCGTCCTGGAAGAAATCGATAAGCACACCCTCGCTATCAAAAGAAAACTTCCCGTCTCCGACCATATCGGCTGCCTCGCGGTAACGAATGATAACCTCATCGCTGGCAACTGGGACACTCGCCAGTTCTACCTCCTCGATTTCTCCGGTAAACAACTCCGCGTCATCGACAATCCCGAAAGCAA
>JAICIH010000412.1 GCA_025924475.1 Bryobacteraceae bacterium
AGAAATAGATCCTGACTGGTCGCCAAGGGTCGCCTGAGAGTTCAAGTTGACTTATGACGGGCAACCCGTTTGATGGTTTACCGCAGAGCCTGGCTCGAAGCCGGGTGCCTGAAATATTGTTGCCGCGATGCCAAGACAGGCCAAAATTCCGAATTTCGGACCTTAAGTTAACGCTTAAGGGGCGGAGCGCCGGTCTACCGAGTCGCGCGCGTCTGGGTGTACGAAAAATTCAACGGCGCTCCCTCACGGTCGCGGTTCTTTTGCGCTGTGCCGACGCCGCTAGCGGACAGCCATGGGTTTAAGAATGTCGTCGAGATAGGCGCGCTTCGTGGTGTCTCGCACTAAATGCGGGTATTTTTCGCCGCCGTGATAGTCGATCTTCAGCACTCGAAAGAAACCGGCGTTCTCTGTGATCAGCTCGATGGGAGCGCTGTTGTTCTTCGCTTCACGAATGGCGGAGCGCAGCAATTCGTCGGTCGCCTGGCGGCCGTTGATTGCCACTAATTTCATTCCGGGGCCGAGGCCGGCGCGATAGGCGGGCGAATCGACGAGAACATCCTGTACGGTTTCGTCCGCAGTACGGAATCCGAGCGAGTACCAGGCATTCACGCCGTGGTCGCGCGATTCCTGGGCACGAGTGTACTCGTTGGGCGAATCGGTGTACTCGATGCGGTAGCCGCCGTTGGTAATGCCGTTCAGAGGCGCTCGCGGCGACTTGGAGGTGAGGCGCTCGTTGAAGAAAGCTTTCCAATCGTAAGGCGCAATGGCATTCAGGCCGGCGACAATATCGGCAAATGTATAAGTCACCACGCGAGGCGGCGTATTTCCGCCCAGGCCAAGAAAGGCGGCGCAAAAGTCGTTGAGCGATCGCTTACCCTTCGAGAGCGCGCGGATGATGGTATCGGCATCCAGCCAGATCAACTCGCCTTCATCGTAATAATCGGTCGAGCGACGCCAGTTGTCCCACTGATCGCTGGTTCCGTAGAGAATCTGCGCGGCTGTGGCGGTGTCCTGCAAGTTGCGCCAGGTTCTGCCGGGGCGACGGTCGAGCTGGGCCGCTGTCGACGCCAGCATTTCTTTGTATTGGCCAGCGTCGATGAGACCGCTGCGCGCCGCGAGCACGTCTCCCAGGTATTCGGTCAATCCCTCGTAGACCCAGAGCAACTCGCCTTTCATGGGCTGCTGGTAATTGGCTGTGGCAAGCCCAGCGGGACGCCGGTATTTTCCATTCCAGGAATGGGTAAATTCGTGCGGCAACAATCCCGCGTTCAACAGCGTGAGATCGTCATCCAGGAAATTCCGGGCTTCGATGCGATCGTCGCTCGATTCATGATGCTCGAGGCCGAAGTGCGCCACGCTGTCGCTCATAGTGAGCAGAAAGTGATATTTCTCATAATGCCGCGAGCGATACAGAGCGCCCGCCTGGCGCACCAGATTGCTGTACTCATCGATTTCGTCCTGACTGATGCCGAGATCTTCGGGGGCGTCGGCGACCATGTCGAGGAAATGCTTCGGCGAAATTTCCGGGGCGAGCGGAATTTCTTTGAAGAAGCGACCGGCGATGACCGGAGAATCGACCAGCTTCTCGAGTGATATGTCCTTAAAGTTCACTAGATTACCGGAGCGCGCTTTCTCATCGAGCACGGTTCCGAATTTCCAGCCGTCTGGCAACCGGATAGAAGGTTCGAAACGCACTTCGCCCGCCGGAGCGCCCGATGGATACAGCGCGACTTCGTTCCAACTTACGACGGCAAGATTCGGGCCGGTAGAAGCGCCCGCCGAAAAGCCGCTGGGCGGCGCGGTCGCCAGAAAATCGGCTCTCGCTTCAATCGAACTCACGCCCGGAGGGATTTCGAGATGAAACGTGAACATATTTACGTCGTCGCGCCGCCAGGGAATGTCACTTCCATTGGCGGTGAATTTCAGGCCCGCAAGATTGTCGATCGGTCCGGTAGGGCCGTGCTCACCCGGAATCCATTGCGGATAGACGAGTGTCAGCGGTCCGGGATGCACCGGGATGACGAGATGCGCCCGCAGGAATTTGCGCGGCGCGTCTGTCAAATCGAGCGTTAGTTGAATGGGCGGAGTCTGGGCTCCGAGCACGCCGGTAAACAGGGCGAGGAGCGCGAGGGGTTTACTTCGTGTCCGCAAGTTCGCTTCCGAAGAACGCGCGCAAAACGGGCGCGGTATCAAGCGCGCCGCCCGAAGAATCAGTGAGTTCCTTCCTTGTCCGGCGACGTGCATCCGCGCCCTTTGCGCTTTTCAGAAACGCGCGCAAAACGGGCGCGGTATCAAGCGCGCCGCCCGAAGAATCAGTGAGTTCCTTCCTTGTCCGGCGACGTGCATCCGCGCCCTTTGCGCTCTCTTTGCAGTTTAAGTTCCATTTCATCGACATCGATTAGAGGATAATCCTTGCCATTCGTCCTTTCACGCTGGTTGCGCACGGCGGGTTTTTAAAACATTGGGACAGACAGCCGCACCTGTGTTGAAGGCCGGTTGCCAACCGGCCGCGGCTTACCAAGCCGCCCCACATGCCGAAGCTACGACTTGCCCGCTTACTTACGTGCACGGTTCTTTTAATTGGCCGCTCGATGCGAGCGCGTGTGTTAATCATAAATGTGCCGCCTCCCATTGCTGGCGTTTCCTCCCAAGCTGCCGGATTCGTAGGTTTTTCGCAAAGTTTTGCGAAGCCGGTGGAGTTTGCGAGTTTCGCGGATTTCACGCGTTCGGTGACAGCTACGACGCCGTCTCTGCGACTTGCCCTAAGAGGCTTTTTTGAAAACGACGGCACGTCGTGTTGGCTGGCTCTGGCGGCCAAGGCCGATTTGAGCCGGGCGCTCGAGGCGCTTGCGGAGCACGAACTCGCGCTTATTTGCTCGCCCGATCAACAGAATTTTCCCGATGCCGCTAAACTGCTCGCTACGCATTGTGAACAGCGCCGCGACCGGATCTGTGTGGTGCACTCCGCGGCACCATCTGTTTCTATCGCTACGCATCAGCCCCCTGTTCGTTCGGCGTACGCGGGTTATTACTATCCATGGCTCACGGTCACTGATGGCAAATCGAAGCGGACGATACCGCCCAGTGGACACGTGGCCGCGCTGCTTGCCAGAAACGCGCCGGCAAGTACGGCGCTGACGGGCGTGCTGGGCGTTTCGCAAACAATCGACGAGACCGATTCCAGCGCCCTGGCTGCGCGCGGGATCAATCCGATTCGCAGTTTTCCCGGCAAAGGAGTGCTGCTATGGGGTGCGCGCACCACCAGCCAGGATTCCGAGTATCGCTATCTGGCCATTCGACGGCTGGCCATTTTTCTCGAACACTCCATCGCGGCGGGTCTGCGATGGACGGTATTCGAAACGAACGGCCCAGCGCTTTGGGCGCAGATCCGCTCCAGCGTGAGCGATTTTTTGCTTGCCACCTGGCACGGCGGCAAGCTGCTCGGCAGGAAGGCCGAGGAGGCGTTTTTCGTGCGCTGCGATCAAACGACCATGACTCAGGACGACATCAACAGCGGTCGTCTGATTGTTCTGGTGGGCTTCGCGCCGGTGCGGCCAGCGGAATTCGTGGTTTTGCGAATCGGTGTTTGGGCACACACGCCATAGACTTGTAAGATGCAAAAAACAGCGCGGTGGTCCTTGGCATGCCTGTTCTGTTTGGGCGTCGCTATCGCGATTCCGTCGAAGCAGGTTTCGGTAGCGGGATTGAAGAAGCCGGTTGAAATCATCCGCGACCGCTGGGGCGTTCCGCACATCTATGCGCAGAACGCGGACGATTTATTTTTCGCGCAAGGTTACATTACCGCGCAGGATCGGCTTTTTCAACTCGATTTGTGGCGGCGGATTGGCACGGGGAAGCTGGCCGAGGTGCTTGGTCCGAAGTATCTGCAGCGCGACCGGATTGCGCGGCTGGTCCGGTATCGCGGTAATTGGGATGAGGAATGGAAGAGTTACTCGCCCGATGCCAAGGCCATTGCGACGGCGTTTACGAGCGGCATCAATGCCTACATCCGGTCGCTGCATGGCCAGCGGCCGATGGAGTTTCGGATGGCCGGGTTCGATCCGGGCCTCTGGGCGCCGGAAGATGTAACGGCGCGAGTTGCGGGACTGCTGATGACCGGGAATTTGCTCGCCGAAGTCAATCGAACGCTGGATATAAAAAAGATCGGGCTGAAAGCGGACGACCGGCTGTTCCCACCCGAACCGCATATCCCGCTGGTTTTGCCAAAGGGTCTCGATATTGCCGATGTCACGCCGGCCATTGTGAAGGACTACGAAGCGGCGGTCGGTGCGATCCATTTTCCCGGCGAACAGGGGAGCAACAACTGGGTGGTGGACGGAACGATGACGCAAAGCGGCAAGCCGCTGCTGGCGAACGACCCGCATCGGCCGATCGGGCTGCCATCGCTGCGAAAGACGGTCCATCTGGTGGCGCCCGGGTGGAATGTGATTGGCGCAGGCGAGCCGGCGCTGCCGGGAATCGCGCTGGGGCACAACGAGAATATCGGGTGGGGATTTACCATCGTTGGAATCGATCAGCAGGATTTGTACGTGGAAAAAGTGAATCCGGCGGACGCCACCGAATATTCGTACGGCGGCGGTTGGAAGAAATTTGAAATCGAGCGGCAAACGGTGAATGTGAAGGGCGAGGGCGATCGCCAAGTGGAGCTGAAGTATACGATCCATGGACCGGTGATTTATGAGGACGATGGCCGGCATCGCGCTTACGCTCTACGCTGGGTGGGAACCAATGCAGGCGGCGCCGGGTATTTGTCCGCGCTGCGTCTGTCGCGTGCTAAGAACTGGAACGAGTTCCGTGCGGCGACTGAGCACTATAAGATTCCTTCGGAAAATTTGGTGTATGCGGATCGGGAAGGAAACATTGGATGGGTAGCGGGCGGACAGGCGCCGATCCGAAAGGGATGGAGCGGATTGTTTCCGGTGCCCGGCGATTCCGGGGCTTATGAGTGGACCGGATTTTTGCCGATCAGCGAGAATCCTTCCACATACAATCCGGCGCGGCATTTTGTGGCGACAGCGAACCACGACATTCTTCCGCGCGGTTACAAACACGAACTGGGTTATGCGTGGGCGCCGCCATCCCGATACAACCGGATTGTCGAGATGCTGACGACGGGCAAGAAATTCGACGTGAGCGATTTCGCGCGGATGCAGCAGGACACGGTTTCG
>JAICIH010000413.1 GCA_025924475.1 Bryobacteraceae bacterium
CAATCCGACGCCGGCCTATACGACAGGTACCCGAGGCGAAGGCGATAACTTATTCACGTGCTCGTTGATTGCGCTGAATGTGGACACCGGCAAGATGGCCTGGTATTTCCAGACATCGCCTCACGACATGCACGACTACGACTCCGCTCAGACTCCGGCTCTGGTGGACGCAATGTTCGACGGCAAAATGCGGAAGCTCCTGGTAACCGCTACGCGGAATGGCTACTACTTCACTCTGGATCGCGTGACCGGCGAGCACCTTGTCACCACCAAGTACGGCATGTACACGAACTGGGCGGACGGCTTGAACAAGTTCGGCGGGCCCAAGCGAAATCCGGAAAAGGACGCGACGGTGGGCGGCTCGCTTGTTTCGCCTACCTCCGGCGGTACTGTGAATTGGGAGCCACCCGCGTTCTCTCCGCAGACCGGCCTGCTCTACGTCGCAGAGCAAAATTCGTATTCGATGTTCTATCTGACCGACGTGGACCCGCGTGGGTCGATGGGCCTGGGCGGCAAGGAAGAAGACCACATCGGATCGAAGGGCAGCTTCCTGACGGCGATCGATTACAAGACAGGGAAGATCGCTTGGCGGCATCGCTATTACGGCGAGGGCGGCGGTGGCGGCGGCGTGCTGGCGACAGCCGGAGGACTGGTGTTTGCCGGAGACGGCTCAGGGAGCCTGGTAGCGCATGATGCGGCGACCGGAAAGCCCATTTGGAACACGCGCATCGGAAACGTGACTAATCCGCCGCAGACGTACATGCTCGATGGCCACCAGTACGTGATCGCCGCGACTGGCGATATGCTCTGGTCGTTCATGCTTTACTAGCGGGTTGCGGAGGACGAGCGCACACCGAAGGCGATGCCCCATAGTGATGAAAATACTTGCAACGCACTTTTGTGGCGTGCGCTTCAGCGCGCTGCGGTGAACTTCAGTTCACCGTTGCCGCTCCCGCAGACTGCCGGCTAAAGACCGGCAGCAGCACGATAAAATCACGCGCCACGGGTGATTTATTAGGCGTGGCGAACGGAACCTGTTTACACGATAATGGACTTGAGGGCTGAGTGAATAAAACCGCCGATCTGGACCTTTCCCGGATTACCATCGTGCCCGGCCAGCGTTCGGGGCAACCTTGCATCCGTGGTTTGCGCGTGACTGTGTGGGATGTGCTGGATATGCTCGCCTCAGGGATGACGGAAGAAGAAATCCTCGAAGATTTCCCCTATTTGGAAAAAGCTGATTTCCCGGCTGTTTATGCCTATGCCTCGCAATCCGGACGGGAACGACAACGCCACTGAAGTGTTTAGAGTGGCTGTTGGATCGATAGCTCAAATTCTTCATCGAAAGCGCTGAGAGCCTTCAAAACATTTGCGATTGGCTCTCTCATTTTCGGTGATCGAACTACACCTCGCAATTGTGGGGACGGCTTGTAAATTGCCGAATGCTCAACCTCCCAAAACAGACCCGTCAACATCGATATCTGATACTCGCCGGAAATCTCATTGCTTGCTGCAGAAAATCCCCAGTACTTGAACGCTAACTTTTCGCCATTGTCTCCCAGAACTGGGTCTTCCGTCCAGTTATCAAACACGTTACGAAGCGCCGCATCGATTTCTCCCAACCGGGCCCTTGGAAAGGCAAGGATACGAACTCCGGCCAAATCCTTTAGGCTCCGGAGCGTATAAGCTTCAGCTCGCTCAGGATCGAAAGTAGCCCCTTCCTGGCGGCGCCGAAGGGCATCCAATGCACTCTCACATTCCTTGACTCGCGATCTGACGATTATTCGCTCAAATCGATCCAAACTATGAGATATAGGAAGAACGCGATATTTGATTTCCGCTTCAAGGTGTTCGCAAACGGCGCGGATCTCGGGAAGAATCTCGAAGTACTCTTCCCGGAGTTTATCTTCTACGGTGCGCCCTTCCATTAACCCAATATGTTAGCGAGCTCTCGCTCGACCGCCGCGGAAGGCGGCTCGACGAAAAAGAAGCGCCAGTTTGTACTGGGTGCATTGTCTCGAATGAGTTGCTCGATCTCATCTTCAGAGCGATCTTCGACAAATTCGACACTGAAGGCCTTCTTTGCCTGGCGGTTGAAATAAACTTCGCGATCGAAGCTATATCTGTACCCCGCTCCTTCTAGGATTCGCGTCTTGGTCGCCAGCTCTTTCAATTCCATCTTGCTTATAGTTTAAATCGAAAGCGATTAGCTGCGAGATACCACTCGGATTTAACGCAGGTTGTCGCGCAGGCCTGGTGATTATCCCAACCTCTTCCTCAGCAACTCATTCAAGGCCCCTGGATTCGCCTGTCCCCGGCTGGCCTTCATGACCTGCCCAACGAGAAAACCGAGCACGGCAGTCTTGCCGCTCTTGTACTGGTCGACTTGCTTGGGGTTCGCCGCGATCACACCGTCGATGATTGCTTCGAGCGCACCGGTGTCGGAGATCTGCTTCAGACCTTCGCGTTCCATGATGGCGCGCGCGGAATCGCCGGTTTCGAACATCTTCGGCAGAATCTCTTTTGCCAGCTTGCCTGTGAGTTCATTCTTGTTGATTAGCGCCACAAGCTCGCCAAGATTCGCGGCGGAAACCGGCGATTCCGTGATGTCTTTACCAGCGGCTTTCAATAAGCCCATTAAATCGCCGGTGACCCAATTCGCCGTGGCGCGGCCGTCGCTGCTAGCTTTTACGGCTTCTTCGAAGTAATCGCCGACCGCGCGCGTCAACGTCAATACCTCAGCATCGTACTCGCGCAATCCGAACTCATTCATGAAGCGATCGCGGCGGTCCTGCGGGAGTTCCGGCAGCGCGGACGCCACCTGATGCAGCCAGTGCTCGCTCACTTGCAGCGGCACTAAATCCGGCTCGGGGAAATAGCGGTAATCATGCGCGTGCTCCTTGCTACGCATACCGACAGTCTGGCCGGTATCCACGTTGTAGAGGCGTGTTTCTTGCTCTACCCGGCCGCCGGATTCGACCAACTCCACCTGGCGCCGAATCTCATAATCCACCGCCATCTTCAGGAAGCGGAACGAGTTCAGATTTTTGATCTCCGCCTTTGTGCCGAACTTCTCCGTTCCTCGCGGCCGCACCGATACGTTCGCGTCGCAGCGTAACTGGCCTTTTTCCATGTCGCATTCCGACACGCCGATGTATTGCATTACTTGTTTCATCGCGGTCGCATAGGCATACGCATCGTCGGACGTGCGCATGTCCGGCTCACTCACGATCTCGATCAGCGGCGTGCCGGAACGGTTCAGGTCCACGTAGCTGTAGCGATCGGAATCCTTGAAGCCATCGTGGATGCTTTTACCGGCATCGTCCTCCATGTGGACGCGGGTCACGCCGATACGCTTCTTAGTCCCATCCACAAAGACGTCGAGATACCCATGCTCGGCAAGCGGTTGATTGTACTGGGAGATTTGGTAGCCCTTCGGCAGGTCGGGGTAGAAGTAGTTCTTGCGCGCGAAGCGGGAGAACGGGTTCACACGGCAATGCAGGGCAACAGCGGCGCCGATGGCGAGTTCGACGGCCTGGCGGCTCAGCACAGGAAGCGCGCCGGGAAGGCCCAAACAGACTGGACAGACGTTCGTATTCGGCGCGGCTCCAAATTCCACCGGGCAACCGCAAAAAATCTTTGTCTTCGTGCCGAGCTGTACGTGTATCTCCAGGCCGATCACCGGCTCATATTTCTGCAGGACATCTTCGGCAACCGCCAGTACGGACATGTTTTGATTGTAAAGCTCCGCCGCATTTGAGTTGGAATACGGCATCAACTCACGTTAAGAGCCTCGTAGAGTTTCTACTTCTTACCGAAGAAGCCTGGGCTTACCCTTGGGCTTACCGCAGGCATTATGCTGCGTTTTGTTTTGATTACCGGTTTACTTCGAGCGCGGATTGTGGCTGGGAATCCCCTTCCTGCGGCTATTCTTCTCACGATTGTTTGGTCGCTCAGCATCGGCGCCCAGACTGTGAACCCCGGCCGGTTCCCGCCATCCGGCGCGCCGGACACTCAATCGCCTCTTGGGGAGCCACAATCGCTTCCGGATTGTGATCGTCCCGTTTCCTGGAAGCAACTGGCGCCAAACATTCTCAGCGATCAAAAAGCAATTTGGCTTTTCCCAACGAAATTCGCTAAAGATCGCAATTGGATTCCAGCCTTGTCCGTCGCAGGTGTGACGGCCGGGCTTCTCGCGTTAGATCCATACGAGGCCAGGTATTTTCATACAACCTCCACTTTTCAAGGATTTAATCGAGTGTTCACAAGTAACGCTACGGTCCTCGGCACGATTGCAGCGCCCGTATCGCTCTATATCGCAGGGCTCGCGCGGAGGGACACGAAAATGCAGCACACCGCTTTGCTCGCCGGAGAAGCCGTGGCCGAAGCTGAAATTGTAACCACTGTTCTGAAGGACATCGACAGGCGCGCGCGTCCGGCCACGTTTGCGCCTCACGGCAACTACTGGGACTCGTGGTTTGACGACAAAGGGACTACTTTACGGGGCAGTGGAAGCTTTCCCTCCGGTCACGCCATAGCGGCATTTGCGATCGCCACTGTTATCGCCCATCGCTACAGAACGCATCGCTGGGTTCCATACGTCATCTACGGATTGGCCACCGTGGTGGGTTTGTCCAGACTCAGTCTATCGGCGCACTTCTCATCGGACGTGTTTGTAGGTGCTGCGCTTGGTTACTCCATCAGCCGCTTTGCGGTCCTTCGCTATTAACGGGCGCCAGCAACTCGACGGCAGGTTGACGATTTTCGCAGCGATGCTGTTTTTTGCCACCATCAGCTTGAAAGCGCAGTTGACTACGGGATTCGTTGTGGGCGCCGTTCGCGATGCGGCGGGTCGCGCGGCGAGCCACGCCCCGATTCTCATTAAAGGCGGCGCCGGCTTCAAAATCGTCATTCATACGAATTCCGCCGGCCGGTTCACGCTGTCGCTGCCCTACAGACAATATCTTCTTTCGAGCGGCGGCTCAGCGCAGGGGACCGGCGTGGCGCTCGTGGTTGCTCCGCTCCAAATGAATACTATCGATTTAGTAATCGACGGAATGGGTGAACTACACATCTCCGCTCAACGCCAACCGCTGAACCTGGGACTGTGGCAGGATGCAACCCGCGCGTCAAAGTTTCCCGAGGGATTCAGCTTGCAAAGCACTCTGGCGAGCCGCGATCCCGGTAA
>JAICIH010000414.1 GCA_025924475.1 Bryobacteraceae bacterium
AGACTGCGCGCCGTGGCAAGACAAGCAATGGCGCGCGACAATCCGCGAGATATCGCGCGTGTAAGTCAAATTGGTCGTAATGATGTCGTGCGCCAGAAGCGACGGCGCCAGCGCGCATGTCCAAACCACAAATTTCATCGGGCAAAGGCTTCTTAGATTCCATTCACCAGGGTAGCGTTATCCGAAACCGTCATCGGCGTACCGGCCGAGAATACTTGATTGCCGGACGACATCACCCGAAGTGGATTCGACCCGCCGCGGAAATAGAGCGCGGTATTGTCCGCCGTTGTATTCCTGCCGCGAATGACGTTGCCGATCACGTTAATAACGCCCGTGCCGTAGTTGACCTGTGGAATGCCAATGAACCGGAAGATTCCCGTTGCAGGCTGAGAACTGCCGTTGAATACTTTGTTTTCTCTGATCACGCTACCCACATCGCCCTGCACCGTGCAGGCGACGCCGTACCAGGTGTTTCCCTCGCCGCCGTCTCTGCCGAAATCTTCGATGTAGTTGTCGGCGATCGTCGTGCCATAACAGCGGTTGGCATAAATCGCATGTTGCCGCACGCCGTAGATGTGGTTTCCGACGATCTTCCAACCTGCGGCATTCTCCAGGTAAATGCCGGACTGCCCTGGGCTGGCAATCCAGGAATCCAGCAGGTCCCAATCAGTGAGGCTGTTTCCGCTATCGACGACGTGAATTCCGACTCCCGCACAGCCCGTCACGAAGATATTGCTGATCCGCCCATTCACCGATGTATTGGTCAGATTCACGCCGCTCTTGGTTTTATTGGTCAGGCGAATGCCGTCTCCAGGAGCATTCCTGATTTCCATATCCTCGATGACCGTCAACCAGGAGCGAATCACCAGGGCATGAGTATCCATGTTGCTGGCCTTGTTTCCATCGAGCGTCATGTGAGCGATCCGCACCGGACTGCCAGTGGTGCTCGAGTCATTAGCCCAGCTATCGGATGCCACCAAGGCGGGGAGGTTGGCATTATCGGCCTGCCGAATAACTGTCCCGGTGCGCGAGTCTCCTTCATAGGTGCGATCGCTAAACAGCACGACGGTCTGATTGACGTTGCAAACTCCGTGGATTCTGATGAAGTCTCCGGGAGCGCTCGCGGCGATCCGCTGAAGCAGCTGATTTGTGTCGGCCTGGACATTACCGTTGCAATAAATATCAATCGAACGGGCGTACAAGTGCAGCGGCGCGCACAAGACAATTGCCAGAATACCGGAGGCTATGGAACGGAAAAAAAGGATTTTCAACATGACTCGTTACCGTGCGCGATTGTATATCGCAGTCGAAAAGCAGTCAATAAACAAAGCAGATCTCTTGACATTAGTTTGCACATTTTGATACATAATCAGCCCAGAGGTAGTTCTATGAGCGGTCTATTACGTCTCCGTTTCTGGTCAATTCTATTCATCAGCGTCCTTTTTACTGTCACAATTACCAGCGCGCAAACAACATTTGGCACGGTTGTAGGAACAATTACCGATGCCTCGGGCTCGGCGGTCCCCGACACGGATGTCGTGCTAACAAATCTTGGTACCAGGGCCAAACGTACTCAACCTACCAATGCGGAAGGCCTGTACCAGTTCGTGAACGTGCTGCCGGGGCAGTACAGCATCGAAATACAAAAGCCCGGCTTCAAGCGCGTTCTTCGCTCGCCCGTTACGGTCGAAACGCAGAGCACTTCGAAAATCGATATCGCGCTGCAAATCGGCGATGTTAGCCAGACCGTCGAGGTCACTGCGCAAACACCGCTGCTGCAGCCCGAAAGCTCTTCGTTAGGACAAGTCGTCGATGAGCGCAAAACAACCGAACTGCCGCTCAACGGCCGCAATCCGTTAAACCTCGTCGCGCTGGTGCCATCGGTTGTTCCACAAGGCGGCTCGCTGGCGAATCCGAACGGCCAGAACCCGTTCGCCTGGGGCAATTATCAAATCGGCGGCGGCATGGCGAACCAGAGCACAACCTGGCTGGATGGCTCGCCGGTGAACGGCGGCTATATCAACATCACGGCGCTGGTCCCGACGCAAGATTCGCTGCAGGAATTCAAGGTCGCTACCAATAATCTGTCGCCCGAGTACGGGCGTTTCGCTGGCGGCGTGGTGAATTTAACAACGAAATCCGGAACGAACCAACTGCACGGCAGCGGTTGGGAATTCCTGCGCAACAAAGAATTGAACGCCAACACGTTTTTCAATAACAAAGGCGGCGCGCCGCGCCCAGCCTTCACGCAGAATCAGTTTGGATTCAACCTGGGCGGCCCGGTTATCATCCCCAAGCTATATAACGGCAAAGACAAGACATTCTTTTTCGTCGATTACGAAGGATTTCGTCTACGGCAAGGGCAATCCTCCGTGCAAACGGTTCCAACGCCAACCCAGCGAACTGGCGATTTGAGCGCCTACGCGGCTGCGGTGGGAACGAGCATTTACGACCCGCTGACGACATGCGGCACAGACCCAGCCAAGCCTTGTGGGCCCGGACAAAAGACGGGAGACCGGCAGCCGTTCCCCGGCAACATTATTCCCGCGAACCGGTTGAATCCGACGTCGCTCAAATACATGGGCCTCTATTATCCGCTGCCCAATGCGGCGGGCGACGCCAAGGGAATCGGCAACTGGGTCGGCAACGGATCCGGAGGCGGCAACAACAATGAAACGGTAGTACACATCGACCAAAACGTCTCCGAAAAGCAGCACATTACCGCACGCTACAGCTACTGGGGCGATCTGAACTTACCGAACGATCCGTTCCAGAACGGAATTTGTAAGGACCGCTGCACGGAGACTTTCAACACCAACAACTTCGTCCTGGGCGACACCTACTCGTTCACGCCTTCCACCATCATGGAAGTCCGGCTCAGCTATCAGCGCTTCGTGTACGACCGGATCCCCTCTACCACGGGACTTGACCTTGGGCAGTTTGGCCCGGCTTGGGCGCCTCTCAACGACGAAGTTCTATACCGCGATGTGCCGACGATGATCATAAACGGGTTCGACTCGGGAAATCTGTTCGGCAGCAACGGAGCAGGCAGCATAATCATCGCGCGCAACGACAATTACCGCGCAGCCGGTACGGTGACGCACATCGCCGGCAGTCACACACTCAAATTCGGAGCCGAGTTCCTGCGTCTCACTCACAACTACGCGCAAACTAATGTTCCATCGGGCACCTTCACTTTCAATCCGGACCTGACGGCCGCCAACGCCATTTCTACCGCGGGCAGCGGAGCGGGTCTCGCCACATTCCTTCTGGGCTATCCCTCGAGCGGCAACGTAGGCAACGTCAATCTGGTGGCGGGGCAGCAACTCTACCCGGCTGTCTTCGGGAACGACGACTGGCATATTTCGCCGAAACTGACCTTGAATATCGGCCTTCGCTGGGAGCATACCGGGCCATGGACGGAGCGTTTCGACCGGCAATCGTTCTTCGATCCCGCCAAACCGAACGCGGTGCTGGCAAGATATGGAATGAACGTCCTGGGCAATATTGGGCTGGTGAATTCAGCCGACAATAACTACCGCAGCAGCGTGTATCCGAATTGGGGCCAATTGGCTCCACGCGTCGGCTTCGCTTATCAGATCACGCCGAAAACGGTTTTCCGCGGCGGGTACGGGATTTTCTGGCTGCCGAATGATGTCGCTTTCAATACGAGCCCGAATAACGATCCTCTGAATACGTTGTCCACACCGATCATTCCAAATGTCTTCACTGGTCTCCCGGTCGCCACGATCAGCGATCCATTTCCGAACGGCATCGCGCCGGTTCCGGGGCGCAGTCCCAATTACCAGGACATCCTGTTGGGCCGGGGTGGGACCTATTCGCAACTGGCAAACACGTACGGTTACGCGCAGCAATGGAACGCCGACATCCAGCGCCAGTTCGGCGAAGGGTTCATGCTCGAAGTCGCTTACGGCGGCGCCAAAGGAACGCATCTGCCGATCGATTGGCAGCGCGATCAGTTACCCGATCAGTTTTTGTCGCTGGGCACGCAACTTACCGAGAATATCCCGAATCCGTTTTATGGCATCGTGACGGCTGTCGGATCCTCTTTGCTGCAACCTACCGTCTCCCGCGGTCAACTGCTCCGTCCATTTCCGCAATTCACCGGCATCGCGTCTGCCGGCGCCGGAGTGGCGAATTCGACTTACGAGTCGCTGCAGGTGAGCGCCCAGAAGCGCTTCTCGAACGGCAGTTCTCTAGCCGTCGCTTACACTCACGCCAAACTGATCGCCAACGCCGAGACTCTGACCGGGTGGCTCGAGAGCGGCGGTACCGGCGGCGTTCAGAACCACAACAATCTTCGCGGCGAGAAGTCGCTTGCTTCCTTCGATACGCCGCACCGATTGGTCGTCAGCTATGTCCTGGACGTTCCAGTGGGCAAAGGGCGGAGATTCCTCGCTCACAGCAATCCGCTGGTTCAGGGCGTGCTGGGCGGCTGGGGCGTGCAAGGCACGACCACGATCCAATCCGGATTCCCACTCCATTTCGGAACGAATTCCAACCAGACCAATTCGCAAGGCGGCGGCTCGCGGCCGAACGTTGTCGCCGGCTGCGATAAATCCATCGATGGCTCGGCGCAATCGCGCCTCGGCGAGTGGTTCAATACCTCCTGCTTTACGGCGCCGCCGGCTTTCACGTTCGGTAACGAGAGCCGAACCGATCCCAATCTGCGGTCGGCCGGGATCGCGGAGTGGAATTTTGCCGCGGTTAAGAATTTCTATATCGCGCCGGAGAACCGGGCTTATGTACAATTTCGTGCCGAGTTTTTCAATCTCTTTAATCGCGTTCAATTCGGCTATCCGAACCAGACACAGGGCAATTCGGCTTTCGGCAGCGTCACCAGCCAGCAAAACGATCCGCGGCTGGTGCAATTTGCGCTGCGGCTGAATTTCTAAAAAGGCGAAGAAACAGCGTTTTTTGCGAAACGAAATGGGCCACGAATGGACACGAATGCACACGAATAAGAACACGGCCCATTTTGCCGTACGAACCCAATTCGCTGGAAGTGGCTGAAATTAAATACCTATTTAGCTTGTAAGCGGTGGAACTCAGACCTTTCCCGCTGGGCTTCGGCGGTTTTGCCCTGCTTGCGATAAATCCCAGCCAAGCCGAAATGGGCTTGGGCGGCGAGGGCGGAATCCTTTTCGATGGTGAGCAG
>JAICIH010000415.1 GCA_025924475.1 Bryobacteraceae bacterium
CAGATGCACAATTTCCATGTGGTGATGGCGAGCTTGAATTCGCCCATGGCGGAATATTTTCCCGTCTTCGACGTGGAGATCGGCAATGAGCTTTTTTGGTACATTTTCGATGGCGAACCGGCGGCGGAAAACGGCTACATCAATTTACGTGACGATGTACCGGGTCTCGGAATTGCCATTAAGGAAGAGGCACTTAGTAACTTCGATGTTATCGAGTAACGCAAGGTAGGCTCGTTCCCGGCTGCTTGCGGCGTTCGGAAGCTAGCGGTTTTCTTTTTGGCAGGTTGCCAACCCGCCGCAGGCTACCAGCCCGCCCTACAACGTCGAGTTACTATAGCGAGCGGGGCTAGGAGCTAAAATGTCTTTCTGGGCTGACGGTGAGAACGGCTACGGAACTCTCGGCGCCCCGAGAGCGATAGAGCTGTTGCTGGTGGAAGACCGGCCCCTATCCCGAGCTGCCTTAAGGCAATTGTTAGGCGAGCATATTCCCACGGACAGGCTCGCCGATGCAGACGACCTGGAGAAAGCTCTACAGATATCGACGGAATTCAAGCCGTCGGTGGCGCTGATCAACTACCAGCTCCGCAAGGGAAATGCGTTAGCTATTGCGAAAGCGGTGCAGCAAGGATCACCGACCACGGACATCCTGTTTGTTTCGATGCAGGAATCCTGGATTGCCCTTGCTACAGCGATTCAATCGGGCGTCAAGGGATTCGTCCTCGAGTCGGACCCGCCGAATTGGATTATCGATGCAGTGAACGCGCTACGATCGGGCTACGCATATTTTTCTCCTCCCATTGCCCTGATGTTTGCGAAAGCGTACGCGAGCAACACACAGACTCCGCGGATTACGAATTTGTCCTCGCGGGAGCTCGAGATACTTAAGCATATCGGGCAGGGACAGAGTAACAAGGAGATGGCGCACAACTTGAATATCAGTGTGAAGACTGTGGAAGCTCATCGAGCCAGGCTTATGAAGAAGTTACATATCCATTCGACAATCGATTTAGTGCGCTGGGCTATACAGGAACGGCTGATACCATCCTAAATTCCGCGTGCTCAGTGAATCAGCTTTTGGCGGAGCGCCCAGCGGACTAGTTCCACTGTCGAGCGTACCCGCAGCTTTCTCAGCAGTTTTGCACGATGAGCTTCAACCGTCTTAACGCTAAGATTCAGCGCGAAAGCTGTCGCTTTGTTGCTCTCGCCGCGGCTGATGTGCTTGAAAATCTCCAATTCGCGGGCCGTCAGATCGGAGACATTCGGCTCGTCGGAAGTGCGGGAGTGAGCATGCGCGCAGAGCAGCGCAATCGGCGGCGAAAAGAAGGCAAAGCCGCGGGAGACAGCTTGAATGGCCGCAATCAGCATTTCAGGCGGATCCGAATTCAGCAGAAGACCGCGGACGCCGGAGCGGATGGCCACTTCAACAGCGGTCCAGGACTCGTGCATCGCGGTGAACAGAATCTGAGTCGCGGACGATTGAGACCGGATGCCGTCCGCAAGGGAGAGCACGTTCTCCTTGCGGAACGCATAACTTACAACGGCAATCTGCGGACCTGTAGCGGCAAGGCGGAATGCTTCATCACGATCGCCGGTGGCGACAACATCGCTTTCATAGAAATGATGCCGCAATAGGCGATTGGCCGCTAGTTGCAGGAGCGGCCGGTCGTCGACGAGCAAAATACGTGCCGGCATTCTTGTCCACTCTCCCTAACGTTAAGTACCGCGCCAGGGTTTACGGCTTTCTCTCCTGCGCCGGAATGGGATACTGATCAGAGCTAAATCGGTTCATAATACCCAAGGGTCCGATTTACTCAGCATGATGCCACGCGAGCTGGATGCATTTCCTCACGAAACCACAACTTCCTCCGGCGAGCAGACTGCCGACAGCGCCGAAGCACGGATACAATTTCTGCTCGATCAAGGTCCGTTGGCGGAAGCCGACGGACTTTGCAAACAAGCGACGGAGCAGTTTCCGGAATCGGATCGGTTGCAAAAGCTTGCATCCGAGATTCGGGAAAAAGAAGCAGCGGTCCGCCAATTGCTGGAGAGGGGCGAAGAAGCCCTTGGCCAAAGAAATTTCGAAGCGGCGGACGAATTCTTTGCGGAAGCTCGGCGGCGGCTGCCGCTCGATGGTGAGTTGGCCGATTACATTGCTGAAATTATTCATGAGCATGCGCAAAAAGTAGTCGGACAAGATCAGGAAGCGGCGGACACGCTGGAAGAGGGAAAACAGCGGGCCGAAGAAGCTGTGCCGGCTTCATGCGGCGATCTCATCCTATTGCCGAAACATCCGCCCACAGTCTCCCGATCGCGAGCGGCCGCACGCGCATTCGCCATCCTGGCCGCGTTTGTAGCGATAGCCCTCATTCCTTGGAAAACCGTTCTCCCCCGTTTCGTTCACCTGATTTCGCCAGGCAAAGGATCCACAACCGGTGCGCTGAGAATTCGGACCAATGTTCCCGATGCGGAAATTTTCATCAATGGCCGGAAATACGTCCAACGGGCCGGCGATACGCCGCTCGAAATCCTGTTGCCGCCGAACACCTATCAAGTACGCGCGGCGAATCCGGAGTATATCGATCACGGTCCGGTTACCGTCACCATTACACAGGGCGGCGAGACCACTCTCGACCTTCCATTAGATCCGAAGCCTGCGATGCTCCGAATTCAGGGAGCGGAGGCGGGCACTGAGGTCAAAGTGGATGGAGTTTTGGTAGGTTCTGTCGCCCGCGGGGCCGAATTGACAGGCCAGCTTTCGCCGGGTCTGCATGCAATCGAGCTATCCCGGGCTGGTTATCTTCCCAGGAAAATCGTCCTTCAACTAACGCCGGGCAAGGAAACACTGCTCAGCGGCCCCGAGGTTGTCCTGCAATCAACCGATGCGAGCGAGCGATCACAGGCGTCTGGCGATAATTAACTGCCGCTTGCTGACACGCGCGGTTCTTTGATACACCAGAAGGAGCGTTTCTATGACCGCTCTTCCGGACATCGGCAATCTGCTTTTTCTGCTTACGGTGTTTTTTACATTGCTGATTGTCCTATTCGAGGCGCTGGAGCGCCGGCGCGAAGCACGGCGCGAGCGGATGCTTCTGGATGCAATCGAGCGGGAGTATCGCGCTTTCCGGCAACTCGGTCTGCTCTGATTTGGAGCGGCCTGGACGAAGTGGCGGCCGGCCGCGGTCAAATTACCGGGCTCTACTTTGCATAAAGTAGTTCATGTGATCACTCGTGTTCTGTTGGGCGGGGTGTTGGCCGGACTGTCCTTTGCGGCGCAACAGCCGGATGTCAAGACTATTATTCAAAAGTCCGTAGCGGCAAACGAGCGAGACTTTGAGGCGGCGCCGCATTTCAACTACAAAGAAAAAGATAAATCGGGCAAGGAGATCAAGACGTATCAAGTGACGATGATCGAAGGCTCTCCGTACCAGCGCCTGCTTTCGGAAAACGGGCAACCGCTCTCAAAGGAGCGCGCCGCTGAGGAGATGAAGAAACAGCAGCAGGCTATCGCGCAACGGAAAGCGGAGAGTCCGGAACAAAGCCGATCTCGCGTCGCCGAATACGAGAAGGACCGCAAACGCGATCACGAAATGATGAGCCAATTATCGGAGGCGTTCGATTTCGAGTTGGTGGGCAAGAAGAAGATCAAAAAATTCAACGTTTGGCTTCTCAAGGCGACCCCGCGCCCCGGCTACAAGCCGCCCAATATGCAAGCTCAGGTATTAACGGGCATGGAAGGCGAAATGTGGATTGACCAGAAAACGTATCAATGGGTGAAAGTAACCGCGAAAGTGATCCATCCGGTTTCGATAGAGGGCTTCCTGGCGCGAGTGGAACCCGGCACACGATTCGAGATCGAGAAAGCTCCGGTACCGGGCGGCAGTTGGCAGATCACGCACTTTTCCATGCAGTCGCACGCGAAGGTTTTATTCCTGGTCAACCACTCTTCCCAGGAAGAAGACTGGTTCTACGATTTCGAGCCAGTCAAAAATCCATAGCTCAACGCTTACAATGGCCTCGTGAAAATCGGAATCGTTGGATTGGGGTTCATGGGCGCAACGCACCTGGGCGCCTTCTGGAAGATGGAGGGCGTGCAGGTGGCCGCGGTATGCACGGAAAACCCCGCGGCACAGACCGGAGATTTAAGCAACACCGGCGGAAATTTAGGGCGGAAGGGCGGCGTTTACGACTTTTCGAGGGTGACTAAGTACCGCCGCTGGCAGGACCTGGTGCAGGATCCAGCTCTTGACGCGGTCGACATTTGCCTGCCGACGGACATGCATGAGCCGGTAACGGTCGCCGCGTTGAGCGCGGGCAAACATGTCTTGTGTGAAAAGCCGATGGCTTTGACATTGGACGAGTGCGAGCGCATGATCGGGGCGGCGGAAAAACAGCGGCGCGTGCTGATGATCGGCCAGGTGCTGCGGTTCTGGCCGGCTTACCGGTATTTACAGCAATTCGGCAAAGAAAATGAATTCGGAGCGCTGCGCTCGGCGACATTCGTTCGGCGGTGCGGGATACCGAATTGGAGCCGCTGGCTGCCGGTGGAGGCGCGAAGCGGCGGAGCGCTCCTCGACCTGCTGGTACATGACATCGACCAGGCGCTGCTGCTCTGCGGCCTGCCCGATCGGGTAGCGGCGAAGAGACTCGGTGACGTGGACGGCGTGGCGGCGGCGCTGATTTATCCGGGAGGACCGGAAGTGAGGATACAAGGCGGCTGGTTCGCGGCGGACACGCCTTTTTCGATGTCGTTCCAGGCGAGGACCGAACGCGCGGAGCTGGAATTGACGGCTGATGGATTGGTACGGAATGACGCCGCAGGCCAGAGAACCGCAATCGATACCACTGGCGATGGATACGAAGCTGAAGTCAGTTATTTCGTGGAGTGTTGTAAGACCGGACAGCAGCCGGAGTTGTGCCCGCCGCGCGCTTCGGCGCAAGCGGTCAAGGTCGCGCTGCTTTTGAAAGAAGCCAGAGAAACGGGAGAACAGATAAAGTGCAGGGATTAGAAGATCTGGAAATTGGATTGATGTTCTGGGCGCGGCCGGATGCGCGCGAAACGCTTCGGCACGTCAAGAGCTTTGGATTGCGCGCGGGGCAACTGGGATTTCCCGGCCATCTGCCGCTCGAAGGCGCGGCCGAGCGATGGGACGAGGCTTTGACCGC
>JAICIH010000416.1 GCA_025924475.1 Bryobacteraceae bacterium
GAAACTCGCCGCGTCAGGTAACATTTAGCTATTCCCTAAACTTTTAGATATGACACGTGTCCGCTTTGCGCCCTCGCCCACCGGCTACCTTCACATAGGCGGCGCTCGCACGTTCATCTTCAATTGGCTCTATGCGCGCCATCAAGGTGGCGTGATGGTTCTCCGCATCGACGATACCGATGTCGAACGGAACACGCAGACCTCTCTCGATTCGATCTACGAAGGTCTCCGCTGGCTTGAGCTCGGCTGGGACGAACTGTACCGCCAATCCGATCGGCTCGACCTCCATCGACAGGCTGCCTGGGCCATCTTCGAAAAGGGACTTGCGTATCGCGACTTCATGCCTTCCTCGCCGGCAATCGAGAATCCGAGCGGGGGATGGCTCTTCCATCCGGGAATGCGCGAGCTCTCTCGCGAAGAGAGCGACCGGCGCGCCAATGCGGGCGAACCTTTCGTTTTGCGCTTCCGCGTCCCTCGCGAATCGCGCGCCGAAATCGTTGTATCGGATCGCGTCTACGGAACAGTGACCAAGGCTACCGCCGACCTGGAGGATTTTGCGCTCTTGCGCTCGACCGGAATGCCCACCTACCACATGGCTTCCTGCGCGGACGACGCCGATCTCCGCATTACGGATATCCTGCGCGGCCAGGAGCATCTGGCAAACACCTTCAAACACGTACTGATCTTCGAAGCTCTGAACGTCCCCGTTCCGAACACAGCGCACTTGCCGTTGTTAATGGCGCCCGATGGCGCCAAGCTGTCAAAGCGCATCCATGGCCCGGTAGTCAGTGTTACGACCTATCGTGATGCGGGTTTTCTGCCGCATGCGTTCGTGAACTTCCTCTCGCTGCTCGGCTGGTCGCCGAAGAACGATCGCGAGAAGATGTCGCGCGAGGAGTTGGTCGAGCTGTTCTCGCTCGAAGGCATCAACCGTAGCAACGCAACCATCAATTTCACTGACGAAGATCCCTTCGATCCCAAGGCCGTGTGGCTGAATGCCGAACATCTCCGTGCGCTCGATCTCGATGAGTTAGCGCGGCGCCTGATGCCTTATGTCCAGCAAGCCGGCTTTACAAACGCTACGCCCGAGAAGCTTCGCGCCATTGTCCCCCTCATCCATGAGCGCATTCGTTTATTACGCGATATCGGCAGCGTTGCCGATTTCTTCTTCTCCGCGGAGCTGCGGCCCTACGATCCCGCGGAATTAATCCCTCAGAAGGGAGATGCCGCCATGGCCGCGCGAGTGCTCCGTAAGGCCAAAGAAGTGCTGGCGGCTGTGCCTGGTTTCGACCACGGAACGCTGGATTCCGCCCTTCGCGCTGCTGCGGATGAGCTCAAGCTGAAAGCTGGACAGATGTTCCAGCCCATTCGGGTCGCCGTGTGCGGGCGAAAAAATGCGCCGCCGCTTTTCGAAACGCTGGAAGTGCTCGGCCGGGACACGGTTCTGACTCGCCTCGATCTTGCTTTAGGACTTATTTAATGAACGATCTGGATTTACCGGCTTCCAATTTTATTCGCGATTTGATTCTCTCTGACAACGCAAACGGCAAATATAACGGACATGTTCACACGCGCTTTCCTCCCGAGCCCAACGGCTATCTGCACGTTGGCCACGCCAAAAGCATCATGCTCAACTTTGGCCTTGCCGAAGAGTTCGGAGGCAAGTGTAACCTGCGCTTCGATGACACCAATCCCGCGAAGGAAGAGACGGAATACGTAGAATCCATCGTCGAAGACGTCAAATGGTTGGGGGCCGATTTCGGTGGCCGGCTGCTTTATGCATCGAATTACTTCCAGCAGTTGTACGATTGGGCCGTCGAGCTTATCAAAAAAGGCAAAGCATTTGTCTGCGACTTGACCAGCGAGCAAGTGCGACAGACCCGCGGCACTCTCACGGAACCGGGACAGAATAGTCCTTATCGCGATAGAAGCGTGGAAGAGAATCTCGATCTCTTCGCGCGCATGAAGGCCGGCGAGTTCCCCGATGGCTCGCGCACCTTGCGCGCCAAAATCGATATGGCGTCTCCAAATCTGAACCTGCGCGATCCCGTCATGTACCGGATCCTCCACGCCGACCATCACCGGACGGGCAATCATTGGTGCATCTATCCCATGTACGATTGGGCGCACGGCCAATGTGATTCCATCGAAGGCATTACCCACTCGATATGCACGCTCGAGTTTGAAGATCATCGTCCGCTATACGACTGGTTTCTGGAACAGCTTGGCGTTTTTCACCCGCAGCAGATCGAATTCGATCGGTTGAACTTGACGTATACGGTACTGAGCAAACGGAAGCTGCTGCAGCTTGTAGAGCAGGGCGTGATGGAAGGCTGGGACGATCCCCGAATGCCCACTATCAGCGGCATGCGCCGGCGCGGCTATTCGCCGCAAGGTTTGCGCCATTTTGCGCGCAGCCTCGGGGTGTCGAAGACCAACGGCATCACGGAATTTGAGAAGCTCGAATACTACATCCGCGAAGATCTGAACAGGACGGCCCTGCGCGTCATGGCGGTCTTGCGCCCACTCAAACTGGTCTTAACGAACTATCCCGAAGGCCAGGTAGAGTTCGTCGAGGCCGTTAACAACCCCGAAGATGCCGGCGCCGGCACGCGGAGCTTGCCATTTAGCCGCGAGCTGTGGATCGAACAGGACGATTTCCGTGAAACGCCTCCCAAAGGATATTACCGCCTGTATCCGGGGAACGAAGTCCGGCTGCGTTACGGCTACATTATCAAGTGTCACGACGTGGTGAAGGATCCGGCCACCGGCGAGATCAAGGAAGTACACTGCACATACGATCCGCAGACGCGCAGCGGTCAGCAAACACGCAAAGTGAAATCGACCATTCATTGGGTTTCGGCGGCGGAGGCCCTGCCCGTCGAGGTGCGCCTTTACGAGAAGCTGTTCACCGTGGAAAATCCAAACGAATCTCCGGAAGGCGCTGACTTCACGACATATTTGAATCCAAAATCGCTCGAAATCGTACACGGCAAAGCCGAACCGTCGCTGGCTAAGGCCCAACCGGGCGACCGTTATCAGTTCGAGCGCCTTGGGTATTTTTGTGCAGATAAGCTCACGGACGCTGGGCGGCTCGTCTTCAATCGTACTGTCGAATTGCGCGACACTTGGGCGAAGATTCAGAAACAACGATGACTGAACCCGACCAAGCGTCGAGACGAATCTCGACGCGGCACGCATGAGTGCGTGCGCCACATGAATTTCATTAGACCGGCTTATAATGACGAAATCTCCGTTTGAAAGTGAATCGGTTGTGTGAAAGTTCGTGTTCAAGAGACCTTTCATGCCGTTGCTGACCTTGCTGTCGAGGATCGGGATCGGTATTTCGAGAAGCACGATATCGATCCGGAAACCAGGCGCGAAGTTGTCGCGCTGCTGGCGTTCGAGTCCGGCTGCAACATCACTCTCGAGAGAGATATTAGCCAAATTGCGCAGCACGCGCTGACACGATTGGCGCCGCAGGGTACGCTTTGCGGACCGTATCGGTTGGACAGTCTTCTGGGATCCGGTGGCATGGGTTCGGTATATCTTGCCGAGCGCGTGGACGGCGAAGTAGTCCGGCGCGTGGCGATCAAGCTGTTGCGGCCGGGCGCCGATAGCAGCCGGTTGCGCGAACGGTTTCTTGCCGAGCGGCAAATTCTCGCGAATCTTTCTCATCCTCACATCGCCAAGCTGCTCGATGCGGGCCATCGGGAAGACGGGCAGCCGTATCTGGTGATGGAATACATCGAAGGCAAGGCCATCGATGCATATGGCGCCGGGCTCGGCATACGGCCCACGCTGCTGTTGTTCCTCAAAGTATGCGCGGCGGTCAGCTATCTGCATCGAAACCTGGTGGTGCATCGCGATTTGAAGCCGGCAAACATTCTGGTGACCCCCGACGGCGAACCAAAGCTGCTGGACTTCGGCATTGCCAAGATTCTGGATTTACTCAACGATCCCGCGGCAACAAACATGCCCGTGCTGACGCCCAACTATGCGAGTCCCGAGCAGGCGCTGGGCGGAGCGGCAAGCACAGCGACGGATGTGTATTCTCTGGGAGCGGTGCTCTACAGGTTGCTAACAGGCGTTCCCCCGCACCATTTTGAAGAGGATTCCGCGCACGATATTGTGGCGGTGATTTCCGCCGGAAACATTACGCCGCCGTCCCAATTGGTTCCCGCACTCAAGGGAGATCTCGAAGTCATCCTTTTAAAAGCATTGCGCCGGGAGCCGCAGGAAAGATACGCGACGATTGACCAGTTTTCCGACGATCTGGAGAGCTATCTGGAATCGCGCCCGATTCGCGCACGAAAAAACGAAACCTGGTATCAGACCAAAAAGTTTTTTCGCCGGCGATGGCTGCCGGTTTCGGCGGTTTCGCTGGCGATGGCGGGTCTCGCGGCCGGGATCTTCGTGGCGCATCGCCAGCAAGCCATCGCACAGCAGCGTTTCCTGGAAGTGCGGCAGCTCGCAGGCCGCTTCATCGACTTGCATGACGATGTCGCCAAACTGCCTGGTTCGACAAAGATCCGCGAAAAGATGGTAACTACGGCGCTCGACTATCTCCACAATCTTTCCGGAAGCGCCGGCAACGATCCGAAGCTTCTCGCTGAAATCGGCCAGGTTTACCGGAAAGTCGGGGAAGCGCAAGGGGCGCCCGGCCAGCCGAATCTCGGACGCGCCGGCGATGCGATGCAGAGTTTCCGGAAAGCGATTGAGTTCGAGAGCCGCGCGGCGGCGCTCGATCCTGCCTATCGTTTCGATTTGGCGTTCCTCCGCAGCAATTTGGCCTATATGGCGATGTTGAACGGCCATTTCGCGGAATCGCATAGCAATTTGGATGCGGCCGCCTCGCTGCTCGATGAACTGCGAAAGGAGCACCCGGGAAATGCGGAACTGCTGTTGCTTGCCGCTCGAATTGCCGGCAATCGCGGAGATATCAGCGAAACCGAAGGCAACTTGCGCGAGGAACTTGCTTTCGTTGAAGAGGCGGCCAGATTGGAGGACGAATATGCTCGCCGCAACCCGACGAATGAGGCGCGCGCGCGGGCCTACCGCGCCCAGACTCTGGTAGCATGGGCGCTCGCCGATAACCAGCGTTACGCGGAAGC
>JAICIH010000417.1 GCA_025924475.1 Bryobacteraceae bacterium
AACCGACGGTCTGCTGATTCCCCATAACGCGAATCCGTACTACGCGAAAGTGGTGCGCGGCGTGGAAGATGTGTTGAAGCAATCGGGATACTCGCTGATTCTGGGAAACACATATAACGATGCAGCAGAGCAGACGCGTTACCTCGGCGTTTTTCGCGCCAAACAGGTGGATGGAATGCTTCTCTTCGTGGCCGCGGGCGCCGAGGAAGAGCTGCAGCCATTGGTGGCCGCCCAAAAACCTGTTGTATTCGTGGGCCGCACGCCGTCACAGATCAAGGCGGATTCGGTGTCGGCGGACAATCTTTACGGGACGCGAATGGCGATCGAGCATTTGATTGCGAAAGGACATAAAACGATCGCGCTGCTGCCGGGCGAGACTTTGGTGAGCACGGGGGCGGACCGCGTCGCGGGCTGGCGTTCTGCGCTCGAATCGGCGCGTCTTGCGGCTCCGAATCAATTGATCGGTGCGTGTAAATGGTCCGCTGAATCAGGGTTCCAGGCTACTCAAGAACTTCTCTCCCGCAAGTCGCGGCCGACGGCGATTTTTGCGGCGAACTTTCTGCTGCTCACCGGCGCGCTGCGGGCGATTCAGGAGGCGGACCTGCGGGTGCCGAAAGATATCGAGGTGATGAGCTCGGACGATTCCGAGTGGCTCGATGTTTTTACGCCGCGAATTTCGACGGTGGCGCAGCCCAGCTATGAAATGGGCTCGCAAGCGGCGGGGCTGCTGCTGAAGCGCATCAAGACGCCGGGACGGCGCTACGCGAAGATCGTGCTGCCGCCCGAGTTGCGTATTCGGTGAGATTCTAGCCGGCAATTCGCGGAATTGCCGGGCTAGAGCTTTCAGCGCTCAGCAATTAGCCGCTAGCCGCGGGGGCAACTCCACGGACCATCTTACCTGTGACATCAGCTTGCGCCTGCGGCCGAAGCTCTCAGTCACTGGAGCGCATTCAGCTTAATTCGGTGCGCGCTTCGCGCGGTGGTTTGATGCCCCTCCCTCACGGTCAGGTTTCTGTTGAGTTGGTCCCGGTGAGCATGCGGTTTTTAAGCTGAGAGCTGATGGCTGATCGCTAAAAGCTTTGGCCGCATCAATGACTCATGGCGTAGACGATGTAATTAACCCCGATCCGCACGCCGAGCGCGGAATACTGCTCTGGATACTCCGGCGAATCGGCCCATTCCCAGGAATCGCCGATATCGGAATTGAATGATGCGGCAACCATGAGATGGCCTTTGTCGTCGTAGATGCCGCGCCAGCGGGCTACGTAGCCGTCCGCTTTGTGTCCCTCACTGAGGTGCTCGGCGCCCACAATCTGGTAGCGTTGGCTGAGATCGTAGACCGTGTGGAAGATCGCGTCGGAATCCGGAATATCGACCAGGTGGCGATCCGGAAATGCGCGCTGCATGCTTTGCTGAAAAACCTGCCATTCGAGCGTGCCGTGAAAATCGTCGGCCATGAAGAAGCCGCCGCGCAGGCAGTAGTCGCGCAATTTTTTGGCCTGGTCGTCTGTAATTCCCCATTCGCCCACCTGCACGGCGTAGAGCCAGGGCCAGTTGTAGACTTCCGGGCCATCGTCCAGATTTACGATCTGTTCTACCGAACGCACATCGATGCGGGTCAAGCGGCGAACGGCGAGAGCGAAGTGGCGGTCGGCGCGCGGGAAGTCTTGCGTCCAGAGCGAAATGCCATCGCGCCAATCCGGTGCTTCGCGGCCGATGTAGCCGTCGTTCGGCCCGCCCGGATACATCAGGCGCGCAAATGTCCATTCTGTTCTTGCCTGGTAATCGGGCGGTAGAGGAATTGAACCTACGCGATATTCGATGCCGGGATATTCGCGGAATGGGTGAGGCAGAGTGCGGTCGATTGCATACGCGGTGCCGAGGAAGAGTGCCGTCAATCCGAGAAGCGCACAGACCGTGCGGAAATTCATCCGGGCCGCCTCGCTCCGAGAATAGCACCGGGGAATGCGGAAATAATGATAGATTCAGCAGAGCCAGAATTCCGGAGAACCAGCTTGAAGATCGTTTCCCCTGCCCCGGCTTCGACATTCCAAGTGACGGCCGATTCCGTCTGGCCGGCGATTTCTTTCGCGATCGAGGGAGAACTGCCGTACGGGCAGCAATTGACATGGAGCTGGCAAATTCAATGGCGCAAATTTTCGAAGAAGGGAACGGTTGTCACGGCCACAAATAGCTGGGATGCGAGAGAGGCGCTGCAAGGTTTGGGAGGTGCGCTGACGGTCAGCGTAAGCGGGCCTGGCGGAAAGGCATCGATTTCGGTCCACATCGCCGGGACCAACCCGGAGGCCGCCGACATTCTTGCTTATCTGGCAACGCGGCCGGAAAGCGCCGGTTTCGAAAAGATCCTGCAGCATGAAACGCAAATGAGCCATTTCGATGCGAAAGGGCAACCGCGCGCCTCCTTCGACTCCGGTTTCGGCATGTGTCAATTGACGAATCCGGCGCCCAGCTTCGAACAATGCTGGAACTGGAAGCTGAACGTGGATGCGGGCCTGGCGCTCTACGCCGCTAAGCGCGCCGCAGCGACGCGATATCTTTCCCAGAACGGCCGGTCTTTTACTCCCGATCAACTGATTCGCGAAACGATCGCGCGCTGGAACGGCGGCGCCTATCACGTTTGGAGCAGCGCGCAAAAGGCCTGGATTCGCAATCCGGCGGTGCTGTGCGATTCAAAGACCGGCAACATCGGCTGGGATTTGACCCATCCGGACAACCGCGGTAAAAGCGAAGCCGCTCTGCATCAGCGGGACGCCGAGAAATACCGGCATGCACCCGGAGCAAACGACTGCTGGGGGTATTTTGGAATTTGCTACGCGGATCGTCTCCTGTCCTAGGACTCCGCTTACTTACGTGCGCGGTTCTTTAATGTGGTTCTGCGCGCTAGTGGTAGGAGTTATCGTATTGGCGGGACAACAGCCACAAAAGTCGAAACCCCAAGCCCCACGCGGTCACGTTCTGGCGCTTCCTTCCGGCGGAACGCTGCGGTATGCAACGCAAGGCAGCCGCACGCTGGTCGAAATACGGCCGCCGAGAGGAGGCGGCGCGAAAACGCAAGTGCTGCTGAGGCGAGATGAAACGGTTGCGCCGGCAAGCCGCATACAATCATTCGAGCTGCTGGGCGAAAAGCCGGGCGGGGTCTATGTGATCAGCGATGGCTACGCTTCGCGGCCCGGGCCGATGTCGTACTGCCAAGCCGGGAAAGAGCAGTTTGTGCGTGTTTTGGCGCGGCGCCGCGGATCGAAACCGGGATTGCACGAAACATTTTCCTTGAAAGTCGCAAGCTGCCGGTCGAATCTGGAACTCGGCCCGGCGGGTCTCGCCTGGGACAGTGACAACTCCACGCTGCTTGTGGACCAGGAGCGGCTGAAACGGTATCGGGTGGGCGAAAACGGTCTGGTTACCCCATACTAGGGGCATGCGCATCGGCATTACGTGCTATCCCACCTATGGGGGCAGCGGGATTGTCGCGACGGAGCTGGGGCTCGAACTGGCGCTTCGCGGCCATGAGGTTCACTTCATCAGCTATGCCAATCCCATTCGCCTCGATCCGGATACGCCGGGCGTCTACTACCACGAAGTCGAAGTATCGAATTATCCGTTGTTCCACTATCCGCCGTACACGCTGGCGCTCGCTTCGCGCATGGCCGAAGTCGCCGAACGCCAGCGGCTCGATCTGCTGCACGTCCATTACGCAATCCCGCATTCGATTTCCGCGCTGCTGGCGCAGCAGATGACCGCCAGCCGGCGCCTGCCGTTCATCACGACCCTGCACGGCACCGACATTACGCTGGTGGGTACGGACCGTTCTTATTTCCCGATCACCAAATTTTCGATCGAACGATCCGACGGCATCACGACTATTAGCGAGTACATGCGGCGGCGCACGGTGGATTTTTTCGGGATCACCCAGCCGATTGAAGTGATTCACAACTTCGTCAATTGCGAGTTGTACCGTCCGGATGAAGAGGCGCGCAGCAAGGGGCGCAAACGCATCCTGCACATCTCGAATTTCCGGCCGGTCAAACGGGTGCTCGATTGCGTGCGCGCTTTTGCCAAGGTGCGCGAGCAAGTGGATGCGGAACTGGTTCTGGCGGGCGATGGCCCGGATCGGGGTCCGGCCGAGCGGCTGGCGCAGTAGATAGGCGTGGCTGAACACACGCGGTTTTTGGGGAAGCAGGACCACATGGAGCGGCTGATTCCGAGCATGCACGCGCTACACTTGCCGAGCGAAACGGAGGCGTTTGGCCTGGCGGCGCTCGAAGCCATGGCATGCGGGGTGCCACCGGTAGCCACTCGTACGGGCGGGCTTCCCGACCTGATCACCCATGGGGTAGACGGTTTCATGGAGCCGGTAGGCGATACGGACGCGCAGGCCGGGCGCTTAGTAGAACTGCTTACCAATACTGGCCTGCATTCCAAGATGGCCGCCGCGGCGCGTCTTTCTGCGGAAACCCGTTTTACGACGGATCTAATCATTCCTAAGTATGAGGCCTACTATCGTACGGTTCAGGACGGAACTTCGAAGGCCTATGCGGTGTCCAAATAGACAGGTGAAGTAGATCCAAAACCGCTATTGGCGAGGGCTAGTAGCGGTAGAATGCTAAGCGATGGCGCAATCCCTTTCGGGCGATTCGAGCCGCCTGTCCATCCTGGCGGGTGCTCAGGCCGGTGTTTCCGAGGAAGATGCTCGCATCTTGCGCGGACTCCGGGCAGGAATCGAAGAAGCTTACGAAGAGTTGATCTCACGGTATGAGCAGCCGGTATATGGGATGGTATACCGCTTGCTGGGTAATCAGTCGGACGCCTCCGATGTCGTGCAGGAAGTTTTTTTGAAGATCTTTCGCGGCGTGGCGTCTTTCCGGGAGCAGAGCAGCCTGCGTACCTGGATTTATCGGATCGCGGTGAACGAAGCCCATAATCATCGGCGCTGGTTTGCGCGGCATTGCCGCCACGAGGTCTCGATGACGGACGGCCAAGCCGAACGCGGCAATTCGCTGGAGTACACGCCCGACCGCGGACTGTCGCCGTATGAGCAGACGCTCGAAAGCGAGCATCGAACGCT
>JAICIH010000418.1 GCA_025924475.1 Bryobacteraceae bacterium
GAGTCGATGGCGATTGCCCACCGCCACCGGAAGATGGAGGTTGCGCCCAAAGAGCGGTTCCCAACATACATGCGGTTAGTAGGATTTTTCGCATAGGATCCTTTCTATTTCTTTGAGGCGAATAGGAGACGGGAAAAGACCTGGAAATTTTGCGGGTATTGGAAGAAGAAGGCGCCGCTTACTTACGTGCGCGGTTCTTTCAGCCAGCTTTCGAACTCGGAGAGCGGGCGGGTATTTAGAACATCGGCCGCTTCGAGCCAGCCGCGGCGGGCCGTGATCACACCGAACGCCATATTGTGCAGGTGGGCGGGACGGTGCGCGTCAGTCGATATCGTGAAGCGGCAGCCTTTCCGTTTAGCAACGCGTGCGAGATGACCCGGCAGGTCCAGGCGCTCGGGGCTGGCATTGATTTCGAAGAGCACCTCGCGTGTGGCGGCGCGTGCGGCGACAGCTTCGAAATCGAAGGGATAGGAATTGCGCTGCGATAGCCGGCGTCCGGTGGCATGCCCCACGATACGGATAGAGGGAGATTCGAGAGCACGCAGCAAACGATCGGTCATCTCCGCGGGCTCGAGATTCATGTGGCTGTGAACGCTACCGATGACCAGATCCAATTCGGCCAGCGCGTCTTCCGAGAGATCCATCGCACCATTGCGCAGAATGTCGCATTCGATGCCGGAGAAGACGCGCAGCGGCAAACCCTCGCGATTGAGGTCGCGAACCTGGCGAGCGAAGGCGACGGCGCGCGCTTCGTCGAGGCCGTTGGCCATGGCGAGCGCTTTCGAATGATCCGTGATTGCAATGTATTGGTAGCCGAGAGCGGCGGCGGCCTCGGCCATCTCGCGCAGGGTGGCTTTGCCGTCGGTCTCGGTGGTGTGCATGTGCAGATCGCCGCGCATATCGGCCAGTTCGATCAGCTTCGGTAAGGCGCCGTTTTGGGCGGCTTCGAATTCGCCGGAGTTTTCGCGGAGTTCGGGAGGAATCCAGGCGTAACCCAGGCGTTGATAGACTTCCTCTTCACTGGCGCCGGCTACACGCTGCTCTCCTTCGAGCGTGAAAAGCCCATATTCGTTGAGCGAGAGGCCTTGTTTCAGAGCCTGCGTGCGTAATACGACATTGTGTTCCTTGCTGCCGGTGAAGTATTGCATGGCTGCGCCGAAACTTTCGTGCGCCAGCGCGCGGACATCCACCTGCAGGCGCTCGAGCCCGAAAGAAACGCTGGCTTTATTGACGCCTTGGCCGAGGGTCTCCTGCGATTTCGGATGGGCGACGATACGCTCGAGCGCGGCGGGAGCGCCCGCGCCAGTGACCAGGATATCGAGATCGCCGACAGTTTCGCGGCCGCGCCGCAGGCTGCCGGCGGCTTCGGCGCGCTCGATGCCGGGGAGCGACTGAAAATCGGCGATCAACTCATCCGCGGTGCGGCGCGCGAAGCTTAGCAGAAAACGGCCGGTGCTTTTTCTATATGCTTCTATGGAACGCAGAACTTTTTCTTCAAGCTTGGCCCCCATGCGCGGCAGGGCGCGCAACTTTTGTTCGCGGCAAATGCGTTCGAGATCGTCCACCGTGCGGACATTGTGGTGCTCATAGAGCAGCGCGATGCTCTTCGGCCCTAGTCCCTGGATCTTCAGCAGTTCGAGAGCGGAGGCGGGATATTTGGCGAGCATCTGATCGCGACGGTCGAAAGAGCCGCGCTGGCAGATCTCCAGCAGGACGCCCGCGATCCCTTTGCCGATGCCCGGAATATCGGTGACCTTGCGGTCCGTGCTCACGACGATCGCGGCGACGCGCTCGGGATGGCTTTGGATGACAGCGGCGGCGTTGCGATAGCTGCGGATGCGAAAGCTGTCTTCGCCCGCTACTTCCATGAGGTCCGCGGTTTCGGAAAGGAGCTGGGCGATTTCCTTATTTTCCATGCGATCGCTCGAGAAGCGTTTGCCACTCCGGAGATGCGGCATCCGGCGACGGTTCTACATGTACGAGGACGTCGGCCACCCACGGCAGGCTTTCTTTCACGGCGCTGCGGACGCGCGTGGCGATTTCGTGAGATTCGCGCACAGTCATTTCCGGATCGACTTCCAGATGCAGGTCCACGTAATATTGCAGGCCGCTGCGGCGGGCAAAACACTTCTCGATGCCGAGCGCGCCGTGAACGGCCAAGGCAGCGCGGCGGATTTCGGCCATTTTGGCTTCGTCCGGCATGGTGTCGAGGAGCTGTCCGATAGTGCGTCGTACAACTTGGATCGAAAGAAAGAAGATGAGGAGCCCGATCAGCAAGCCGCCGACATGATCGGCAGCGGCGAAGCGAACAGGATCGGCAAGCGTAAGGCCAACTGCGATGAGGGCAACGCAGGTGGAAAGCAGGTCGGTGAGGTCGTGCCAGCCGTCGGCGTGCAAAGAGGTGCTGGCGATGCGCTTGGCGACGCGGAACTTGGTGGCGGCGAGGAGAACTTTGATTACAATAGCGGCGAACAGAGGATAGAGGGTATAGACGGGCAAGGCGCTCGTTTGATGGAAGGAGCGGAGGCTGTGCCAGAAAATGCCCGCGCCGGCGAGGAGAAGCAGAGCGCCAACGCCTAAACCGGCAATCGTTTCGTAGCGGCCGTGGCCATAGGGATGTTCGGAGTCGGGTGGTTTGCGCGCGAGCCCCAGGCCGGCGTACACGATGGCGGAAGAGAGGACGTCGCCCGAGGCTTCGAGTCCGTCCGAGAGTACGGCGGTAGAGCCGGCATGGACACCCACGATGATTTTGGCGGCGGCGAGGGCGGCGCCGGCGATTGTGCTGACGAGGGCGATGCGGCGGCCCAGTTGTTCGGTTTTTGCGTATTCCACCGGCGGGGGTGTTCCCTACGCTTCGAGGATAACGCGGGTTGAGAGCCGGCGTGTTTGGGAGCGCTAGTTGGTAGCTCCGAGACTTCCGGCCGGGAGGGACACGGTAATGGTAGGAAGCGTGTATCTTCCGGCCATGTACGGCACCACGGTAAATGCAGTAACACCAGCGATTGTCACCTTCACATAGCAACTTGGATCGCAGGCGGTTGTGGGCGGTGTATAGCTGACCTTTGACGGTAGAACACCCATCAGTCCCGGTGTAGTGTTCCCTCCGGCAGGCGCGCGGGTCGAATTGTACGCAACATAATTCGCCACATCCGCTTGGGTCCAGTTATTGACCACAGCCATCCGGGCCGCCGCTCGAGCGCGTTCCATTAGATATTGTTCAGTGAGCATGATTCGGCCCATGTCCACGATGAACAGGATCATGGCGAGGAGAGTGAGCAGCACAAAAACAGACTCAATCAGCGATTGTCCACGGCAGGAGCCGAAACGGCCGGCGGCACGGGTTGTCGTATGTCGTCGAATCGGAGGCATGTCAACAGCCTGAGGAGCAGACTACATTACCTGCGTAAGCCGCGGTGACGCGGGGCTTATCGGGCAGAGCGAAATTATGGAACAGGTTCGTGATGGTGTAGTTCTGAATCGTCACCGTTATGTGGGTTGGATAGGGACCGGGTGCATCTACGCTTACGTTCGCAGTCGTCAGACTCGGCACAAGAGGCGTGCTGCCACCGGCCGGATCCCCGTATACCGCCATGTTCTTCACTTTGGTCGTTAAGCTTGCGCCTGAATCAGCGATATCGTAATTCAGCCGCGACCCGAGCATAGCGGCGTTGGAGGCCGCCGCTTCCAGCCGGCTATAGATAAAAAACGCGTTGCCGAACTGATACACCCCAGTGATCAACAACCAAAGAAAAGACCAGACGAACGCCAGTTCGACGACGGCATGCCCGCGCTCGCCTTTTTTGTTGCGAGCCGAAATTGGGTTGATTATGCGGGTCACTGGAAGAGCACCCCGACGTAGATGGAGGCGCCATTGGTCCCGCCTGTACTTGCGCTGTTCGGGCTCCCGGGACCGATGTAGGTTGCGCACAGGGCGCCTGAGGGGCCCGCAGCTTGATATGCAGCTGCTGGATCCAGGAGGAAATTAGCAAAGCCAATCACTGTTCCATGTCTGTTACTGCCGCTGCCGGCATACGTACTGGGATCTATAATTGGCGCCGTAACGATCCTTCTCCCATTGGCGGTACCGGCTGCCAGTGCGGCCTGGTATGCACTCCACGTGGTATCGGTCTGGTCAGAATCCTGATTCGATCGATCTGCGAGGGTGTTGGCGACCGCATCACCGCGGCTGCCCGGCGGGGTTGAGAGTGATGTGCCTACACCGACTGAATTCGGAGTCGAGTTCGCATTCGGATAGCCACCGTATCGAATTGCCTTTCCCAGATTGCTCTCACCATTCCCCTGGCCGAGATCCACAAACCCGTGTTGCGGCGGTGCAAGGCTTGGATTGAATCCGCTGTCGCCGGGGCAGGTTGTGGGAGGGGTGCCGTTCTGCCACCTGAATGTGTACTCTTGACCGCGAACGAAGTCGAACTCATTGGCAGCAGTCGTGCTGTGCGCGTCTGCTGCGAAAGGCACCAGGCCGCCGTTGTTGAAATTCGGCGGCAGGGCTCGCTGGCCGGCGGTGGCCGATGACGAAACTGTGGCGGGAGAAGCTACACCAGGAAGTATACGGAGAAAATAGATCGGAACATTTGCGCTGGCAGCGACCTTTACGAATCTGTACGTGTTCGTGCTGCTCGTGGTTGCAGTAGCGTAGGAATCGTAAGTACCACCGAAAGTCGTGGCATAGGTATCCGTTGCGGTGGTAACAGAGGTGGTACCGAAGTTCGTTGCATTCGGCAGCGTTGCGCCAAGCGGCCCTTGAGTTGCTAGCGTGTGGGCGTTCTGGATGCCCGCTCGAGTGCCGTCGAGATCGCGGACAGCGGCCATAGCCGCCGCATCGGAAAAAGCCTGCAGTTCACTCTTAACAACGAACATATGCCCGAGATCGACCGCGAGCCCGACGGCGGCAATCAGAACATTCGCCGTCAGGGTAACCATCAGAAGGCTAAAGCCACGTTCGTTATTCCGGGACGGGAGCGCGCGGCTCCGGCGTCTTCCAGGATGCTTTAGTCGAGCGGCATCATCGGGCATGTGACTCTGC
>JAICIH010000419.1 GCA_025924475.1 Bryobacteraceae bacterium
GATCTCCACCGGATCGAGCACATGAAATAACACCAGCTCATTTCCCCGAAAGCGCAGCGGGACGACAGTGTCCACCACTTTCTGCGGATCCTCGAAGAAATCGGAAATCAAAAGCGTGATGCCGCGGCGCTTCAGGAACTGTTGCAGCTCGAAAAATGGCCGCGCGAAATTCGTGCGTTTGCCGAGTTGTGCCGTATCCACACCGTGCAGCAGCCGCAAAAGCTGCCCCTGGCGCGCCGAGGGCCGCACGAAATTGCGGACGTCGTCGTCAAACACGATCAGGCCGGCGCTGTCTCGCTGCAAATGAGCCATGTACACAATCGCCGAGGCCAGAAACTTGGCGTAGTCGAATTTGCTGATCGGAGCGCCGAATCCCATGCTGGCGCTGGCGTCGAGCAAAACCATAATGCCGGTGTTGGTCTCGCCGCGATAGCGCTTTAAATAAGCGCGCTCGGTGCGCGCAAACACATTCCAATCCACGTGCCGCAAATCATCACCCGGAGTGTAGGCGCGGTACTCGGCAAACTCCTGGCTAAAACCGAAATCGGGCGATTTGTGGAGCCCCGCAATAAAGCCGTCCACGACCGTCTTCGCGATGAGGTCTAGGCCGGAGATTCCCGCCAGCACTCGCGGATCCAGAAATCGATTTGTCAGTGCGGCCGGCATCGGGTATCAACTTATTCGCGCGGCGTGGTCTTCCATTCGAGCAGCCGCCGGACGATGTCGTCTGTGGTGAGTCGATCGGATTCCGCATGAAAATTCAGCAGCACACGGTGCCGTAATACCGGCGCGGCCAGTGCACGGACGTCTTCGTACGCCACATGAAATCTTCCGTGCATCAGAGCGCGAGCCTTGCCCGCCAACACCAGAAATTGAGCCGCACGGACGCTGGCGCCGAAGTTGACGTACTTCTTTACAAAATCCGGACCATCGCCGTTGCCGTTCGGCCGCGTCGCCCGTACCAGTTCGACAGCGTAGCGCGCGACCGATTCGGCAATCGGCGTCATGCGCACCAGTTCCTGGAAACCCCGGATCTCGTCGCCATTGGTCACGACGTCGGCTTCCGCCGTCCGGTTCACGGTGGTGAGGTCCACTACTTTCAGTTCGTCATCCGCCGGCAAATAGTCGAGCACGGCATTGAACAGAAAACGGTCCAATTGCGCTTCGGGCAGCGGATACGTGCCTTCGAGTTCGATGGGGTTCTGCGTCGCCAAAACGAAAAACGGAGGTTCGATCCGGTAAGAATGCCCGCGTACCGTACACGACAACTCCTGCATCGCCTCGAGCAGCGCCGATTGCGTCTTGGGAGGCGTCCGATTGATCTCATCGGCCAGCAGCACGTTCGAAAAAATCGGGCCGGGCACAAATGTCCAGGAGCGATGCCCGCTGGCCGTATCCTCTTCGATAATGTCCGTGCCCGTGATGTCGGAGGGCATCAGGTCCGGTGTGAATTGAATTCGGTTGAACTTCAGCCCCAGTGTCCGCGCCAATGTTCGGACCAGCAGCGTCTTGGCAGTGCCCGGCAGGCCTGTTAGAAGGCAGTGCCCGCCTACAAACAAGGCGATCAAAACACTTTCAATGACCGTCTCCTGACCGACGATCACTTTGCCCACTTCCTGCCGTATGCGGCTGGTCGCTTCTTGAAATCGCTGCACCCGCTCGCGTACTTCCTCGGTGCCGGTGGGTGTCACGCTCGTGAGTATTGACATAGTTATTGGCTCAATTGAAGCAAAAGCTGCTGTGCTGGCTTATAATCCGGCGCCGCTTCAAGCGCCAGAACCACTTCGTCCTTCGCTTCTTTAACACGATGTGCGGCGTGCAAGGCCTTCGCCAGCTCATAATGCGCCTCGACCGCATCGCCATCGAGCGCCAGCGCCGCTTTCCCTTCCCGCACCGCGCCGTTCGCGTCGCCGGCGGCTAGCAGTAAGCTGCCCCATTGCTTATGGAGATCGGCGTCCATCGGATAGACATCGTTCAGTTTGGAAAGCGTAGACTGGGCCTGCTTCGGATTTCCGGTTTCCTGCTCGAGATGGGCCAGCTTCTTCAATGCGTCAGGATCCTTACCGCCCCGGTCGCGGTAGGCTTCCAACTCACGCACCGCCGCCGCTTTGTCGCCGCGCGATACGTAGAGATCCGCCGACAATTCATACACGCTGTTTTTGCCGACATAATCAGGATAAAAGTTGTGGACTGCCAGGGCCTGTTTTCCGGCCTCGTCCTTCTTGCCCTTCTCGAAGCTCTGATACGCGCCCCGAAGCCCACGCTTCCACTCATCGAAGTGTTGCACCGTGTTGCCCGTTTTGGCCTCCAGCCAGGTGTTGAACTCTTTGTCGAAGGCCTCGGCGCTCTCATGGAGATTGTCCTGAATCGCATCCGCGGTCGCTTTTCGCGCCGCATAGGAATGGATCATACCGAGCAGAGCCGCATCGCCCCACTTTTGTGCAATGAAGTCGCAAATCTGACCGGCTTGATAATAGGAAACCAGCACTTGCGTTGGATATTGTGGACGCACAAAACCGCGATCCAGTTGCAGCACCGGCAAAAGTTGTTTCTTCTGAAGCGCCGCGATGATCTCGGGCGTCATCCGGTCGCCCCAATCCGGTTGCGCCGCGCCCTCTTCATGGACCGCCAGGCCTTCGGTAAACCAGCGCGGCACCAGATGATGCGTGGCTGTCAGCACATATACGTGGCTCATCTCATGCCAAAGCGTGCTCGCCCAATTAAACTCTCCCGGCGCCCGGGCCGAGGGGCTGTCCATCGCGACCACCGTTCCGAACGTTACTCCCAGCAAACCGCCGATTCCCGGCAAGCCGATGGTTCGAACGGCGAAGTCCTCGTGGTTCGGATACACCTCAAGCCGCATCGTGCCGGGCAGCTTCATTTGATATTTCCGTTCGTAAGTCGCCATGGCGCGCTGCAGCTCGGTTTCCACATAGGGCCGCAGCAGCGCCGCTTCTTTCTTATTGAGCACGATTTCGGCGGCCGGAGTTTTGACGGTCTCGAAGTTACCTAACGTATCGAGCAGGCGCAGAGCGTTCACCGTTTCGGCGTCGCGAAAGTTGGCGTTAAAACAGCGCTCGAGTTGTTGTTTCGCTTCTTCGGGCCGTCCGAGGCGCATCAAATTGATGCCCAGTTGCGAGCGCGCGGACCAGAGATCTTCATCGAGCGCGAGCGCCTTCCGGTAATACTCAATGGCTTCCTCATAGCGCCGATTGATCTCAAAGAAATGCGCCCCCGTCGCGTATCCTTCCGCGTAGACTTTCCATTGCGTGTCGGTTTTGCCGTTCAGCCAATCGATCGAAGCGAGTACTGCCGTTCCTTTTAGAGCATTTTCAGAGATGTCGAGAGCTTTATGCGCTTCTTCGGCAGCTACTCGCGGCTCATTGTCTTCCAGCGCGAGATAAGCCAGCAATTCGTGCGCTTCATACAGTTTGGGGTCGTGTTCAAGCGCCTTGTGCGCCAGTTCGAGGGCCCGCTTGTCGAAGCCGACCGCCGCTACGCGCGCCAGGCCCAGGTACGCCCGCGCGTATTGCGGATCCGCTTCCAGCGCTTCCTCGAATAACTTGGCGGCGTCGCCAGGTTGATAGTGTTCGAGATACAGGTTTCCCCATTCCGTCTTTACCAGGGCAGGATTGGCGGGGCTTTTCTCCGCGGCGCGGAAGCCGGTATTAGCCTCTTGATATTGCCCCAATCCCCAAAAGCCTTCCGCAACGGTCAATGCGTCCGATTGCGTGGTGAGCTTCGAGAAGCACGCTTTGGCTTCAGGTAATTTCCCGTGCTGCTTGAGCTGGCGGCAGTTGTCCCAGGGTGCGGCCCAGGCGGCTGCCGTTAGCGCCAGTACCAGCAATATCCTCATCGATCGATCTCCGCCTGCGTGCGCGCCAGCTCGAGCAGAAGCGTTGTCAACTGCTGCTTATATTCGCCTTCGGAAAGCGCCGCCTTTTGATATTTCAAGCGGTCGATCTTCGCTTCTATATCTTGTTTTCTGGTGAGCAGCTTTTGTTTTTCCGGTGTGAGATTGGCGGCAATTTGGGTGTGCGGACGCAATATGGGAAACGCCGCAGCGAGAACGCCCTGTCCGTTATCGGGCTTCGGATCACGTACGCCGTTTCCTTTCGCGGTATCGGTCAGCAGCGCGTGTTCGGTCGCTAGTAACTTTTCCGCCTCGAAATAACCCGTCGTTTTGCGTTCCGTGTAGCGGAACGCTTCGAGCGCGCTGACTGTGCCGTTTTTGTCCGCATCCGCCGCGGGGTCGCGCAGCGCATCGATCCAATAACGCGCAAATACGGGAGCGTTTTTCTCGGTACCCGATTTAGTCGCGGTGATCACGATCCGGTCCTTCTTCGCCAACGCCGCGGTCGAAGCTCCGCTGGCGCTGGTCATGTTTACCACCAATTGCCGCTGGGCCGGTATTTTGTTCAGTAATCCGGCCAGCTCAGCCGCCGTCAGATCCGGTCCGGGCAAATTGATTTTGTAGTCTGTGCCATCGAACGTCCCATGGCCGATCAGAAACAGCGCGAAAGCATCTCCCGGCGCGACTTCGCTCGCCGCCCGCGTGAGCGCTTGTTCCACTTGTTGCCGGGTTGCCGCGTTCCCGCTCAGCGTCACCACGTGAGTGTCCGCTCCATTCGCTTGCAACTGCTTCTCCAAGTCCGCCGCCCATTTTGTAAATTGTGCTTCGTATTCAGGCAAACCGCCCAGTCCCGCCACGGTGATGTAATAGTTCGCGGGATAGGCGCTCAGAGCGCAAAGCAGTAGCAGCGCGGCGATTCTCACAGCGCAATGCCACCTAGTTTTCGGGCGGGTCTCCTGACCCGCGCCGGACGTGTTCTCAGCAGCATTCTTTTGGCGGGTTGCCAACCCGCCGCAGGTTGCCAACCTGCCCCACAACGCAGCTTGCGCCGCAACCAAACAGGGGCGAGCGTTACCGCTCCCTCGCGGTCGCGGCTCAGTTTCAAGATCAACGACTTGCGAAGTTTGTTTGTCAGGCGGGCAGGAAATCGTCGCAAGCGGCAAAGAATTTGAGATGTAGTAGTACAA
>JAICIH010000420.1 GCA_025924475.1 Bryobacteraceae bacterium
AGGCGCTGAAGCATGGCTTGCGTTCCACCTTCGTGCGCCCACGGCGGAATGATCGTGGCCAGATTATTTTGCCCCGCCCGGTACGGATAAACGTTCGCCGTCACGTCCTGGCCATTCGCACGTGCGTCCTGAATTTCGGCTACTAATTCCGGCATCTTTCCCCAAAGTGCGTGATCGGCAAGCTTCAGGTGAATGATGTCCACGGGCACGCCGGCTCGTTTGCCGATTTCAATCGCCTCGGCTACCGACTCGAATACACCTTTCCCTTCGGTGCGCATGTGTGTGGAGTAAATGCCTCCGTACTCGCCGGCGACTTTGCACATCGCAACCAGAGTGTCTGTATCGATCCATGAACCTGGCGGCCCGCTTAACGAACTCGCGACTCCCAGCGCCCCTTGTTGCATTGCTTGCCGCACCAGCGCCTGCATTCGGGCGACTTCCTCTGCTGTTGGTGGACCAGCGTGTTCGCCACGCACGTAGGTCCAGATCTGGCTCGAACCTACATAGCTGCCGATATTGGTGGAAATGCCCTGTTTCAGCAGCCGCGAGAAATAACCATCGAAATCGGTCCAGCCCGATACTCTGCCGGACTGTTCCTGCTTCCCTCCCACAGGAGCGGCCGAACCGCCTTCGCCTAAGATCATCGACGTAACGCCCTGCCGGATCATGCTCTGCGCATTTCCATCCATGAGGATCGTGTAATCCGAGTGGTTATGAATGTCGATAAAGCCGGGGCTAACTACCAAACCTTTGGCATCAATCACGCGTTTGGCATGCACCTCGCCTAAGCTGCCGATCCGCGCTATTTTTCCATCCTGAATCGCTACATCGGCGAGAAACGATGGGTTGCCGGTTCCATCTATGAGTCGTCCGCCGCGGATCACAACATCGTAATCCTGCCCCACTACCGCCAACGAGACAGCAGCAAACAGAAGGAGCAGCTTCATACCAGACGATCTTACCGATTGCCACCGTGGTGTCACTTCTCCATTCACCCCGCCGGAGCCCGAGCTGCGTTGTGTACTACTACATTTCAAATTCTTTGCTGCTTGCGACGATTTCATACTCGGCCGACGATCCGGGTTCCGAGCAAAAAGAACCGCGCGCGTTAGCAAGCGGCGTTGAATCTACATGCTGCGTTTGGTTGCGGCGCAAGCTGCTCTGTGTACTACTACATCTCAAATTCTTTGCCGCTTGCGACGAGTTCAACTTCACAAGTCATTGATCTGAAACTGAGCCGCGACCACCAGGGAGCGTAACGTTCGCTCCTGAATCCGCACGGCGCGTTTGGTTGCGGCTAGCCTGCGTTGTGTGGGGCAGGTTGGCAACCTGCGGCCGATTGGCAATCGGCCTCTTCGATTTGCCTTCGATGCCGCTTAAGTCAATGACATTGGACTACTGCGTTTCCGGCACAAGCTGCAGGATGCCGAAGGCCGCCGGTACATGAAACGTCCGCGCATGAGTAGGACGCCAGTTCAGCAGTAGACGGTTCGGCCCGTTTCCCTGCGTTCTAAAGAAGTTGATTCGAAGCCGCAGTCCAGCCGTAGCGGGATTCGGAGAAATCGATTGGAACGGAATGCACATTTCCGCATACCAGACCTTCTTATCTCTATCGATGTGGGCTTTCACCTGGAAGCCTGAATTCCAACGCCACGCGTCCGGTGAGCCGCCGGATTTGTTCCGGTCGATGTCCAAGTCAACCCATTCGCCTTGGGGCGAGACTTCGAATTCTTTGTAACGATTGATGTCTTGGAAATCGCTGCCAATGAAGGCTTCCGCAACGTCCCAATTCCAAAGGCGATTCGTTTCCTGAGCGGTATCAGGATCCGGCTTTAGATAAAGAAGATCATAGGCGCAAATGAACAGGAGATAAAGATTCTCCTGTGTCCAACGCGAACGAATTTCCATGACTTCTTTCGTGACGGGATTCCCCATCGTGTCTTGCTTAGCGAACACGCCTTGCACCGGTTTCCAGAACGAGCTGTCCAGGTCGGCGGTGATCGCACTTTGCGAGGAGGCGCGAACACTGAGGATGGTTGCCGTGTCGCTTGCACTAAGAAGTCTCCTCGTGAGCGCCCACATGCCCAAAACACTAAACAGTATCGAAATGGAAGCTGTCCATCTATTCATGTAGTAAGCGGTTTGTACATGCTAACAAACCACCACGACACGTCACCAGCCGCCGCGGTGGCACTTCAGCGTTCCCAGAAAGGAGGCGGCTCGATGCCCAGCGCTCGCAGATACACAAACCCCTGCCCCCGATGATGAATCTCATTGTCGATTCCATACAGGATCGTATTGATCCCGGAATTTTCCCATTGTCCGAATGCCTTATCCACTTCAGCGAAGCGATGAGCCGGGATCGTTGGCCAGATGGCGTTCAGCTTTTCAGTTGCCTCGTCCCAAAGCCGTAGTATCTCCGTTTTGGTTCGCACAGTATCCAGCTCGCCTGAAAACGGCGTCCACTGGCCGGTTGCCACCCCATGCGCAATCGGCTCCGTCATTTTGAGGAATTCTTTGGCCATCTCGGAGAATGGCCGCATTCCTCCTATGGAAAAGCCGAAGAGCTTGTCTTCGGGAAATACTTCGATGACTCGCCGCGTAAGTCGGCGATGGCCCTGCCAATGTGCCAGCAGAGCCTGGGAACTGAAGACGGTCTCGGTTGATGTCATAAATCGAGTTTGGAGCGAATTCCCGACAATCCTTGTCGTGAATAAATGGCACCATGAAATTTCATGTACGACCCGATCATGCGTGTGCTCACCGTCCTGGAGATTCTTCAGGCTCGGGAACACGTGAGCGGTGCGGAGCTGGCACAACGGCTCGAAGTCAATCCCCGCACTGTCCAGCGCTATATCGCGCGGCTGCAGGATCTTTGTATTCCGGTCGAATCCACTCGCGGAGTAGGCGGCGCCTATCGCCTCAAACCGGGGTTTCGCCTGCCGCCCATGATGTTCACGGATGAAGAAGCCTTCGCTCTCACGCTCGGCTTGCGTGCATTGCGCCACTTGGGGCTCGTGGCCTTTGCTCCGGCAGCCGAAGGCGCCGCTGCGAAACTCGGACGCGTGCTGCCGAATTCGGTGCGGGAGAGTGCCAAAACGGTAGAAGAAGTAGTTGCGGTAGAGCCTGGGCCCTGGGTGATCTCCACTTCGGCCGAATCGCTGATCGGTGTTTGTACGGCCATCCGCACCCGCCGCCGTGTGGCATTCCATTACGAATCGCATGTCCGCATCTCTTCGCATCGCGAATTGGAGCCGTACGGGGTCGTGCACATGGACGGTCGCTGGTATATGGTCGGCCGCTGCTGCTTGCGCGAAGCAATCAGGACCTTCCGCTTGGACCGTGTATCCGAATTAGAAGTGATGAGCCAAACCTTTGATCGTCCCGCCGGTTTCGACGCAAAAGCCTATCTGCAGGGGTCCATGCCATTCGTGCAGGAAGGCTTCTCTATCGAAGTCTGGGTCGATTTGCCCATTGAGAAACTGCATTTCGCGCTGCACCGCGTATCGGTGGAGGAGGCGAATGGCGGCGCTGTTCTGAAATGCGCTCGCGAGAATCTGGAACCATTCGCCGCGATGCTGCTCTCCCTCGGCTGTTCCATTGTGGTCCACAAACCACCAGAGCTGATGGAAGTCTTCCAACGCCTGTCCATCCGGGCCGCGCAAGCAGCGTCCACCGGCATGTAGCGCACGCACTCATGCGCGCCGCGTCGAGACCTGTCTCGACGCCTGGTTTGAATGGATTTCGTCCGAAATATCACTGGCGAAGGGAGATTTGCCGGCGAGGGGCGACCCGTAGGAGAGAATCCGTGCCGGCGCAGCACTTCTAAAGCGGAGTTGTCGAAGTAATTCCGCTTTTTCTCCGAAGGGCCACAAAAGGGACCGTGGCCCTCCTTTTTTTTCTCCAACTCGATTCTGCTCCCTTTGTGTAGCCGCCATTTGTTTGCCCCGTAAATATTCGGGCGTAAATTTACTGGGAAGTTCGATTGCCATTTGGCATCATGAAGAATTACCTATGTTCGATTGGTCTCTGGACCCCGGATCCATACTCGCCCTCCTGTGTCTCGCGACGGCGTTTTTTTTCTGGAGCAACGATGTGCTGTTTTTTACTTTTGCCCTCATGTCGCTCTGCACACGGTTGATGCATAGCAACTAAGGTGATCTGTCAACCACGTCCGCTGCGGCGTCCGACTGTAATCACATCCCATGCCCGCCATTCCGCCGCCGCGCCGGATCGTCCCGGCGCTTGACTAATTTTCATCGTGTTTTCAATCTCGCCGCTAAAAATCTCGTTTCGCTTACCGATATAAGGCCTCTCCAGCTTGAAGGACCACGGGAACTGCAGCAGCAGAGTTAACTTGACGCGAACCTCCGCCAACAAAGCAATAGGGCTGGCAGCACGATCATAAGTCTGAACGTCGACGGTTCTGGCACTGTGTCCAGGCGGAAGAATCCCTCCCCCAGAATTTGTGCTTCATGGACGCCGACCGTAATGGAATGTGCACCAGCCGCTAGCGCGAAGCTGGCATGACTGATACCCGCAGCGTTCACACAGACCGATGGATTAAGGCCACAACTGGCGCCATTGGATCCAACGGATGGTGTCGAACCGGCCAGAACGCCAAAATCGAAGACATCAAAAAAATCACCTGCCAAGAATGCGTCGGTGATCGTTATTTCAATTGGCGAATCCGTAGTAATGGTCCAAGGGCTACTCCCAAGGAAAGTTGAACTGATTCCGGCAGGGCACGGCACGCCTGTCGGGTCCGTCGGCTGGCAGCCTGCCGCCAGCGGCGAGTGGTCGGGATCGAAACCAAATTCATACCAGGTGCTCAGGCCGATCGTGCTAGCCAATAGCGGAGCTGCGGAAGTAGAGATTAAAAACAACGCAACAAGCCAATGCTTGATCGGCGACATGTTCCGAAGCCTCCCTCAAATAGCTTACTCCTAATTTACAGCCACGTAATCCTCGATTGTGCCGATTTAACACAACGTGGCGAATTAGCCCTATTCCTCGG
>JAICIH010000421.1 GCA_025924475.1 Bryobacteraceae bacterium
AAAGCCGTGCGCGGTGCCTTGGCCATGGGCCACGCGAATGGGATGAAACCTGATGCCAGCGGCGCAGATGGGCTCGTCTTCAAAAATATGCGTGCGCAGCCGGGGACGGCTCGATTCCGATGGCCTGCCGTCGAAAACATATTGGAAAGTCCGCTGAATCGTATCGAGCGTTTCGGCCGAACAATAGATCGGGATTTCTTCCCGTTGCAGAAAATTGAACGGCCGCACGTCGTCGAGGCCGAGGATATGGTCAGCGTGCGAATGAGTATAAAGGATGGCGTCCAGCCGCTCAATGCCGAAGTGCAGCGCCTGATAACGAAAATCCGGCGAAGTATCGATCAATATGCGTTTACTGCCGAACCGCAATAGTACGGACGGCCGCAAGCGGCGGTCGCGGGGATCGGTCGAGGTACAAACCTTGCAGCGGCAGCCCACCATGGGGACGCCCACGCTCGTTCCCGAGCCGAGCACGAGGATCGACCCTTGCTCGAACCCTTCGTCCATTTATTCCGTTTTGGTTCCCTTGCCGCCGTCGGCGGTGATGATCAGCGGCCGATCGTCTTTTTTCTCGGTCGAGTCCGCAGGCGCACTACGTTTTTTAACTTCATCCGAAACCTGGACGTAGCGGAAGCGCAACTCGGTCAAGCCGTTTTCGATCAGGCGCTGCTCTTCGGCGGTGAGATTGCCTTTCGTCTTTTCCTGGAGAACGCCGAGCAGGTCGATCGAATGGCGCGCCAGAATGAGATTCGGTTCGGATTTCTCGTCCTGTTCTCCAAAGTGCATCAATCCCAGATGCATTTGCGTTTGCATCAGGATGGATTCCACCAGAAACATAAAGCTTGCCGGCGGGAGAGGAAAGTCGGGGGTGTCTTCAGTGTTCTCAGCCATAGCAACATAACTATGTTACTGAGGTCCATTAAACTAAAAGAACGTTGCCAGAGAACGCCGAAATAACGCGTTTGGACATCGCGAAATGGAATCATGTCGCCGATGAAGAACTGGTGCGGCTGATCCTGCAGGGAGAAGCGGCGCTGTATGAAATCTTGATGCGCCGGTACAATCAGCGGATCTACCGGATTATACTGACAATTCTTCGGAACGATGCCGAGGCCGAGGACGTGATGCAGGAAGCCTACGTCCGGGCGTATCAGCATCTTGGAGAATTTCGAGGACAGGCAAAGTTCTCCACATGGCTTACTAAAATCGCCATCCATGAAGCATTGGCTCGTGCGCGCAAGCAAGGAAAGCATGGAGAAATCATGAACACCGAGAGATCGGGCGAGAGAGATCCGGAGGCGCAGACGTACGATCGTGAGCTCAAGCTGGTTCTCGAGCGCGCGATCGATGCGCTGCCTGACGTGTACCGGTCGGTGTTCGTGCTGCGGCTAGTGGAAGGCTTGGATGTTCACGATACGGCCGAGGCTCTGGGAATTGGCCTGGAGGCCGTGAAATCACGGCTGCATCGCGGGCGAGCCATGTTACGGAAAGAACTAGAGAAGCGCGCCGGTATCGTTGTTCCAGAGATCTTTCCATTTCATCTGTCCCGCTGCGATCGAGTGGTGGACGGCGTATTTCAACGAATTGATGTCCGGATATAGGCTCGCCGTTTGCGCAGTTGCCCTGGCGGCGCCGATGCTCGCTCGAACTTGCGAGAGCCTGGCGTCTTTGCGGGTGTCCGGGATGGCGGTGAGCCTGGCGCAGAATGTTGGAGCCGGTCAATTTCAGTCGTTTTCCGATCTGCCTTCGTTTTGCCGAGTGGCGGCGACGCTGCGGCCCACAAGCGATTCCGAAATCAAGATAGAAGTATGGCTGCCGGAGCCGAGTGCCTGGAATGGAAAATATGAAGCGGCGGGAAACGGCGGCTGGGCCGGATCGTTGAACTATCACGATATGGCAGCGGCGCTCGCACGCGGTTACGCGACGAGCTCGACAGATACCGGACACACCGGCGGGCGGGCCAGCTTCGCGATAGGGCATCCGGAGAGGCTGGTCGATTTCGGCTACCGTTCGATTCACGAGATGACGCTGGCCGCGAAGGAAACGATCGCAGCCTTCTATGGACACGGCCCGAAGCTGTCTTATTTTGCGGGCTGCTCGTCGGGCGGACGACAGGCGCTGATGGAAGCGCAGAGATTTCCGACAGACTACGACGGCATCATCGCCGGGGCGCCTACGAACAATTGGACACGACTGATGTTCGGGCGTATTTGGGTCGCGCAGGCAACTTTGTCCGATCCCGCCAGTTACATAGATCCCGCGCAATATCCAATGATTCATGAGGCCGTACTGGCGGCTTGCGACGCGCTCGACGGAGTAAAGGATGGAGTGCTTGAGGACCCCACGCGATGCCACTTCGATCCCGGCGCACTGGCATGCAAAGGGCAGGCGAGCGCGTCTTGCCTTACTCCAAAACAAGTGGAGGCCGCGAGGCGAATCTACACGCCGGCAACGAATCCCGCGACCAAAGAGGAAGTTTTTCCGGGCATGGAGCGCGGGAGCGAATTGGTCTGGCGGACGCTGGCCGGCGGACCGCGACCGATTCTGTTGGCAGACGATTACTTCCGGTATGTAGTCTTCGAAGATCCTAAGTGGGACTTCAAAACACTGAATTTCGCAGGCGATGTGACGAAAGCGCTCCAGCGCGATGGCGGCGTGCTCAGCGCCACTAACCCGGATTTGCGGCCGTTCTTCGCACATGGCGGCAAGATGATTCAATATCACGGATGGACGGACCAGCAAGTGATGCCGCGCAATAGCGTTCACTATTACGAAACCGCCACCGCCACGAGCGGCAAGGAGACGGGCAACTCCTATCGTCTTTATATGGCGCCCGGTATGAACCACTGCCGTGGTGGAGATGGCCCTAACACATTCGATATGTTGAGCGCACTCGAGCAATGGAGAGAACATGGGAAAGCGCCGGACGCGATACTTGCTTCTCATTCCACAGATGGAAAGGTAGACCGGACGCGACCGCTCTGCCCGTATCCTGAAGTCAGCCATTACAAGGGCGCGGGAAGCACGAACGAAGCGGCTAATTTTTCCTGCTCCGCTCCATAACGCTGTTCTCACGGCACCGGCGCCAGGAGCGCCTTGCCCGCAACGGTGGCAAGACCGTCCAGTGTATTCATCAAATTCGAAGAAAGCGGCGGCACGTCGTGCAAGTGCCAGAGTAACTCCGAATTTTTCCACGCGGCTTCACGTGCGGAAAATATGCTCCAGGCGGCGATGATGTCTTCCAGGCTGGAAACGGGCGGCAGCGGATCGCCGAGGAGACGGACGTGCAGTTCCCGCTTGGCAAGCTCGATGAGACTATCGAGGGTCGAATTGAGATTGGTGTAGTCGGTGTAGTGCGGGGTTCCGTGCCGTGGCGGAGTGGTTGTCAACCGGCAGGTCACCACGATGGCTTGCGGGAGATCGTGGTTGATATGAGCGTTGATGCCCGCAAGCGCAAACTGAATGCGCCCCACCGGATTCCTGCCACGGCTTTCGAAGAGCGCTCTCCAGCAACCGGCATACGGTTTGCCCTCCAACGCCGACGCAAGCGCCCCAAAATACAGTTGCGCAAATTGGACATCGAGCTGCGCGAGCCATGCGGGATCGGCGAATCCTCCGGAGTCGATGCGGGCTTTGACAGCGCGTGTGACCTGAAGATAAAGCCAATTGAACCACTTCAAGCCGTCGCCGTCGGAGCATGTGGCGGCGATTGTCTCTAAGATCCGAATGACATCGGCAACGGACTGCGGCGGCGTCCGGACAGCAGCCCGAAGCACCGGATCGTAAGGGAACATGCTCGTTACTATATCGGCACCTGGGATGCGCGCTGGAACAGATCGGGCAATTTCAAACGGCGGCATAGCTCTTCGAATTCCGGGCGTGGTCCTTTCCAGCGCAGATCGTCGATCGTGTCGAAGACCGGCACATCCAAGCGAAGCGTGGCGAGGGTGCGGAATAGGAGCGCGTCGTCCCAGGAGCGGAAGAGCGATTCGGAAAGCGCGCCGGCTCTGCGGATGGACGGGCTCCATTCGCGAACGTCCTTGGGAATATTTTCGAGATGGCCGTATTGCGATAACGTGAGTGCGGCGGCTTTGGGCCCCCAACCGGCGAGGCCGGGATATCCGTCCGCACTGTCGCCCACGACCGCTAAATAATCCGGAATGGATGGCGGGGCAACGCCGAATTTAGCGATTACGCCCGCTTCATCACGCTCGACGTTATGGCGTCGATCCAACTGAATGACCCGCGTGCCCACCACGCATTGATTCAGGTCCTTATCCGGCGTGCAGATCAACACCTTTTCGATGCGATCGTCCAGCGCGGCCTTGGAAGCGGCAGCGGCAAGCGCGTCGTCAGCTTCGAAGTAGACCATGGGCCACACCAAGACTCCCATCGATTCGAGCGCTTCTTCGAGAAGCGGGAATTGGGAGAGCAATTGCGGAGGCACGCCTTCGCTGGTTTTGTAGTGCGGATACAGCTCATTACGAAACGACTCAATTACATGATCGGTGGCCACGCCGAGGTGGGTTGCGCCGCGCTGGATCATAGAAAAGACGGACTGCAAGACACCGCGGACGGCGCCGATTTCCTGGCCGTTGGCGTCGGAGGTAGCGGGCAAGGCGAAAAAGTGGCGGAAGAGTTCGTAGGTTCCGTCGATTAGATACACGTTCATTGGTAGAAGCTGTCAGCTTACAGCTATTAGCTCTCAGTGTCGCTTGCTAACGCGCGCGGTTCTTTAAGAGGAGCTCGGATTCTTTGATGTCGCGGTTCAAATCGCGGAGCTGCTGGCCTTCGACTTTGTATTGGGCGAGCACAATTTCCCATTTGTGACGTTCTTTTTTCATTTCGTGGCGCTCTTGACGGCGGATTTGGTCGGCCTGACCATGCTGTTGCCGTTCGAAGCCAATTTCGGCTTTACGCTTTTCGGCTCTTAGCTTTAGCAGGTCGTTCAGGGCTTTGTGGAAGGCGCGCTCGTGCGTGGTCTGGTAGCGCAGGTAGAGGGCGAGCTTGC
>JAICIH010000422.1 GCA_025924475.1 Bryobacteraceae bacterium
ATGTTGCGAAATCGTGCGATTTCGGATCGGGCTCGTTTGTTTTGCATTGGCCCAGATAGACTTCGCCGAGTGTGCCGTCGATCGAAACCCAATCGCCCTCTTTAAGCGTCAGCTTCTTGCCTTCGAAAAGAATTGTGGCGAGTTTCTTAGCTTCATCGACAGAAACGGACGACGCGCCCACGACGCAGGGCCGGCCCATACCGCGTGCGACCACGGCGGCGTGGCTGGTGAGCCCGCCGACGGCCGTTAGAATACCCTTCGAAACGTCCATTCCGTGAATATCGTCCGGCGTTGTTTCTTTGCGAACCAGCACCACAGGACCCTTGGCCGACATCTCGACGGCATCTTCAGAAGAAAATGCCGCTCGGCCAACAGCCGCGCCTGGCGAAGCCGGTAAACCTGTAGCGATCTTCTGCAGACCCTTGCGCGTTGCCGGGTCAAGCACCGGATGCAAAAGTTGATCGAGCTGGTTAGGCGCGACGCGCTGCACCGCGTCCTTCTTCGAGATGAGACCTTCTTCGACCATTTCGACAGCGGCGCGCACGGCGGCCGGACCGGTCCGCTTACCGTTGCGCGTCTGCAGCATGTAGAGCTTGCCTTCTTCGATGGTGAATTCGAAGTCCTGGACATCGCGGTAGTGTTTTTCGAGATTCGTCGTGATCTCGCGGAGCTGCCGGTACGCTTCCGGCATCACCTGCTCGAGCTCGACGATAGGCTGCGGAGTGCGAATACCGGCCACAACGTCTTCACCCTGTGCATTGACCAGAAACTCACCGTAGAATGTCTTTTCACCAGTCGACGGATTGCGCGTGAAGCCCACACCGGTACCGGAACGGTCGCCCATGTTTCCGAAGACCATGGCCTGGACGTTAGCAGCGGTGCCGATCGAATCCGGGATCTTCTCCATGCGCCGGTAATAAATCGCTTTCGGCGTGTTCCAGGAATTGAAAACCGCGTCGCGGGACATGTTGAGCTGATCGAGCGCGTTCTGCGGAAATTCTTTGCCGGTTTCTTTCTTCACCAGCTTTTTGTAATCGGCAATGATGGCCTGCAAATCGGCGGCGGTGAGATCGGTGTCGAGCTTGGCTTTTACTTTGGCTTTACGCGCATCGAAGATATGGTCAAACTTGGCCATGTCAATATGCAGCGCCACTTCGCCGAACATCTGAATGAAGCGTCGGTAGCAATCGTAGGCGAAGCGGGGATTGCCTGTCTTGCGCGCCAGGCCTTCCGTGGTTTTGTCGTTCAAGCCAAGATTGAGAATCGTATTCATCATGCCCGGCATGGAGAATTTCGCGCCGGACCGGACGCTGAGCAGCAGCGGGTCATCGACACCGCCTAGCTTCTTGCCCATCTGTGCTTCCAGTTTGGCGAGGGCCTCCTGAATCTGCTCGTCCACTTCCTTCGGTACTTTGTTGCCATTTTCAAAGAAGAGGTTGCAGACCTCGGTTGAGATGGTGAAGCCCGGAGGCACGGGAACGCCCGCTTTGCTCATCTCGGCAAGGCCTGCGCCTTTGCCGCCGAGCACGTCGCGCATATTCCCGTCGCCATCGGCCGAGCCTCCGCCAAACGAATACACATGTTTCTTCATTTCTAAGTCTTATCTCCTACGCCTTGCGTTACGATTTCGGAAAAGTCAGCGATGGTGGAAAACTCGGTCAGCAGGCCATGTAGTAAAGCCAGGCGGTTCCGCCGGATCGCCGGATCGGGATCGTTCACTAAAATTTTATCGAAGAACAAATCCACGTGCGGCCGAAGCGAAGCAATGGCGGCTAATTTCTCGCTATAAGAAGATCCCGCCTCCATTTCGCCACGCACGCGAGCAAACTCGTTGTAAAGCTGTTTTTCAGGACCCGGTGCAAGCAGAGCGGGGTCCGGCGGCGCAGCAGAATCGACGCCGGCCTGTTTCAAAATGTTCTTGATGCGTTTGAAGCTGGCGGCGAGCGGCTCGAAATCGCTCGTGGGCCGTACTTGATGGACAGCCGCGGCGCGCTCGGCCAGATCCGGTAAAGTTCCGAGTGTGGGCGCCATGGCGGCATTGACTTCGTCGTACGCGTACCCGCGCGTGTCGCGCAGATAGAACTGAATCCGTTCCCCCAAGAATTCCTGTAATGCCGGGTCTTCCTGTAACCGAAACGAAACCTTGCCTTCAAACAGGATCTTTACGACTCCCTGTGCCGCGCGCCGCAATGCAAACGGATCTCGCGAGCCGGTTGGAATCATGCCAACCCGGAAGCATTCGCGCAGGGTGTCCAGCTTATCGGCGAGCGAAAGCACTTGTCCTTCGACCGTGCGCGGGATCTCATCGTCCATGCCGACCGGCTTGTATTGGTCGTAGATGGCTTGCCAGACAGCTTCGTTTTCGCCCTGCGCCTTCGCGTACAGGCCTCCGACCACGCCTTGCAATTCCGGAAACTCCTTCACCATGTCCGTGGTGAGGTCGCATTTGGCAAGCTGTGCGGCCGCTTGCGGAAAGTGCGGATCGATCTGCGCGGCCAATTGCATTACACGTTCGGTCTTGTCTTTGTAGCTGCCGAGCTTGGCTTGAAACGTTACCTTGGCCAGATCGGGTATGCGCTCGGAGAGCTTCTTCTGCTGATCGACTTGCCAGAAGAATCGCGCATCGTTGAATCGCGCCCGCAAAACGCGTTCGTTGCCCTGCCGGATAAGCCCGTCCGGATCGCCGTCGGTATTCGTTACCGCAACGAATTCCGGCGCCAGCGAACCGTCTTCTTTCACCACCGAAAAATAGCGCTGATGATGGCGCATCACGGTGGAGAGGATCTCTCGCGGCAATTCCAGATAGGAAGGATCGAAATCGCCACGAATGGCAGTTGGATATTCGGTCAAATAGACGAGCGTTTTCAGCAGGCCGTCGTCTTTCTGAACGCCCGCGCCAAGCTGCTCCTCAATGCGGTGCTTGCGCTCTTCGGCGCGAACGATAACAAAGTTATCGCGCAGAGCGTTCACGTAAGATGCGACTGTGACCGGAATGGGATCCTTAGAACCTAGAATGCGATGGCCGCGCGTCGCGTTGCCGGATGGAACGCAGGCGATTTCGAACGGGACGATTTCGCTATCGAGTAAAGCGACGATCCAGCGAATTGGCCGGATGAATCGCACGCCGCCTTTACCCGTCCAATACATGCTCTTTGGCCAGGTAATGCCGGTGATTACTTCCGGCAGTTTTGCAGCGAGCGCCTCTTTGGCAGTTTGACCTTTTACCCGCTGATGAAAGATATAGCGCTCCCCTTTGGCGTCCCGGGCGGTCGCAAGTGCATCAAGCGAAGTATTCCATTTGCGCGCGAAACCGTCGGCTGCCGGTTTGCCCGCCGAGAGATAGGGCCCTTGCACGACGGATTCGACGTCAGGAGCCTGTTCCGCGATATTTTTCGCCAGCAGAATCAGCCGCCGCGGAGTCGCTTCCGCAATGAGAGCGTCGCCTCCAAACGCGCCGAAAGCGGACTGCCAGCGCGCGCGCAGATCGGTAAGCGCAGGCTCGATCATCCAATCCGGCACTTCCTCGACGCCGATTTCGAGCAAAAAGTCCGGCATCAGGCCACTGCCTCAGTCTGCTGTTTGACCCATGCCTCAGCTACGCCCACGGCCAGCTTGCGCACGCGCGCAATCACTCCAACGCGCTCCGTGACGCTGATCGCCCCACGTGCGTCGAGCAGATTGAACAGGTGAGAACATTTTAAGACCTGATCGTAGGCGGCTAACACCGGAAAGCGCCGGCTTTCGGGTTTGAAGCGCGCCAGCAGGCTCTCACATTCCTTTTCATGCTCACCGAACAAGCGCCATAGCCGGTCCACATCGGCCATTTCGAAGTTGTAAACGGAGAATTGTTCTTCGTCCGCGAGCCGGACGTCTTTGTACTTAAACCCCGGCGCCCACTCGATCTCATAGACGCTCTCCACATTCTGCAGAAACGCCACGATGCGTTCCAGCCCGTAGGTGAGCTCAGCGGGCACCAGATCCAGATCCATACCGCCGCACTGCTGAAAGTACGTGAACTGCGTGATCTCGAGCCCGTCGAGCATCACTTGCCAACCCACGCCCCAGGCGCCCAGCGTAGGCGCTTCCCAGTTGTCTTCTTCAAACTTGATGTCGTGCTTGCGGAGATCGATGCCGATGGCCGCCAGACTACCCAGATATTGGTCCAGCACGTCGTCCGGCGTTGGCTTCAGAATTACCTGAAGCTGCTGGTGCTTGTAGAGACGGTTCGGATTTTCGCCGTAGCGGCCGTCGGCGGGCCGCCGGCTGGGCTGGACATAAGCCACTTTGTACGGGGCGCGGCCCAGCACGCGCAGAAATGTTTCGGGCGCCATCGTGCCGGCGCCGACTTCGAGATCGTATGGCTCCTGGATAATGGCGCCGCGGCTGGCCCAATACTGTTTCAGCTTGAAAACGGTGTCTTGAAAATTATCCATGCGCTTAAAGAGCTTCGAGTAGGGCAGGAGTGCGGAAGCGGCGCTCCACGTGCTCTTCCATCTGGCGTATCAGGAGCCGCCGTAAATCAAGCGCCGTGTCTTTGTTCCAGATGCGAGCCGGCAATTCGGCGATATGCTGGCGCAGCATGCCGGCCGCCAGCTCGCGTGACGATGCCGAAAGGCTGCGATCCGGATGAGTTTCCAGATCCGGCAGGAAGCCGGAAAGCCGTGTTGCCCACAGAGAGAAATACGTAATGGCTGTCCACATGGCGCCGGGCGCACGCTGATGCATGAAGTCCAAAACCGCCGCAAGCAAGCGAAAAAAACGCTCGTTCGGCTCATGCGGCGGCAAAAGATGGTCGCTCACCTCGGCGAGATAGTCGAGAGCGACGCTGGTATCGAAATCTTCGACGAGATTGAATTGCGATTGCAGCAAATCGCAAGAATTCAAGTTAACCAGTTCCCGTGTTTCCTTCTGCGAATACGATAGGTTCACTAGCGACAGCCGTTCCAGGCCCGAACCGAAACTGTTTTTCGGCTTTCGCGCCCTTCTTGCCACGCC
>JAICIH010000423.1 GCA_025924475.1 Bryobacteraceae bacterium
GACCTGACACGTTATCTGCATCTCTCGCTGGAGCTGTACAAATCGTTGCAGACTTCTCTGCAGCCGCGATTGCATCTCGAGCTCGGGCTGGTGAAACTCGTGCAAGCCGGCCGGCTGCGATCGATTGAAGACGCGCTCTCCGGCCTTCCGCAAATACAGACTGCGGTGCCGGCGCCAGCTGCGAAATCGCCCGTTGCGGCCCCGCCAAAAACTGCTACGCCAAGTGCTACGCCGGTCAGCCCTGCGGTTACGGGAAATCTAAAGCAGGATCTATATCAGGCGCTTGCGAAAGAGAAGCTAGACACCAGCGCGGACGCAGTCGAACACGCGGAAGTGGTCCTCCAAGGCGGAGAGCTGGTGCTGAAAGGCCCCAAATCGCTCTCGTTCGCGCTCAAAGATAAATCCATCGAGCGATTGGCTGCGCAAATTATCGGCAAGCCTGTGAAAGTCCGGTTTGAAGCTACTGCTAATGTCGTAGCGGCAGCGCCGGTCGAAAAAGCGCCCGTCGCCGAGGAATCCGAACTGCGCCAGCGCGCGCTCTCGCATCCCGGCGTAAAGCGCTTTCAGGAGCTGTTCCCCGAAGCGCAGGTTCGCACAGTGCGAAATTTAAGTGAGTAGGGAGGTATCCATTTGTCGATGAAAATGCCCGGCGGCGGAAATATGCAGGCCATGATGAAGCAAGCGCAGCAAATGCAGCAAAAGCTGCAGGAGCAGATCGCGGCCATTCGTGTCGAGGCTTCAGCGGGCGGCGGCATGGTGACCGTAAAAATGGACGGACACAAAAGCGTGTTGTCCGTGAAAATCGACCCGGAAGTGGCGGGCGATGTCGAGATGCTGCAGGATATGACGATGGCCGCTTTCAATGAAGCCGCGAAGAAGGTGGACGAGGAAGCGCAAGGCAAAATGGGCGGCATGCTCGGCGGCCTGGGGCTTCCACCCGGCCTGTTCTAGATGGCGGAGTTCGCGGAGCCGCTGGCCCGGCTCATTCAGGAATGCAAACGGCTGCCGGGGATCGGCCAGAAATCGGCGCAGCGCATTGCCTTTCATCTGCTTCGCACGCCGCGCGAAGACGCCGAAAATCTGGCGCAAGCCATTCTCGATATCAAAGACAAGCTTGGTGTCTGCGAATGCTGCAACAACATCAGCGACGCCGCGCTATGCCTGTTCTGCCGCGATCCGCACCGCGAACAGGCGCAAATCTGCGTAGTCGAGGAACCGCACAATATCCCGCCGATTGAAACCACTCACGCGTTCCGGGGCTTGTATCATGTCCTGCACGGCGCGATCTCGCCTCTGCGCGGCATCGGCCCGGAGCAATTACGCATTAAGGGACTCGTAGACCGCCTGCATCGCAACCAGATAGAGGAAGTGATTCTGGCGACAAACCCCACCGTCGAGGGGGAAGCAACGGCGGTCTATCTCTCCCGTCTTCTCAAACCTCTCGGCCCGCGCGTTACCCGCATCGCCATGGGTATCCCGGTGGGCAGCGATCTGGAATTCGCCGACGAAGTTACGATGTCGCGCTCCCTCGAAAACCGGCGGGAAATGTAGCGGCGAATTATATAACAAGATTCACGCCGAGCAAACTCAAATGGCGATCGGTCGACCAGCATTGCTGCAACTGGCGCTGCTGCATGATCGCCAATCCAGCCGCATCGGCAAGCGTAAGACTCTGATCCTTGAATTTCTTGATCATTGCAGTCGCTCGCTGGAGAACATCCTCGTCAAAAGTTTCTATAGTTATTGGCAGTTGATCAACGAAGTCCAAAAATTGCAACCCTCGTTGCCGGTCATATCTCCGCAAGAACCAACCATGTCCTTCCGCCACCACTAGAGAAGAAGTTATTAGCTTTGGGGGTGCGGCAAACAACCGCGCGAACGGCACGTGGTACGAATCCGATCGATCCAAAAAAGCAATCAGCGCGGATGTATCCACATATGCGTCAGTCTTTCGAACCATATACGACTTCATCAATCGTCTGACTGGAATTCGGAACTCCTGTAGCCACCATTCCCGCGTAGCGCATCCATGGCTTGTCCAACGAAGCTGGAGGCAAGCTCTGGCTAATAGCGCGGCGTACAAATTCGGCAACCGAAATGCCTAAAGCTTTGGCCTCTTTCTTCGCCAGCTTATATTCCGCTTCGTCAAGCGTCACTAGAGTTCGCACCATGTTATCGCTCTCTACGATTAAGATATCATTTCACGTTAGACCGCTACACTGGGATTAAAGTGCTGGTCACGATTTCTTCTCAGCCTCCGCGGCCTAAATGGCTGCGCGCGCCTGCGCCCGTCGGCGGAAACTACCGCGAGTTGAAAGAGCTCGTTACCCGCCTGGGTTTGCATACGGTGTGCGAGAGCGCTGCCTGCCCGAATGTCGGCGAATGCTGGAACCGCCGCACGGCGACTTTCATGATCCTCGGCAACGTCTGCACGCGCCGCTGCGGGTTCTGCGCCGTGCAAAAAGGAGCGCCGCTCGCCGTCGATTATGACGAGCCGCGCCGAGTGGCGGAAGCATGCGCCGCCCTGGGGCTGCGCTATGCCGTCATCACGAGCGTGAATCGCGACGATCGGAAAGATGGCGGCGCGGAGCTTTTCGCCCTCACTATTCAAGCCATTCGCGAGCGTATTCCGGGCTGCAAAGTGGAAGTGCTGGTGCCCGATTTTCAGGGCTCTCACGCGGCCATGGACATCGTTATGCGCGCCGCGCCGGATGTGCTCAACCACAACACCGAAACCGTACCCCGGCTGTATCGCCAAGTGCGCCTCGGGGCGCGCTATGAGCGTTCGCTCGACATGCTGCGTTACGCCAAGAAGACCTCTCCGCAGACGCCGGCCAAATCCGGCCTCATGCTCGGGCTCGGCGAAACGGAAGAAGAAGTCATCCAAGTGATCCGCGATTTACGAGATCACGACGTTGACATTCTCACTCTCGGCCAATACTTGCGGCCTTCTCCCAAACATCTGCCGATCTACCGTTACGTCCCTCAGGAAGAGTTCGACGAGTATAAGCGCTTTGCCATGGAACTGGGGTATGGGCATGTCGAAGCCGGTCCGCTGGTGCGCAGCTCCTATCACGCCGACGCTTCACTGCACGGGCAGCACGAGCACGGCTTCACAGCCGGGGCCGTTCGCAGCATTGCGTAGACTCAACGACCCGTTGTGTACTTCGGCAATTTGCCGGCTTAGCACCAGCCCGATTCCCGATCCTCCGCGTTTGGTGGTGAAGAACGGGACAAATAAGTTCGCGGTATTCGAAAGACCGGGCCCTTCGTCGCGGACGGTAATCGATACATTCGATGAATTATGCGTATAGCGAACGAAAACCCGGCCCCCGGTGATTTGCGCGGCGTCGACAGCGTTGCGAATCAGGTTGATCAACACTTGCTCCAACTGATCGGCGTCCGCCTGAATCGTCAGCGGCGCCGATTCCTCAAAGAATACCGGCATGCGCGTCTCGATGCCGGTGGCGCGCCGCAGGATCGAGTTGACTTCCACCGGTCCTAGTTTTGGCGGCGGCAATTTCGCAAGCCGCGCGTAAGAACTCATAAAACGGCTCAGCGATTCCGAGCGTGAGGCGATCACATTTAAGCCGCGCGCCATGTCGTCGCGCCAATCGTCGGGAAGCGGCTCTGCTTTCGTTATGTTCTCCAGGCTCTGGGCGATCGATTTAATCGGCGTGAGCGAATTGTTCAACTCGTGCCCGAGCACGCGCACCAGCCGCTGCCAGGCCTGCAGCTCTTCCTCGCGCAGTGCGCGCGTTAAGTCGGTCAGCACGAGCAGTTGGTGCGGCACGCCGCCCTCGCGAAACTGGCTGCGCCGGATGGCCCAGCGGCCCACGCCACCCGGAAAGGAGCGCTGAATGGTTTGCTCCGGCTCGCCGATCAAAAATTCGGCGAGGCCGAGCGAAGTCGCATCGCGCGCCAGAAGCCGTTCGGCAGGCTGCGCGAGCAACTTTTCGCCAGCGCGATTCACCAGCCGCAGCGATTGCTGCGGGTCGAAGGCAAACGCCGCTACCTCGATCTCTTCCATCACTTTGCGCAACAAGGCAGTCGCTTCGAGCGCGCCGAGCCGCTGTTGGCGCAGGGTCGCCGCCATGGCGTTCACCTGCTGCATGACTTCGCCCAGCGGCTCTTTCGGGTCGTCCACGCGGGCGCGTATCGAGTAGTCGCCCTCGCGCAGCGCTTCGAGCAGATTGGCCAACGTGCGGAGCGGGCCGGCAATATGCCCGTGCGCCGCGAAGCAGAAGCCGAGCCAGCAGAGCACAATCACAATGTTGACGGTCCACTGGACGCGAGCCGGCACGCCTAGTACAGCCAGTGTGATGGCACAGGCCAGAATCGCAGGCAGCCCACCCGCCAGCGCGAGCAGCAGCACGCGCTTGTCGTGGCTTAGTCTGAACATGGCTACATACCGAAGCGCTGCAGACGCCGGTACAATGCGCTACGGCTCAGGCCCAGCGCGGCTGCGGCGTGACTGACATTGCCGCCATACCGCGCCAGCGCTTTCTTGATCAAGAATCCTTCGACGTCTTCGAGGCTCATATCCTCGAGGCGCGGCGAGCCGCTCGCACCGGCGCGCAGCGCGAGGTCGCCTGCTTTGATGCAGTTGCCTTGCGACATAAGGACGGCGCGCTCGACCACGTGATTCAGCTCGCGGACATTCCCCTGCCAGGGATGATCATGCAGGGCCTGCACGGCGTTCGGATCGAAGCCGCTGATGTTCTTGCGATAGCGCCGCGCGTGCTGTCCCAGAAAATACATGGCCAGCGGCCCAATATCTTCGCGGCGCTCACGCAGCGGCGGCAGATGAATTTCGATTGTATTCAGACGAAACAATAAATCCTGCCGGAAGCGCCCGCTCTGCACTTCTTCGGTCAGGTTCGCGTTGGTCGCCGAGATCACCCGCACATCCACGCGCTTGGTTTTCGATGAGCCCACGCGCTCCATCTCGCCCACTTCGAGGACGCGCA
>JAICIH010000424.1 GCA_025924475.1 Bryobacteraceae bacterium
AATGCGCTGGCGCATACCTTTTGAGTACGCCGAAATGGCCGTATGGCGGTGCGGCTTCATGGCAAACATTTCGAGCATTGCTCCGGCGCGGCGCGCAATCAGCGTTTCCGAAAGGCCGCGCAAACGGCCGACCAATTGCAAATATTCGAAGCCCGAAAGAAACGGATAGAGATTCGCCTCTTCGGGCACGTAGCCGACTACGCGTTTGTAGCCGGCCAGGTCGTCCTGGATATTACTACCGTTGAAAAAGACTTTGCCGCTCGATGGCTCGAGCAAACCGGTGATGATTTTTACGGTTGTGCTTTTTCCCGATCCGTTCGGTCCGAGGTATCCGAGCACTTCGCCGGGTCCGGTGGTGAAGCTGACGTTTTCGAGAGCCGGCACCGAACTGTAGGACTTGGTAAGAGAGCGCACCTCGAGCATGCATACAGAATACTACATAGATGTCGAAACATTGTCTACTTCTTCCTGTGTGGCGAGTGTGTAAACGATTTCGAAGCCCTCGTTGCCGAGTTCGGCTAGCGACGCTTCGAGATCGCACATCTGGTTGCGGATAATCTCCGAAGGCACCGGCCGGCCGGCACGAGCCTGGCTGCGTGCGATGCAGAGCGCTTCCGGCAAATGAAGCACAATCGCGATGGCCTGCACATGATGCTCACGAGCCAAAGCCAGCAGCGGTTGGCGGGCATGCGGCTGCACGCTGGTCGCATCGATCACGGTGAGCCGGCCGGCGCTGAGGCGCTTAGAGGCGATCGCGCGCAGCACTTCGAAAGCCGCTTCGGTGGCCGATTGCTCGGACTCATCGTCGGCGACCAGTCCGCGGCAGAAATCAGAAGAAATAATTTCGGTGCGCTTGAAATGTTTTCGCGCGAACGTCGACTTGCCGGCGCCCGACGGCCCGATCAAAACGACTAGCGAAGGCCGCGGAATGACCAGTGTCACTGCGCTACTTTTCCGTTGGAAACGCGGGCCCGGACAACCTGTAAGATTTTGTCCTCAACTTGTTCCGGGGAAAGGCCGGTAGTGTCGATAAGCTCGGCGTCGGGAGCTTGTACCAGCGGCGCTTCGGCGCGCGTGCGATCGCGGAGGTCGCGCTGGCTCATTTCACCCGCTACGGATTCCACGTCGGCGGCCTGACCGCGTTGCTCTAGCTCGCGGGCTCGGCGGCGGGCGCGCTCGGCAGGATCGGCGTCGAGGAAAATTTTCACTTGCGCCTGGGGAAATACCACGGACCCGATATCGCGTCCTTCCATGACCACGCTGTTTCTTTCCGCCAGCCCGCGCTGTACGGAGAGCAGCGCGCGCCGCACGCCGGGCACGGCCGAAACCTCAGAAGCGGCGGCGGCGACATTCGCGTCGCCGATCGCTTCGGTGACATCCTCGCCATTGAGCAGGACGCGGCCTTCGAGCGTCAACGCGATATCGGCTTCCTGCGCCAGCCGTTCGAGCCGGTGCATATCGCTGGTGGCGACTCTCAGCCGTAGCGCCCATAAGGCCACGGCCCGGTACATGGCTCCAGTATTGATGTAGATGAATCCCAATTTAGCCGCAACGCGTTTGGCGAGCGTGCTTTTGCCCGCGCCTGCAGGGCCGTCTATCGCCACGATAATTCGTTTGTCATTCATTCGTTAATGCGCAGCCGCCGCCGGAGCTTTCGCGCCGCGCGGCGGTCTCTTCATGATGAACGGTAGCGGCGCGAGACAAGCCACCGCAATCGACATCAGCCAGAAGCTGTTCACGAAACTGAGCGCCCCGGCCTGGTTCTGCACGATACGGTACGCCATTGCCAGCGCTTTATCCGCGGCCGTTACAGCATCGTACCCCTGCGCCAGGAAGGCGCTTTTTAAGGCGCTGAGCATCTGTTCAAAATTCGCGCTGGCGTGACTGGTGTGAGCGGCGAAGGCTTGCTGGTGCGCCTGATTCTGGCGTAACAGAAACGTGCTCAGTAAAGAAGTGCCGATACTGCCGCCGAGATTGCGCGCGAAATTCGACATGCCCGAGACCTGATTGTTCTTCTCGCGCGGGACGCCAACATAGTTCAGCGTGCTGATCGGTATGAAGATGAGAGGCAGGAATATCACCTGAATCATGCGCAGCCAGATCACAGTCCGGAAGTCGATTTGCAAGTACACCACCGTAAACAAATGGAGCGTGGCGGCCGTGCCGAGAAATCCGATACAGATGAGCAAACGCGGATCGACCTTGGTAGCCGTTAGTCTGCCGGCGACCGGCATCATCAGCATCAGCACTAGGCCTCCCGGCGAGAGAGCCATACCAGCTAGCTCGGCCGTGTACCCCAAACTACTCTGCAAAAACTCCGGTATCAGCACGGTAGATCCGAACAACACCATTCCGAGGACAAAAGAGAAGAATACCGCCGTTCCAAAATTGCGATTCTTCAGCAGGCGCACATCGACAATCGGATGCTCGTGATACCACTCCCATAGGAAGAAGGCGATCAACGTGGGTACGCCGATGCTGAACATCGTGGTGATAAGCGGCGAACCGAACCAATCCTCCTCCTGGCCTTTATCGAGCACCAGCTGAAAGCAGGCGACACCGATTACGATCAGCGACAGGCCGATATAGTCGATCTTGAAACTGGCACGCCTTTCTTCTTTGAGCCAGGGTGGATCTTCCACCAGCCGCTGCGTCAGCAACAGCGACAGCATGCCCACCGGAATGTTGATGAAGAAGATCCAATGCCAGTTGAAATTGTCGGTAATCCAACCGCCGAGCGTCGGGCCGATAGCCGGGGCAACCACGACCGCCATGCCATACATCGCGAACGCCTGGCCGCGCTTTTCAATGGGGAACGTGTCCGCTAAGATCGCTTGTTCGGAGGGCTGCAACCCGCCGCCGCCCGCGCCTTGCAGAATGCGGGCGAAGATCAGCAGCGGAAGACTGGGTGCGATGCCGCACAAGAATGAGCAGACGGTGAACAGCAGCACGCAAGACATGTAAAAACGCTTGCGTCCGATACGTGTCGAGAGCCAGCCGGAGATGGGCAGCACGATCGCGCTAGAGACCAGATAACTCGTCAGAATCCATGTTGCTTCTTCGTACGTCGCGCCGAGCGAACCAGCGATATGCGGCAGAGCTACGTTTGCGATAGACGAATCGAGCACTTCCATGAAGGTGGCGAGCGTAACTGTCAACGCCACTACCCACGGATTATGCGAGGGTTTCCAATCGCGATGAGTTCCGGGCAGGGAAGCGGGCACTTCTGTTTACCCTCCGATACGCACTTCCGGCTCCACTGACATTCCGGGCCGCAAACGATCGAGTCCCTTTTGATCTTTCTTGAAGCGGATACGTACCGGGATGCGCTGGACGATTTTCACGTAGTTGCCGGTGGCATTTTCGGGCGGCAGAACACTGGATACCGCGCCGGTCGAGCCGCTGATATTTTCGACATAGCCGGCGAAATCTTCATTCAGCGAATCGACATGGAGCGTGACGGACTGGCCGGGCCGGATGTTGCGAAGTTGAGTCTCTTTGAAGTTCGCAGTGACCCAGAGATCATCGATTTGGACGATGGTGAGAAGCGGTTGTCCGGCCGCCACGTGCGCGCCCACTTCCGCGGCTCGCTTCATGACGATCCCGCCGATCGGAGCCGTGATGTGCGTATAGCCGAGTTTGAGGCGCGCCTGCTCCACCTGTACTTCAGCGGTTTTGACGCTGGCTTCTTGCGACGCTAACTGGGCGCGCCGCAAAGCCAGTTGCTCGGGAGCGCTGTGGCGCGATTGCGCGAGCTTGGTTTCGGCCTGCGCGAGCTGCGCGCGCCGCTGATCGATCACGTGGTTGGCCGCTTCCAAATCGGCCTCGCTGCTCGCCATGAGAGCCTGCTGCGCTTTGGCGGCGGCCGCAATCTGATCGTATTCCTGCTGCGAAACTTCCTCTTTTGCGATGAGCTGCTTGTAGCGGCTCAAATCGGCTTGCGCTCTGGCATTGTTGGCCTGCGCTTGGGCCAGTTTTGCCGCCAACGATTCGCGGTCCCGCCGTGCGGCTGCTAAAGCCGCTTGGGCGCCGGCTACCTCAGCTTCCCCGCCGGAAATGCTGCCTGCATTTTCAAATGTCGTTAGTGGTACGTTCGGCTGCTGCGCGGAGACCATGCTGCGCGCCTCAGCCAATTGCGCGAGCGCCTGATTGAGAGCGACTTGAGAGTCGCGCGGATCGAGGTCTACCAGCGAATCGCCCGGCTTGACCGTTTGATTGTCTTCGACGTAGACGCGCACGATCGTGCCGTCGACGCGCGCGCTGATGGCGTTCAAGTGCGCGCCGACCTGAGCATCGTCGGTGGTCTCAAACTGCCGTGCGTGCAGCCAGAAAAGGAGCCCGCCGATGGCGATGACGCCGAGAATGATAAAGAAAATCAGAAAAGCGCGTCCGCGGCCGCGTGTTACGGGCAGCTTTTCGACGGCAAGCGCCGGTTCTTCCTGCACAGTCATGGGTGATTTCCTTTCAGAAGATTCGCCAGATCGCTTTCGATTTCGCCCATGGCGCGCGCCAGCGAGAGCTTCGCCAGATTAAAGGAGAACAGGCTCGAGATGTAATCGCTCTCGGCGCTGGCGACCTGCTGTTGCGCCTGGACCACTTCGAGCGTCGTGGAAACACCCGCCCCAAAACGGTCGCGCGCCTGCGCCAGCGTGTCATTAGCCAGCGCCCGGTTGCTCTCGGCCACGCGCACCTGGCCTGCCGCCGTTTGCAATTCGATCAGAGCGTTGCGCACCTCCTGTTCGATCTGGCCGCGTTGATCCGCCAACTCGGCCTTACGCTGATCGAGCGCCGCTTCGGCTTCTTGGATATCGCCCTTGGTCCGGTTGCCTTGCCAGATAGGAACATTGATCGTGCCGGTCACGGCGAAAACGCCGTGGGTCGAAGCGGGGTTCGGCCCGAGTCCGCCGTAGTTCCCGTGGAGGGACGCCGACGGAAATCGTTCGGCGT
>JAICIH010000425.1 GCA_025924475.1 Bryobacteraceae bacterium
CGCGCAGAACGTCGGCAAGAGAATTGCCGCCCACGCGCATGCCGATTCTTCCGTACGCCAGTGCCTCAAATTTGGCGTCGAATTCATCTTTCATGCGACGTTTGCGACCGACGAAACCATAGATGCCCTCGCCGCGGCGCGCCACAAACACTATGTCTCTCCAGCGATCGCCGCCCGCTATAACACCACTTATGAGGCCGCCGAGTGGGGCATCACAACCGACGTGGCCGAAATGATCGGTAACAAGCGCGAACTCGAAGAAGGCATCAAAGTCATGCGCAAGATGCACTCTGCCGGCATTAAGATTCTGCCGTTCGGCGACTACGGTTTCGCCTGGCTGCCGCACGGCACCGAGTCGCGCGACCTAGAACATTTTGTCAATCTCTTCGGCTTCGAGCCTTGGGAGGCTCTGCGCGCGGCAACCGCCTATAGTGGCGAAGCCTGGGCTGGCACCACCGGCGAAAAGCTCGGACGCGTGCGCGAGGGCTATTTGGCGGACCTGATTGTAGTCGATGGAAATCCGATCCTGGATCTGAGCCTGTTCCAGGATCGTCACTCGCTGCTCGCCATCATGAAGGACGGCGTGTTTCACAAACGCTACCAGGGCCGCGCGGTCGCCGAAGCCTGCTGACATATAGCGCTTGCTACCGAATACATACTCGGTCTATCCTTGCAGAGGTATTGTTATGAAGATTCTGTCTCAAAAATCGATCCTCTGCGGTCTAGCGGTGCTTCTATGCGCGACTCTCGTCCGCGCCGCGGATCTCCCACGTAAGCCTAGCCTGACGCTCGATATCGCGAAGCAGATCGCGCAGGCAGCGGAGAAAAAAGCGCTGGCAAGCCACTGGGCGATGGTGATCGCCATCCTCGACGATGGTGCCAATCTGTTGTGCCTGGAGCGCATGGATTCCGCGCCCATCGGCAGCCTTGAAGTCGCTCAAAAGAAAGCTCGAACGGCTGTCATTTTCAAATCGCCCAGCAAAGATTTTGCCGATTCTCTCACCAAAGGAACCACTGCGCTCCTCAAGCTCGATGTTCTTCCCTTTGAGGGAGGAATTCCGCTTATCATTGACGGCAAAATAGTCGGCTCAATCGGCGTCAGCGGCGGCGCCGCATCGCAGGACGGCCAAGTTGCGCAAGCGGGAGCCGACTGGTTCAAAGCCAACGCGAAATAGCCAAAATGAGATTTCGTCCCACACCGGTCATACCGGTGTTGTGACGCCTTTGGTGAAGCACGACGGCAAATAGCAAACTCCAGGCCTTGCTCTTCGGATCGGCGATTCTCCTCAGCGCCTTTCTTCTCTTTGAAGTCGAACCGCTGATCGCAAAGCTGATCCTGCCTTGGTTCGGTGGCTCGGCCGCCGTCTGGACAGCTTGTCTGCTGTTTTTCCAGTTAGCGCTGCTTGCCGGTTATGCGTATGCGCACTGGCTCAACCGGCGCGCCCCAGCCACCCAGCGCATCATTCATCTCGCGCTACTCGCGCTGAGTTTATTCTGGCTTCCCATCCTGCCGGCTTCCCATTGGAATTCCAATCAGGCGGAGAACCCGCTGTGGCGCATTCTCGGCCTGCTCACAGCAACGGTTGGCCTGCCCTGGTTTCTGCTTTCCGCAACCGGCCCGCTGCTCCAATCCTGGTATGCGCGCTCGCACAGCGATGGCCTGCCCTACCGCTATTTCGCGCTCTCGAACGCCGGATCGATGGCCGGCCTGCTCGCCTACCCGGCTCTCGTCGAGCCCTACTTGACAAGCCATCAACAGGCCTGGAGCTGGTCGCTAGCGTATGGTGCGTTCGCGATTCTTTGCGCGGCCGTTGCATGGCGTACGCGCCGCGCGCCACCGGAAACCGCCGCCGCTACCGTCCCCGTTCTATCCGACTGCCTGCTCTGGATCGCGCTCGCCGCTTGCCCGTCCGCTTTGCTCCTCGCCGTAACCGGCCATCTCACAGAGAACATCGCCGCGATTCCCTTTCTCTGGGTATTGCCACTGTGCCTGTACCTGCTCAGCTTTATCCTGTGTTTCGCAAGCGGCCGCTGGTATCGCCGCTGGCTGTTCGCTCCGCTGGCCGCCGCTTCTCTGCCGGTGAGCGGCTGGCTGATTTTCTCCGCCGAACGAATCTCCGATACCCAGTCACTTGACCTGAAATCCGTAATCGCCTTGCTTTCAGCCGCCACGTTCGTGCTGTTTATGGTGTGCCATGGCGAGCTGGCGCGCCGCCGTCCCGCACCAGCGCAATTAACTGCGTATTACTTGTCGATTGCCGCCGGCGGCGCGCTCGGCGGTTTGTTCATCGCCTTACTGGCGCCGTATTGTTTCAATGCTCTTTACGATCTGCCTATCGTTCTCTCTCTCACCGGATTTCTGCTCCTGTATTTGCTCTGGATCGCACGCGGCTCGTCCCCAACACGCCTCATCGGGTTTACGCTGGCTGCCGGTTTCGTGTTTGGCTTTGCGGGAATTTTTGCTCGCGAAACCTGGAAATCGTTCGCTTACTCCCGGCTGCTGCTCCGCAACTTCTACGGCTCGCTCGTCGTATACGACAACGAAATGCCGCGTCCGCTCGGCCCCGTCCGCGTGCTGCGCAACGGCACGATCGATCACGGCGAGCAATTTCTCCGGCCCGAAAATCGCCGCTACCCCACCACTTACTACGCTCGCGATTCCGGCGTCGGCCGCGCGCTGGCTGCCCTTATGGCCGATGGGCCGCTGCACGCCGGTATCGTCGGCCTCGGCGCCGGAACGCTCGCCGCTTATGCGCGACCTGTCGATCGATACGACTTCTACGAGATCAATCCGAACGTCGAAAAAATTGCGGCCACTGAATTTACGTTTCTACGTGATTGCCCGGCCCCGCACGCGATTATTTCGGGCGATGCCCGGCTCTCGCTCGAGCGCGAACCGCCCCGCATGTTCGATCTCCTCGCCCTCGATGCCTTCTCGCGCGACTCCGTCCCGGTGCATCTTCTCACCCAGGAAGCTTTCGCCCTATATTGGCGGCATCTCAAGCCGGACGGCGCTCTCGCCATCCACGTCTCGAACAAGTATCTTTCACTCGCGCCCGTCATTGCGCTCGCGGCCGCCGAGCGCCGCAAGCCAGCCATGCTGCTCTCCTACGATGGCAACGAAACAAACGAAGAATCCTCCTCCGATTGGGTGCTCGTCACCTCCCGGCCCGGCTTTTTCGACCTGCCGTCCATCGCTCCCGCCGCCCGGCCTATCGATCCCATTCCCGGATTCCGAATGTGGACCGACCAATACAGCAGCCTCTACCGCATTCTCCGCTAAGTGCTCCGAACCGAGCCGCGCGCGACGGACTGCGAAAAAATTAGGGACTGACTGAAGCGCCGTGCATTAAGCTGCTGAAAACAAAAAATCGCTGAATGCAGGCGCGGCTCTCTGTACCTGATTTTTTCACAACCGGTAAAAAGCTATTTTTTTAAGACGGCGTACCATATTCGCCGCCGAAGGCGTATTATATTACCCAGAACATTGCACTCGCCCAACCAGCCATGAAAACACGCCTGCTCCTGTCAGCCGCCCTGGCCGCCAGCCTACTGCCAGCGCAAGTCACCTACGAACGACTTCTTCACGCCGACAAAGAACCGCAGAACTGGCTCACGTATTCAGGCAGCTATGCCGGCATCCGTTTCAGCCCGCTCAATCAGATCAACACCGGCAACGTCAAGAATCTGCAGATGAAGTGGGTCTACCATCCCATCTACATGAAGACCGGCAACAACCAGTCCAAGATGGAAAACACGCCGCTGGTTGTGGATGGCATCATGTACACCGGCACGGCGCTCGAAGCCGTCGCTCTCGACGCTGTCACCGGCCGCATGTACTGGAAGCTCCCGCATCCGCTCGATCCGAAAGCCTACTACAACGCTTATGAAGTGAACAAAGGCATGGCCATAGCCGGCGACACGCTGTTCTGGGCCACCGTCGATTGCCATCTGCTCGCTATCGATACCAAAACCGGCCATGTGATCTGGGATGTGGAGATGGCAAAATGGCAAAAAGGCTACCAGTACAACGTTGCGCCGCTCATCGTTCGCAATATGGTGATTCTCGGCCCGGCCACCAACGAAGCCGGCGCCAACTGTTGGGTTTCGGCGTATGACATCAAAACCGGCAAAGAACTATGGCGCTTCTGGACCGCCCCGACCTCCGCCGATCAGCCTGAAGCGAAAACATGGACCGGTGATTCCTGGAAGCACGGCGGCAGTCCCATCTGGAACGGCGGCGCGTACGACCCCGAAACAAATCTGACTTTCTGGGGCACCGGCAATCCTAATCCCGGTTGGAATGGCGATCCGCGTACTCCCGGCGACAACCTCTATTCCGCTTCCGTCATCGCGCTCGACACCGACACCGGCAAGCTGAAATGGCACTACCAGTTCACGCCGGGCGACGAGTACGATTGGGATTCCACCCAGGTCCCGGTGCTCGTGGACATGGATTGGCAAGGCCGCCCGCGCAAAGTCATGCTCTGGGCAAACCGCAACGGCTTCTTCTACGTACTGGACCGTACAACCGGCGAATTCCTGTTAGGCAAAAACTTCGTCAAGCAGAATTGGAATCTCGGCTTCGATAAAAACGGCCGGCCGATCAAAGATCCCAAACGCTGGCCGAAGCCGATGGGCGGCATCCTGATCGAACCAGGTAACCAGGGCGGAACGAATTGGTATCCGCCATCCTATAGCCCTCTCACCAAACTCTTCTACATTCCCACCTGGGAAAACTCCGGCGGCAATTCGCCGAAAGGCGACCCCGGCAGCTGGGTGGAAGGCCAGCGTTATACCGGCACAGGAATGGATCGCCGCGGCCCACGTCCGCCGCCCACCGCCGCTCAAACGGCCGCCCGGCGCCGCAGCCGTGCGCTTCCCAACTTCAAGACCGAAGAGGAAGGTTACGGAGCCATCCGCGCCATCGACCCCAAAA
>JAICIH010000426.1 GCA_025924475.1 Bryobacteraceae bacterium
CCAGGATCAGCGTGGAGACGCGGGAATCGAGATCGTTCTGAATGAATCCAGCGGCGACTTCATTCGATAAGTGGCCGCGACGGCCCATTACGCGCTGCTTCACCGACCACGGGTAGGGGCCGACGCGCAGCATTTCTAGGTCATGATTCGATTCGAGGATGACCAGATCGCTGGCGCGCATGTGGACGCGCAGCGAATCAGTGACATAACCAAGATCGGTGGCCACGGCGATTTTGATGCCATGCGCCGAGACCGTGTAGCCGACCGGATCGGTGGCGTCGTGTGGAATCGTGAAACTGGAAATATCGAAATCGCCGATGGTGAAGCTTCGGCCGGCTTGAAAAGTTTCGAGAGGCGGCTGCGCGTCACCCCATAAGATGTAGGGCGCGGTACCCTGTGTGAGGTAAATGGGGACGGGACGGCGACGGTGTTTCGCCAGAGCAGGCAGACCGCAGACATGATCGTTGTGCTCGTGGGTGACCAGGACAGCATCGAGCGTATCGATGTCTTCCCCGATGGCAGCCAAGCGTTTGGCAATCTCGCGGCGGCTGAGGCCGGCATCGACCAGGATGCGGGTGCGGCCGGTAGCAATGAACGCCGAATTACCGGCGCTGCTGCTTGCGAGAATGCAAATCTTGACGATGCGTGATTCTCCTTAACGTTCTCTTCGGATACATATAGCAGATTTAGAACAAAATTTCAGGAAATGTTTCGGTATGCGCTTTCTACAATAGAAGTTCCTGAATTTATGACCGCACGTGTATACGTTTCCATGAAACCAACCGTCCTCGATCCGCAGGGACAGACGATTTGTTCGGCGCTGAACGGAATGGGGCATCATGAGATCGCCAGCGTGCGCCAGGGCAAATATTTTGAGATAGGCTTGGCAAAAGGCGCGTCGCGGGAAGCTGCGGTGCGGGCGCTGGACGAAGTGGCTCGGGACGTGCTTTCTAATCCGGTGATAGAGGACTACCGGGTTGAGATCTTAGACTAGCGCGGCGCTCTTTCTATTTATGTGCGGAATCGTGGGGTATATCGGCAACCGGGAGGCGGTTCCGGTCATTGTAGATGGATTGCGGCGGCTCGAATACCGCGGCTATGACTCGGCGGGGGTAGCGGTCTTTTCGGGGGACCGGTGTTTGGACGTGCGGCGCGCTTCGGGCAAACTGCGTAATCTCGAAGAAGTTATCCGCAACAAGCCGCTGGCTGGCTCTTACGGCATCGGGCACACGCGCTGGGCGACGCATGGGCGCCCCACGGAAGAGAACGCGCATCCGCACCGAGACTGCAAGGGCAAGGTTGTAGTGGTCCACAACGGCATCGTCGAAAATTACCTGGCACTGCGAAAACAACTGACGGCGGAAGGGCACCAGTTCATAACCGAAACCGACACCGAAGTCATTGCTCACCTGGTCGAGAAGCATCTGAACGGCAGTCTCGAGAACGCGGTGCGCGCCGCGCTCAAGGAAATTTCCGGCGTGTTTGCGATCAGCGTGATTTCGAGCAGCGATCCGCAAAAGATCGTGGCGGCGCGCTCGGGCCCGCCGGTGGTGGTCGGGCTGGGGCAGGAAGAATTTTTTGTGGCGTCGGATGTGCCGGCCATCCTGAGTTATACGCGCGACATCGTTTTTCTAAACGACGGCGATGTGGCGATTCTTACGGCCGAGGGCGTGCGCTTCACGGATTTCGATGGGAAGACGGTGCGCCGGCCGGTCTCCCACATTCTGTGGGACCCGATCATGGCGGAAAAGGGCGGCTACAAGCATTTCATGCTCAAGGAAATCTTCGAGCAGCCGCGCGCCATTAAGGACACACTGCTCGGGCGGGTCGGCCAGGAAAGCGGGCGCGTTTTCCTCGACGAGGTGGACATTTCGGAGGCCGATTTCAAGGCGTTCCAGCAGGTGAAGATTGTGGCGTGCGGCACGAGCTGGCATGCCGGACTGGCGGGGAAATTCATTATCGAACGGCTGGCGCGGCTGCCAGTGGAGGTGGATTATGGCAGCGAGTTCCGCTATCGCGATCCGATCATCCAGCCCAATACGCTTACGGTGGTGATCTCGCAATCCGGAGAAACGGCCGATACGTTGGCGGCGCAGCGCGAGGCGAAGCAGAAAGGCTCGAAGACGCTCGCGATTTGTAACGTGGTGGGATCGATGATCACGCGCGAAGCGGCCGGGACATTGATTACGCATGCCGGTCCGGAGATCGGCGTGGCCTCGACGAAGGCGTTTACTTCGCAGATTACTGCGCTGTTGATTCTTGGAATGTACCTGGGGCAGGTACGCGGCACGTTGAGCAAAGAAGCGGCGAGCGGGCTGGTGCAGGAGATGATGCAGATTCCCGGCAAGCTCGAACATGTGCTTTCCCAGACGGCGATTTACGACGACCTGGTGAAAGATTTTTCGCGGGCGCAGGATTTTCTCTATTTGGGGCGCGGCATTCATTTTCCGATTGCTCTGGAAGGGGCGCTGAAGCTTAAAGAGATTTCCTATATTCACGCCGAAGGGTATCCGGCAGGCGAGATGAAGCACGGACCCAATGCGTTGATCGATGAGAACCTGCCGGTAGTGGTTCTCGCGACGCGCGATCCGGAATCGGAAGAGAGCCGCGTTCACTACGAGAAGACGCTTTCGAATATTCAGGAAGTAAAGGCGCGCAGCGGGAAGGTTGTCGCGGTGGCTTGCGAGGGCGATGACGAAGTCGCGAAGATGGCGGATTACGTCATCACGATTCCGGTGACGCGAGAGCTGTTGTTGCCGCTGCTCGAGATGATTCCGTTGCAGTTGATCGCGTATCACATTGCGGTGAAACGCGGCTGCGATGTGGATCAGCCGCGGAATCTGGCGAAGAGCGTTACGGTGGAGTAGCGGCTAGTTCGGAGTCTTGAACAGGCCGATTGCCAATCGGCCGCGGATTTCCAATCCGCCCCACAACGTAGCGTAGCCGCAACCAATTAAATTGCCGCAATGGTCGCCGCTTTCATTCTGGCGTCGCTTACGCTCCGTGGCTCGGTTTTCGGCATCTTGCGCGATAGCGACACGGCTCTGGTTCCCGACTACCCTCAGAATCGTCGCAAGCAGCAAAGATTTTCACGTGTAGTAATGCATGGCAGCGGAGCCGCAACCAAACAGGGGCGAGTGTTACCGCTCCCTCGCGGTCGCGGCTCAGTTTCAAGATCAACGACTTGTGATGTTTATTGTCAGCCAGCAAAGAATTTAATCAAGGGAAAATGGTTATGCCATACCGCTTGGCAACACGCACCATCTCCGGAATGCTCACTAGCGGTACGTAATTCGGTAGCGCTAATTTGCCGGCCGGCTCGCCTAAATCGCGAAAATATCCTTCGAAGCCGCCTGGCGTCACGTAGACGATCGCGCGCGCGAAGTTCGAAGCGATTTTGAATGTATGCGGCACCCGGCGCGGCAGAAATGCCGAATCGCCTGCATCGAGCGTCATCTCCTCGCTCCCTCGATAAGCGTGTAGCCGCCCTTCCAGCACATAGAACATTTCATCCTCGTTTTCATGCACATGGAGCGGAGGTTCGGCGCCGGGACAGCCGCTCATCTCAAAGAGCGCGAATTGGCCGTTCGTATCTTGAGAATCGGCATGCACCGTAATGAGCGCTCCCCGAAACCAGATGGAGCGCGCCAGGCGGGAATCGGTGGAAGTTTGTTGTAAAGAAAGCAGGGCGGTGCCCATTTTGTGTCCTCGCCTATATATGCGAAAGGCGAGGGCATTTTGGCTCACCGGCGCAGCATTTCCCGTTTCAGAAACGCTTTGGCCACCGCCCAGTCGCGTTTCACTGTCGCCGGGGAAATTTCGAGCGCATCGGCCGTTTCTTCGATCGTCAGCCCGGCAAAGTAGCGCAACTCAACAATCCGGCTCTGCTGTGGATCGTGCCGCGCCAGCAGCGCGAGGGCGTCGTCAAGCGCCACCAGGTCCACATCCTTGTCATCAGCCGGCTCCATGGCGTCGCTCAAAGACAGTTTGAAAGAATCTCCGCCGCGCTTGGCCGCCACACGCGCGCGGGCGTGATCGACCAGAATTCGCCGGATCAGCTCGGCCGCCAGCGCATAGAAATGATTTCTATTCCGCCACTCCATGCCTGCGCGCTGATCCACCAGCCGTAAATACGCCTCATGCACCAAAGCGGTGCCTTCCAGCGTGTGGTCCGGACGCTCACGCCGCAGATACGCCTTCGCCAACCGGCGAAGCTCGTTATAAACCAACGGTGTCAGATCTTCGAGCGCGTTCCGATCGCCCTGACCCCAGCGCGCGAGCAGCCGGGTTACCTCTTGCGGAGCATCGCTTTGCGGAATGTCGCTCACTACCGTGCCTTTCGATCCTGAATCAGCAGGACGTCCGCCGAAATCAGCCCGCGCGAATAGACCAGGCGTCCGTCTTTCGACCAATCGAACGCATAAATGTCGCCCGAACTAAAGGACGTGATGGCGTGCGGCGGGCGTCCATCAATCGGCTGCAGCCAAATATTGGACGCGCCATTGGCGTAGTCCATGAAACCGATGGCATCGCCTTTCGGAGTCCAGCGCAAGCGGGTGTCCGGTTTCGCGTCGGGTGTGGGAGTGTAGGTCCGTAGAGGCTCGCCGCCTTCCGGAGAAAAAATCGCCAACTGCCAGCGCGGATTGGCAGCCGTTGGACTGTACCAGGCGGCTATCTTGTCGTCGACGGGGGAAACCGCGGGATGCATGACCGCGGCGTTCGTGAGCCGGACGGGGGGGCCGCCGTCCGCGGGAGTTTTCCAGACATTGAATGCGCCCCTGGCATCCGATTGGTGGAACACCACAAATTTGCTGTCTCGCGTAAATTGCGGCCAATTGCCGTCGCGAAGGCTAATGCTGAGCTGGCGCGGATCGCTGCCGTCCGCATTCATCCGCCAAACATGCCAATTCCCGCTTCTGTTGGAGTGAAAGGCG
>JAICIH010000427.1 GCA_025924475.1 Bryobacteraceae bacterium
ATCGACGGCACCGCAAGCAAGCCGCAACAACAGATAACAGTAAGAAGACGCAAGGACACACACCACTCCTGTGCTTCGGAGGCCGCTACGCCCCAAGGCTCTGATTAGGTCTGTCCCAGAATGATAGCGAGGTAAAAGACGTTTCGCAATTAGCCCTATACCGGTGGGGGATTACGTTCGGGATTTGTTCGCTGATGCCAATAGGGATATGCCGGAGTAACCGCGCTAGCCGCATCCAGCTTCGCCACTTGCTCAGCCGTAAGATGCCAACCTACTGCGCCGAGATTCTGCCGTAACTGCTCCTCATTCCGCGCGCCGACAATTACGTTCGCAACGGTAGGCCGCTGCAGTAGCCAGTTCAGAGCAATTTGCGGAACGCTCTTGCCGGTCTCTTTGGCAACTTCATCAATGGCATCCACAACCCGGTACAGATACTCGTCCGCGATCACCGGTCCCTTGTCCACGACCGCTTGCGATTGTAACCGGCTGACGGCCGGCGGTGGGGCGCCGCGCCGGAGCTTTCCCGTCAGGCGTCCCCAGCCGAGCGGGCTCCAGACCACCGCGCCCACGCCTTCCTCAATGCCCAGCGGCATCAGCTCCCATTCATAATCTCGCCCTACCAGCGAATAGTAGGCCTGATGCGCCACGTAGCGGCTATAGCCATAACGATCGGAAACCGCCAGCGATTTCATCAAATGCCAACCCGAGAAATTCGAGCAGCCGATATAGCGGATCTTTCCGCTCCTGACCAACTCATCGAGCGTCGCCAGCGTCTCTTCCGCCGGCGTCATGGCGTCAAACGTGTGAATCTGGAACAAGTCGATGTAGTCGGTCTGGAGCCGCCGCAAACTTCCTTCGACCGCTTCCAAAAGATGCTGGCGCGAAGATCCAACCGCATTCGGCTCCTCCCCGGTTCGGAAACCCGCTTTGGTGGAAATGATCACGCGATTGCGGCGCCCGTGAATCGCTTTCCCTAAAATTTCTTCCGCCGCGCCGTTGGAATATCCATCGGCTGTGTCGAACATATTGAGCCCGGCGTCGAGCGAAATATCCACCAACTGCGTGGCTTCCGCTACGCCGCTCGATCCCCAGGCTCTGAAAAATTCGTTGCCTCCGCCAAACGTTCCCGTGCCCAGGCTGAGCACCGGAACGTTCAATCCGGAACGTCCTAGTTTTCTGAATTCCATAATCAGATTTCGCGCGCCACGCCGGTAGAATCCCGCACGAGAAACTCCGGATCGATCAGAATCTCGCGGCTAGGCGCGGTGCCGCCATCCGCATTCGGAACCAGACTGGCGAAAACGCTGTGCCCGATCCGGTCGCGCGGAATATGCACGGTGGTAAGCGCCGGGAAACAAAATTCCGAAAGCTTGATGTTGTCGAACCCGGTCACCGAAATATCCTCGGGAACGCGCAGGCCTTGATCGCGCAGCTCACGCAGCACACCAATCGCGGTAAAGTCGTTCACGCAAATAATAGCCGTGGGAGTGAAGTTCGAAGCCAAAAGCTGCCGCGCTGCTTTCCTTCCGCCTTCCGGACCGTCGGCATCGGCCTCGCTCGTAATCTCCAAATGCGGCGAATAGCGCGCCACGGTTTCGAGAAACGCTTTCTTGCGCTCGTCGAGAGGCGCCAGCTTCGCGTGATGCCCGATGAACGCCATCCGCGTGTGGCCCAGGTTGTGCAGGTATTGAACGATCTTTTCAATGCCCTTGCGATACTGCACGCGTATATTGGTGCTCTTCTTACCTGGCGCGCCGACATCGTAAAACACCACCGGCATTTCGCCTTCAGCCAGTTCGGTCTTCAGCGCCGCATCCATCTCGGAGACGATTACGGCCAATCCGGCCACGCGGCGGCCCATCATCAAACGAATGCTCGAGACCAGCCGCTCCGGTTCATAACCCGTATTGGCAGCGACTACTTCATAGCCATGCGCATGAGCATCCGATTCCAACGACTGAAACACGTCGAAAAAGAACGGATTCTCCATGTTGGAAACTACGATTCCGAGCGTGCGGCTCTGTCCGCCGGCCAGCGTCCGCGCGTGCAGGTTCGGATGATAATTCAGCTCGGCGACCGCTTTCATCACACGAGCGCGCGTCGAACTCTTAACTACGTCGAGATTGTTGAGCACGCGCGACACCGTCGCAGACGACACGCGCGCCCGCTTGGCTACGTCTTCCAGGCTCATGTGGAGTCTCCCTCATGGTAACGCCCTGCTTAAAACAGATGCCCTAATTTGTCCCGCTTGGTCTTCAGATACTCCGCCGTGGTCTCGAGCGGCGGCGCCACTAATGGCGCTCGCTCCACTACCCGGATTCCCGCGCTTTCGAGCGCGGCCACCTTATCGGGATTGTTCGACAGTAATCGCACTTCTTTCACGCCGAAGTATCTCAGAATTGCCGCCGGCAGCGCATAATCCCGCAAATCCGCTTTGAAGCCCAGCTTTTCGTTCGCCTCTACCGTGTCGAGCCCGCCGTCCTGCAGTTCGTAGGCGCGCAACTTGTTCAGCAGCCCGATTCCCCGGCCCTCCTGGTGCTCATAGATCAACAATCCGCGGCCCTCGGCCACAATCTGATCGAGCGCCAATTCGAGTTGCGAGCGGCAATCGCAACGAAGGCTGTGAAATACGTCGCCGGTCAGGCATTGCGAATGAATGCGAACCAGCAACGGGCCCAATTCAGGGCTCGGATCGCCCAGCTTGAGGCCCAGCGCTTCTTCGGTCTGGTCCCCGCGAACGCCTTCAAAGCCGAATATGCGAAATTCTCCGAAGCGAGTCGGGAAGTTCGCTTCGGCGATCTTATTCAATTGGAAGCTGGAGGAAACGATGTCACCCACTATTATAGAAGCCGTCGATGCTCACCGAACAACAATTGGCCGCGCTGCTGCTGAAAGTGGCAGTCTCGGCCGCTATCGCGAGCATCCTTATGCGGTTTGGCCGCATCCAGAAAATTCTGCTGCGCGACGAGCGTTCGGTCGCCGATCGCGTCCAGCTTGCCTTCATCTTCTCCGTTCTTTTCGGCGCGAGCGCCGAGGTTCGCATTCTCAGCCACCACGCGTATCAATTCGTCGATCTGGCGCTTGAAGGCGCGGTCATTGCGGGCATGCTGGGCGGTTATGTCAGCGGGCTCATCACCGGTATTTGCGTATCCTTGCCCGACATGTTCACCGGCAAGCTGATGTCCATGCCGCTGTTTTCCGCCGCCGGATTGATCGGCGCGCTTATGCACGACCTGGCCCCGCGCAAAGAAGATATCTGGTATTTCTCGCCATTCGTCGATCTGAACCTCTATCGTTTTCTGCGCCAGGCGCTCCGTCTGAACCGCAATGCCATTCAGCGCCGCGTGGTCGAATTGGCCGCCTTCAATATCGCTTGCAACGCGCTCGTGACAGTGACCGAACTTCTTCGCTGGGGTGTTCACAAACTGTTTGTGCAGCGCAATACATTTTTTATGTTCGATGGCGAAACGCTTCATCTTGGGCTTTTTGTCTCCTCCGCCGCTACCACGCTCTTTGCCGTTTCCCTCCCCATTCGCGTTTGGAGCAGTTTTCGCGCCGAGCGGCTGGTTGAGATGCAGCGCGCCCGCCTTACCGAAGCGCGCCTTACCGCGCTCACCAACCAGATCAATCCGCATTTTCTATTCAATACGCTGAACTCGATATCCACCCTCATCCGGATCGATCCGAACAACGCCCGCAACATGATCTACCGCTTGTCCAAGATTATGCGGCGTCTGCTCCGCAAAACCGAAAACTATTCTCCCCTCCGCGAAGAAATTTCTTTTATCGACGACTATCTCGCCATCGAAATGGTGCGCTTCGGCGATAAACTGCGTTTCCAGAAAGAGATCGGCCCCGGCACTCTCGATCGCTTCGTTCCCAGCATGATTCTGCAGCCGATTGTCGAAAACTCCATCCGGCACGGACTCGCCGGCAAGCTCGATGGGGGGACGATTCGTCTTCGTACCTGGCTCGAGGGCGCGCGTCTTCATATTCAAATTGAAGACGACGGCGTCGGAATTCCCGAATCGAAGCTCGGGACGCTGTTCGAATCCGGCATCGGCGTCAGCAACGTGAACGAACGTCTCCGCGTCCTGTTCGGGATGCACTATCGATTCACTATCGACAGCACACAGGGAGAAGGGACCCGCACGCTGCTGGAAATTCCCGACGCCGCGCTGGACTGACGCGCTGCATTACAATCTCAACAGTTGCCTCCATTGACCATTCCCTTCGAGGGACAGCCGCATGCCCGCTCGGCTCACGTGGCGCGTTTTGAAGAAGAGATTTCGCTCTTATTCGACGCCTGGCGTAACGGACTTCTTCGTTATCTGCTCTCCTCCGGATTGAGCCTGGAGGATGGCGAAGAAGTAGTGCAGGAAGTCTTCCTCGCCCTGTTCCAGCATGTGGTCGATCGAAAGCCTCGCCACAATCTCCGCGGCTGGGTTTTCCGTGTCGCTCACAATCTAGGCTTGAAGCGCCGCATAGCCGCGAATCGGCGCATGGAAGTTTCCATCCACTTCGACGCAGACGTGCATGTCGACTCCGCTCTGAATCCGGAGCAGCAGGCCGCAGCCGCGCAGAGGCAAACGCGGCTCGAGTCTTTAGTGCGCGTGCTTCCGGAGCAGGACCGTTGTTGTCTGGCGTTACGCGCCGAGGGCCTTCGCTATCGCGAAATCGCCGAAATCCTTGGGATCTCGCTAGGCTCGGTGGCAGGGTCCTTAGCCCGCTCTCTGCGCCGCATCGCTCGCGCCGACAAAGGGTGACCGCATGCGACTCTCGACACATTTATCGGACGAACAACTTCTCCTAGCTGCCGACGGCGAACTCCCTTGGCGCAGCGCAGTCGCCGCACGGCTTCACCTGACTTTCTGCCCTGCGTGCCGTACTCGCTCGTCTGAATTGAAAACCGCCATGG
>JAICIH010000428.1 GCA_025924475.1 Bryobacteraceae bacterium
GGCGCATCGGGTACGCCGGGAATTCACACTCACTAATCGTCAGAAAAGAAGCAGGTATGGCTAAATCTCTCGTCATCGTCGAATCGCCGGCGAAGGCGAAAACAATAGGGAAGTATCTAGGCAAGGAGTACGTCGTCAAGGCGTCGCTGGGGCACGTCAAGGATCTGCCGAAGAAAGATCTGGCGGTCGACGTAGAGCGCGATTTTACGCCTCGATACGAGGTGATTGAGGGGAAGAAAAAGCTCATTGCCGAACTGAAACAAGCGGCGAAGGGCGTGGACTCGGTTTATCTGGCGGCCGACCCGGATCGTGAAGGCGAGGCGATTTGCTGGCATTTGAAAGAGGAGCTGGAACCGAAGAAAGCTTCGAAGCCGGCCATCTTCCGGGTGATGTTTAACGAGATCACCGCCGCCGCCGTGAAGAAAGCGTTCGAGCGGCCGCTTGCGGTGAATGTGCATCTGGTGGAAGCGCAGCAGGCGCGGCGCGTGCTCGACCGCCTGGTCGGCTACAAGATTTCGCCGCTGTTATGGGACAAAGTGCGGCGCGGATTATCGGCAGGGCGCGTACAGACGGTCGCCGTTCGGCTGATTGTCGAGCGGGAACGCGAAATTCGCGCGTTTCAGAAACAGGAATACTGGACCATCGATGTCGCGCTGAACGCCAAGAAGCCGCCGGTGCTCACGGCGCGACTGAACAAAAAAGGCGAGGAGACGCCGGAGGTCGGCAACGAGGCCGCGGCCAACGAGATTGTCGCGGATCTGGATGGCGCGACCTATGTCGTTAAGTCAGTGGCAACGCGCGAGAAGAAGCGCAATCCCGTTCCTCCGTTCATCACCTCGACACTGCAGCAGGAATCCTCGCGCAAGCTGCGCTTTAGCGTGAAGCGCACCATGATGCTGGCGCAAGGTCTGTACGAAGGAAAAGAGCTGGGCAAGGAAGGCGCGGTCGGACTCATCACGTACATGCGTACCGATTCCACGCGCGTTTCCGAGGATGCGTTGACGGAAGTGCGCGGTTTTGTAAGCGAGCGCTATGGGCAGGAGTTTTTGCCGAAGTCGCCGAACATTTATAAGACCAAGAAAGATGCGCAGGACGCGCATGAAGCGATCCGGCCTACTTCCGTGTTGCGTACTCCGGAATCGCTCGAGAAACTTTTGGCAGAAGACGAGCTGAAATTATACCGGCTGATCTGGATGCGCTTTGTGGCCTCGCAGATGATGCCGGCGCTGTTCGATCAGACGACGATCGATGTAGCCGCTGACGGAAAGAGCAAGGTTCCCTATGTATTCCGCGCGACGGGCAGCGTGCTCAAGTTCGAAGGATTTTTAAAGGTCTACGAAGAGGGCAAGGACCAGACAGATGAAGACGACGAAGACCGGAAGCATAAGCTTCCGGTTGTCGCCGAAGGCGAGACGCTGCGCTTCAAAGAAATTCTGCCCGAGCAGCATTTCACCGAGCCGCCGCCGCGTTACAACGAAGCAACGCTGGTCAAAAAACTCGAATCCGACGGCGTGGGACGGCCTTCGACATACGCTTCGATTCTGTCCACGATCCAGGATCGTGAGTATGTAAAGAAAGAAGGCGGAAAGTTCATACCGACCGAACTCGGCATGGTTGTTACGGACTTGCTTCTGGAAAGCTTCAACGATCTCTTCGAAGTGAGCTACACGGCGCGCATGGAAGAGGAACTCGACGAAATCGAGGAAGGCAAACTCGAGTGGCGCGTGGCGATGGCCGAGTTCTATGAGCGCTTCCAGAAGGACCTGGAACACGCCGGGCGCAATATGACCGACATCAAACGCATGGAGAAGCCGACCGACCTGGTCTGCGAGAAGTGCGGTAAACCGATGGTCATCAAATGGGGCAAGCACGGCAGCTTTATCGCATGCACCGGCTATCCGGAATGCACCAATACCCGCGAACTAACAGTGGATTTGCCCGACGTGGATAAGGCCGCTCTCGGGGAACAGGACGAGCAGGAATACTGTGAGAACTGCGGGCGCCCGATGGTGCTCAAGAAGGGGCGCTTTGGGCAATTTTTTGCTTGCTCCGGATACCCGGACTGCAAAACCACCAAACAGATTGGCGGCGAGCAGCGCAAAGATGTTCCGCTCGAAGAGAAGTGTCCACAATGCGGCAACCACTTAGTGCAGAAATATGGCCGCTATGGGGAATTTGTAGCGTGCAGTAATTACCCGGCCTGCAAGTATGTAAAGCAAAAAACGATCGGTGTGAAGTGCCCGAATTGCTCTGAAGGAGAAATCGTGGAGCGGCGCTCAAAACGCGGCCGGACATTTTATGGCTGCAATCGATATCCTGAGTGCGATTTCGTGGCTTGGGGAAAACCCATTCCGGAAAAGTGTCCGGAATGTGGGAGCAGTTACCTGATCGAAAAGTTCCTGAAGGCAGGACCTGTCGCGCAGTGCCCCAATGCCGAGTGCAAGTACAAGCACCCGATAGAAGCGCTGCAGGAATCGAGCGTAGCTTAGACGACGAGCTCGGGAGCCGCCGTCATAGTGTCAATCATTTGATCGAGTCTGTCGGCGCATTGACGCAGTTGCCAAAGCTCAGTGGAGAGAATCTGGGAGCGAGAGGACGCATCAACGTCCGAGAGCTCTTCCAGTGTCTTGCGCAGACGATTTTCGCGCTCGCGCATCTCGGCGAGTTGCAAGATCACGAAATGCTCGAGTGGCTCTCGCATGGGCTGGTGGGTGGCTGTAGATGTCATATGTTGTCCTTGCCTGCCATCTGTGAGCACGTTGCATGCCAATTCAAAATGTATTGAAAATGGCCGCCCAGGCAGCGGCGGCCATTTCAAATTGGCACAAATAGGCGTACTCCTATATCCTTTTGAAACATCGGACTAGTTCTAGTGGGGCTGTCGGATCAACGGCGCTAGCGAGCCGCGCAATGCGCTCGAATTAAATGCGTGGAGGCCTCCACGACGGATTTTGCCGCATCCTGGTATTCCAAAATTCCGCCCGCGGTGTATGCACCTTCGATCAGGAGCAGGAGCTGATTGGCTAGCTGCTTTGGCCGGGGCGCTTTGATACCACGACATAAGGCGAGGAGCCGTTTGCGCAATTCCTCGTAGTGCTCGAGAGCGGCGCGACGGCCGAGATGTCCGGCCTCGGGAAATTCGGTGGCGGCATTGAGGAAGGAACAGCCGCGATAGCCGGGCCGGCAAATCCGTTCGGGTAACGCGGCGAACAGATCCTCGAGTTGCCGAGCGGGAGATTCGGGATGGCGTGCCATGATGCCGTCCCACCAGCGCCAGTATTTCTCGTTCCTGCGCGCGAGGAACGCTGCAATCAATTCTTCCTTGGACGCGAAATTCCGGTAGAGGCTCATTTTGGCTACGCCGGAGCGCTCGATAACGGTATCGATGCCGATAGCGCGGATGCCTTCCTGGTAGAAAAGTTCTTCAGCGGTATCGAGGATGCGTTCGCGCGCTGATTTGGCGGCGTCACTTGACATGATACAGACCTGTCTCTATCATAATGCCATGCGTCTCTCTTCCGGCAAGCGTTCCTTTCACTACGCCTGGATCGTCGCGGCGCTTACTTTTCTTGTCCTGCTAATCGGGGCGGGTGTCCGTGCGACTCCCAGCGTTTTGATCGTACCGCTGGAACGCGATTTGCATTGGTCGCGAGCGACGATATCGTTCGCGATTTCCGTCAACCTGCTGCTCTATGGTCTCATCGGTCCGTTCGCGGCCGAGCTGATGAACCGCTTCGGGGTGCGCCGGGTGATCGCCGGTTCGTTAGTGGTGGTATCGTCCGCGGTGGCCCTCACCACGCGCATGTCGGCTTCCTGGCAGCTTGTGTTGTTGTGGGGAGTGCTGGTAGGTTGCGGCACTGGAATGACAGCGCTGGTCCTGGGCGCCACGGTGGTCAATCGCTGGTTCGCGGCGCAGCGGGGCGTAGTCATGGGCGTGCTGACGGCTTCGACCGCCACCGGCCAGTTGATCTTCCTGCCCATTCTCGCGGCGTTGGTCGAACGCCACGGCTGGCGTTCGGCGGCGCTGACGATTGCGGGCTGCGCGGCCGCCGTTATCCCATTCGCGCTGTTGTTTATTCGTGAGCGGCCAGACGAGGTTGGCCTTACAGCTTATGGCGCGCAAGCGGACGAGAGTTCGCCGGCGGTTGCGCCGGCCACCGAATCCGCGGTGAGCGTGTTGCGCTCGGTTGCGCGCACGCGCGATTTCTGGCTGCTTTCGGCGAGCTTCTTCATTTGCGGCGCCAGCACCAACGGGCTGATCGGTACGCATCTCATTCCGGCTTGCATGGACCACGGCATTCCAGAAGTGAAAGCAGCGGGCTTGCTTGCGATGATGGGCATTTTCGATCTGATCGGGACCACGTCTTCCGGCTGGCTCTCCGACCGTTTCGACAATCGCTATTTGCTCGCCTGGTATTACGGGTTACGCGGGCTCTCGCTCCTGTATCTGCCATTCAGTTTCGACATTCGATTTGCGGGCCTTTCGCTTTTTGCGGTCTTCTATGGACTGGATTGGGTGGCCACCGTACCGCCGACTGTGCGCTTGACCGCGAACGCGTTTGGCAAAGAGCGCTCTTCGATCGTTTTTGGATGGATTGTCGCGGGCCATCAGCTGGGTGCGGCGATGGCGGCATTCGCGGCGGGCGCCATACGCACGTATCTTGGCAACTACACAAGCGCATTTCTTTTTGCAGGGCTGCTGTGCGCGATGGCGACACTGCTCGTGCTTCCGATCTGCCGCGGCGCGAAAAAGCTGGAGCCGGAGCCGCTGTTGGCTTCCGCGGAATAGCCGCGATAAGCTGTCATAGACGAAGGAGCGCACTTTGCCGACCACACGACGATCCGCCCTCAAGACGGCGGCGGCCTCTCTATTAGCAGCC